>JBEPUG010000046.1:0-20899 GCA_041691695.1 Flavobacteriales bacterium
GGGCGATCCCGAACTCGCCGTTGGCCCCACCAAGCAGCGCAACCTGATGCGTGCCGCCGACGAACTCCTTCACACAACGACCGAAGACCTGGAACTGCGCTTCGACGTGGTCAGCATCACGCATACACCTTCAGGGCCTGAGGTCCTGCATATCCCCGACGCCTTCTACCCCACCCTATGAGTAAGCGCACGAACGACCGTTCCCCGAGAGGCGAACGCCCAGCCCGCGGCCCGAAACGCCCCACCAGCGGCGCAGGCCCCCGACCGAAGAGAACTTCGGACCGACCACCACGCCGGGACGACGACGAACGGCCGAGGCCCAGTGCTGGACGATCAGAACGCGGTCCACGCGAGGATGCTCGCGGAGGCAGCCGTCCTCAGCGCCCCGCAGGCGGAAGAAGTGCAGGCCCGAAACGGCCATCCGGCGACCGTGATGATCGGCGCAGTGAAAGTCGCGGCCCTCGTGAGGATGCACGCGGAAGCGGTCGTCCTCAGCGCCCATCAAGCGGAAGAAGTGCAGGGCCCTCGCGGCCGTTTGGCGATCGCGACGATCGGCGCAGTGATGATCGTGGCCCACGTGAGGATACACGCGGAAGTGGCCGTCCTCCACGCTCCGCAGGCGGAAGAAGTGACGGACCCAAGCGGTCGTTTGGCGATCGCGATGATCGACGGAGTGAAGGCAGTGGCGAAAGGCCACGTCGTTCATCCGGACCACGAGGACCACGTCCAGATGACCGCAGCGATGCACCACGCGGTGCCCGTCCTGCACGTCCGGGTTCTGACCGTGGCACAGGCCGTCCAGAGAAGCCATGGAAGACACAAGGTCGCGATGAGCGAAAGTTCAAGGAAGGTGACCCCTTGACCCGCAGGCCATTTCGCAGGGGCGAACGCAGCGACCGTTTTAGCCTACCGAATCCCGCCAACGACGGGCTTATCCGCCTGAATCGCTACTTGGCACAAGCTGGTATAGGCAGTCGCCGCGAAGCCGACGAGCTGATCACCACCGGCGTTGTGACCGTGAACGGGAAAGTGGTGACCGAGTTGGGCACCAAGGTGAAGCCAGAGGACATTGTGCATTTCGGCGGGCAGAAGCTCAGCGTCGAGCAGAAGCGCTACGTGCTGCTGAACAAGCCCAAGGACACCATCACCACCACGGACGATCCGCGCGACCGCCACACCGTGATGACGCTCATCGCCAAGGCCTGCTCCGAACGGCTGTATCCTGTGGGGCGCTTGGACCGCAACACCACCGGCGTACTGCTACTCACGAACGACGGCGACCTCGCCAAGAAGCTGACCCATCCCAGCCACGGCGCAGAGAAGCTCTATCACGCCACATTGGACCGCGCCCTTACTGTAGACGAACTGCACAAGCTCACTGAAGGCGTGCATCTCGATGACGGCCTCGCGAATGCCGACGAGGTGAGCTTCGTTGGTGCGAGCAAGCGTGAAGTGGGCCTGAAGATCCACATGGGTCGCAACCGCGTGGTGCGCCGCATGTTCGAGGCGCTGGGCGCGGAAGTGGTGAAGTTGGACCGCGTGATGTTCGCCGGCCTGACGAAGAAGGAACTGCAACGCGGCCATTGGCGGCATCTTTCGGAGAAGGAGGTCACTTGGCTGAAGCAGATGAAGGAAGCGCCGATAGGCTCGAAGGACGAGCGCGGCGGGCGGCGGACGCGGCTTTCACAAGGCAGCGAATAGGCGAGCACCGGCCCACACTTCCAGCCGCTCTATCACGTTGATAGTGAACACGCACCTGTGAACGATCGGCCGCCGATCGACCACATGGCCCTTGTTTTCCCCGGTAGTTTTCGACCTTGCCCATGTTCCGCTTGCTCCGTCGCACCCTATTGATCGGCCTGGCCGCCTTTGTCGGCCTGTTGCTGGTGCTCGTGACGTTGGCCTATGTCTTCGAGGATCAGGTGAAGGCGAAGCTGGTGGATGAGTTGAACGCGCACCTGCTAGCGCCGCTGCATCAGAACGGCATCGAACTCACGCTGGTCAAGCGTTTTCCGCAGGCCTCGTTGCGCATCCGCGATGTCTACATGCAGGAAGTGCGCAGCGATGAACTGCCCGCCGACACACTGCTCTATGCCAAGGACCTCTACCTCGAGTTCAGCCTTTTCGATTTGATCACCGGGGATTACACCGTGCATGACATCCACGGCCAGGACGTGAAGCTCTATCCCGGCCTCGACACCAAGGGCGCGGAGAATTGGCTGGTCTGGCGGACGGACAGCAGTGGTGCAGCATCAGGAAGCAAGACGGCGATCGACCTGCGCAAAGTGACCTTCGACGGACTGAGCACGCGCTTCCGTGATGGGCGCTCCGGCATTGAGGTGGCGGCCACCAGCAAGCAATCCACCTTCGCCCTGCGCTTCCGCGATGACGGTTCCACGATGTCCTTGAACGGCGATGTTTGGCTTCGGCATTGGAGCGATCGCACAGGGATCCGACTGGCTGACCGCAAGGCCGACATCGATGTACACATGCTCTTCGGTGGCGCTGATGGCGCGTTCCGCATTGACAAGGGCGAATTACTCTTCGGCAAGATGCCCCTCAACGTGACCTTGGCCGTGCTACAAGGCGCTCTAGGCCAAACGCTGGACCTCCGTGCTAACGGCTTCGGACTTGATCTCGCCAGCGTGGTGGAACTACTTCCCGAAAGCATGCACCACACGCTGCGTCGCTACGGCGTTGATGGCAACGCGGACATCGCCATCCACTACGACGGCCCGTTGTATGGTGCAGGCCCTTCGCTTTCCGCAGGAATGAAGTTGCGCGACGGGCGCTTCACCGAGCGTTCCAGTGGCACCGTCTTCAAGCAGGTTCAAGGCGAATTATCCGTGGACCTCACACCGCAAGGGACGCCGAAGAAATTGGTGGTGAAGGGCTTCTCGGCGAATTCGTCCAGCGGTCCGATAGGCGGAAGCTTGGAACTGCTGGGACTGAAAAATGCGAAAGTCACTGCTGAGATCCACGGCGACCTGGATCTCGCGGACCTGTTGCGCTTCATCCGCGTGGATACGCTAGAGCAAGTGGGCGGGCGGTTGAAGGCCGAGGCGCATATCCACGGTCGTGTGCGCGATGTGGAGGACCTGCGCGCGACAGACCTCCGCAGTCTGGCCTTGAGCGGAACCGTGAGTCTGCGGAATGCAACTCTGAAGTTGAAAGGTCTGCGCCACCGCGTGAAGGACCTCAACGCCGATCTCGCGCTCGATGGCAACGATGCCACCGTGCATGATCTCCGCTTCGACCTGCAAGGCAATGCGATGCTCCTCAATGGAACGCTGCGCAACCTGATGCCCTACCTGCTCTTCTCCGATCAGCGTCTCGCCATCGAGGCCAGCGGTAGTTCGCCGAAGATCGACCTCGCCTCGTTGCTTGTGGGCAAGAACACCAATCCCTCCGCCGCCGACGCCGACTACCGCTTCACGCTACCCGCATTGATCGACCTCGACCTCAAGGCCGACATCGGCGAGCTGACCATGGAGGACTTTTCCGCGCAGCAGATCACCGGCACCATTCGGCTGAATGATCAGCGCTTGACCATCTCGCCGCTTGCCTTCCGCACCGCAGGCGGTACCGTGAGCGGCAGCTTAAGCTTGGATGGCACCGTCGCGGAGGCCTATCCGCTGGCGATCAATGCCGATCTGAAGGGTATCGACGTGACGAAAATGTTCAGCGAGTTCCGCGACTTCGCTCAAACGTTCCTCACGCACAATGAGATAAAAGGCACCGGCGATGCGCAACTCACTTTCACCTCCCCGCTTCGGCCCGATTTCAGCCTCGACGAGGACCGCCTGCATTGCGTCGCCGATGTGGTACTGACCAAAGGCGAGTTGAACAACCATCCTTCGCTGATGGCCGTGGCCGATCACCTGCAGAAGAACAAATTGGTGTCGCCCTTCGTGGATGTCGATGCGCTGCGCGCACAATTCCGCCACGTCACTTTCGCGCGCTTGGAGAACCGTATCGAGATCAAGGACCGGCAAGTACATCTGCCGCTGATGACCGTGAGTTGCAACGTGATGGACCTCGAGGTCACCGGCACGCACGGCTTCGATGGTGCAGTGGACGACCATTTGAATTTCCGTCTGGGCGATCTCTTCCGCACCGCGCAAAGTGGCAGTGACGAGTTCGGTCCGATCATCGACGATGGCACGGGGCTGCGGATATTCCTCCACATGTACGGCACCACGGATGACCTGCAGTTCGGCAACGATGGCGCGATGGCGGCCGCCAAGCGCATGGAAAAGATGAAGCAGGAGACGGCGGAATTGAAAAGCATCCTCAAAGGCGTAGTGACCGGTGACAAGAGCGCATCAGCCGTGCCGCCACCTCCTCAGCAGGGCAAGATCACCGTGGATTGGAACGGCCCCGAAGCGCCGCCAGCGCAGGCCACTGCTCCCAAACCGAAGAAGGGATTGGGACGTTTGCTGGACAAGAGCGACAAGGACGACGCACAGGAGTCGATCAAGATCGAGTAAGAAAGAGAACCGCCGATTACGCAGACGGGCGCCGATGAATGCCTTTCTCCGACGGGATGGTGCATGTTCCGCTGGAAGCACCATCTGAATACTACTCCGCCTCCACCCAATCGCCGCCTTGCTTGATCAATTCGATCAGCTCATCGACAGCGCTCGCGGCAGGGACGTTGCGCTTCACCACTTCCTTTTCCTTGTAGAGGGTGATCACTCCTGCGCCGGTGCCGACGTAGCCGTAGTCCGCGTCGGCCATCTCTCCGGGGCCGTTCACGATGCAACCCATGATGCCGATCTTGACGCCCTTCAAGTGGCTGGTACGCGCGCGGATCTTGGCGGTCGTCTCTTGTAGATCGAAGAGCGTGCGGCCGCAACTCGGGCAGCTGATGTATTCCGTTTTGCTGATGCGCATGCGCGTGGCCTGCAGAATGCCGAACGCAGTGCGGCACACGAGGTCCTCGCGCCCGCCGTCCTCATCGGAGATGAAGATCCCGTCGCCCATGCCGTCCAGAAACAACGGGCCGATGTCAGTGCTGCTGTGAAGCACGAACTTCTCCCGGCTGATGTCTCCGTAAGTGCGACCGAGGATCACGGGCACGTTGCAATGTGCCTCCATCAATTGGAACAGCAAGCGTCGCTCTTCGGCCATGCCGTGCGCGTTGTGCGTATCGATCAAGAGCACGACGGTCGGATCATGTCGCAGCTTCTCGATCAACGCTGCGTCGAGATCGGGTAACGTGGCGTAGACGAGGTTAAATGCGTCGTGTTGCTCCACCCCGGCGCGGTAGTCGTTCGGCGTGATGAATGGATAGTGGCGCTCCTTCGCGCGATGCTTCAACCAGGTCGCGTGCTCTTGGATGACGCCGAGTGTTCCGGGGATCGCGAAATCGATCTCGTTCTTTCCGATGAAGACGTAGTCGCACGCTTGGTCCGCGAGATTCCACTTGTCGGTGGGCACGCTGTAGCGATAGCCCCACGCGAAGAGTGACGCGGGCGTGATCGCGGTCTTCTTGCTCATGTCGGCGATCACGACGGGCACATTCCGCGCACCGATGTTGAGCGCCTCTCGCGTATGTCTGCGCGCATGGCTGAACGGATCGATCGGAACTTGCTCGATTGGCGGGATAGTGATATGATCTTTCCGAGGATAGCGTTCCACCAATTCCAGCGCAACAGGGATCTCTGCCTCCGGCTCCTCTGTGAGCGAGACACGAATGGTATCGCCAAGTCCATCCTCCAGCAACGCGCCTATTCCGATGGCGCTCTTCACACGGCCGTCCTCGCCATCGCCAGCCTCGGTGACGCCGAGGTGCAGCGGATAGTCCCAGCCGAGCTCCATCATTTTGTGGACGAGCAAGCGGTACGCCTGCACCATCACCTGCGGATTGCTGGCCTTCATGCTCAGCACGATCTCGTGGTAGTTCTCGTCCCGGCAGATGCGCAGGAATTCGAAGGCGCTTTCCACCATGCCCAGCGGCGTGTCGCCGTAGCGATTCAGGATGCGATCACTGAGCGAACCGTGGTTTGTACCGATGCGCATCGCGGTGCCGTTCTCCTTGCAGATCTTCACCAGCGGGAGGAAGCGTTTGCGGATGCGGTCGATCTCCTCCGCGTACTGCGAATCGGTGTATTCGCGCACGTCGAACTTCTTCTTGTCGGCGTAGTTTCCGGGATTCACGCGGACCTTTTCAACGATGCGCGCGGCGATCTCCGCAGCATTCGGCGTGAAGTGGATGTCCGCCACCAGTGGCGTGCGGTAGCCTTTAGCGCGAAGCTGCTTCTTGATCTCCGCGAGGTTCTCCGCCTCGTTCTTGCTCGGTGCTGTGATGCGCACGATCTCACAGCCCGCGTCGATCATGCGGATGCTCTGCGCCACGGTGCCCGCCGTATCCATGGTGTCCGTGGTGGTCATGCTCTGCACCCGGATCGGATTCGCGCCGCCGATGCCCACGTCGCCGACCATCACGGTGCGCGTGTGCCAACGCTCATAAAGCGTGAGGGAAGGGCAGTAAGTGGTGGGCGTGATCAACGTGTCGGTTGCCATGGGTCCGCGAAGTTACCGGAGCGCACGTCGATTGGCGATATCAGCGGGAAGACTCACATTCAATTTCAATGGCAATGAAGTCGGGGTGTTTTATCACATAGACACAGAGGCACGGAGAACTCAAATGTGATTTGTCCGGTCTTCTGTGTCCTTGCTCTTCTCTGTGTCTCCGTGTCTCTGTGGTGAATGCAAAGCTTACTCAACGTCGTTGCGTGACACCAGTACCTTCGCGATATGTTGACGCGTTCCCTCTTGCGTGTGTCAATCGTGATCCTCCCTCTGCTTGCCACAGGTTGTTCACCTGAACACGTCTCGATCGAAGGTCTGGTGCAGCAGCACTGGACCGATGCCCAAGGCAATCCCGTGACGCTCGGTCCCGCCATGGGCGCGAAGGCCACTGTTTTCGTCACTTTGGACCCCGATTGCCCCTACTGCCAATTCTACGCGCACGACCTCCAGCAGGTGGCCGAACAGTACGCCTCGGACAGCGTGAAGTTGGTTGGGGTCTACGCCGGACCCTACATGGAGGCCGCTGACGCCTCGAAGTTCGCAAAGCAGGCCGGCTTGACCTTTCCACAGTTGATGGACCCCGGATGTTCGCTCTGTTCAGCACTACATGCACGCGTGACGCCGGAGAGCTTCATCACCGATGCGCAGGGAACGGTGGTCTACCGCGGGGCGATCGATGACCGCGCCGTTAGCCAAGGTCAGACGAAGTACACGGCACAGGAGCACTATCTCACTGATGCACTTTCGGCCTTTCTAAAGGATGGAAAGCCACAGCCGGAAGTGACCGCGGTCGGTTGCATCGTGGAGTACAAGGAATGATGCACGTGAGTGTAGGCAGAGCCGTTCACCCTTGTGCCAACGGCCGCGGCTTCATCGCCTTCACGTTCACCCGTCGCTGCCACCATCCGTTGAGGGAGATACAGGCGAGGATCAAGACTATGCCGATGTATGAACCTGGATGCATGCGCTCGCTGGCCGGCCAGATGAGCAGCGCGATGATGATCGTGTACACCGGTTCGAGGTTCACGGTGAGGATCACAGTGAAGGGCGAAAGTTGCTTCAACACGTGGATGCCGGCGGTGAAGGCGAACGTGGTGCAGATGATGCCCAGGACCAAGTGGCCGATAAGATCATGCGCTGGCATTTTCCAGATCGGAACCGGCAGATCGCCTTTCCATGCGAGAAAGAGACCGACGCCCACCATGGCCGCGAGTAGCTCATAGAAGCCGATGCGCATGGCGTCGCCGCGCTGCACCAACCGGCCGTTCACCACGTTGAACCACGCGCTGAACAATGCGCTGAGCGTGCCCAGCAGGATGCCTTCGCGGTAGTGCGTCTCCAGACCGAAGATCAACAGCAGTGCGCCGATGATGACCACGCCCAACGCCAACTCAAAGCCGCTGATGCGCTGCTTGGACCAGAAGGGCGAGATCATCGCAGTGAAGAACGTGCTCGTGCTGAGGCACGCAACCGCGACCGATGCGCTGCCCACTTTGATGGCCAGGTAGAAGGTGCTCCAGTGCGCAAGGATGATCAAGCCGGTGAGCAGATAGTTCTTCAGGTCGGGTGTGCGCGGTGACAGCGAGCGCCGCATCCAGAGCGCTACCACAAAGAGCCCGGCGCATGCGATGACGCAGCGGATGTAGACGATCTGCAAGGCGCTCTGGTCGACCCACTTGCCGATGATGCCCGTCCAACCCCAAATGAATACGGTGACATGCAGCAGGAGCAGGGCGTTGCGGCGCGGTCGTCCGTCCACTTGCGCGCCTACTTCATGGTGTGCGACCACTCCGTTCTCGGCCATGGATCAGTGGATGGCTTGAAGCTTCTGTAGCAGATCGTTCACCACGGCCTGTTGCTTGTCCAACACCAACTGCTGCGCCGCTTGTTCCTGCAGATTTTGCTTGATCGCCCAGTTCAGGTCATCGGTCTTCTTCTTCGCAGAGTCGATGGTGTGCCCCAAGCGGGCGATGCGGTCCTGCAATTTGGCCAGCTGCTTCTTCCGATCTTTTTCAGACTTCACCGCAGCGGCACTGTCCGCGGGTAGCGAGGTGTCAGCGTTCAGTTGATCTAATTGCTTATCAGCCGTCGCTTTGTCCTGTGTGGCCTGCTCGCTCTTCTGTGCGGTCTTCAACAAGCTGTTCTGAGCCCGCGTGTTGTCACGCTGCAGGCCGCTCAATTTGTCCTGTTGCCGGCTCAGTTCGCTTTGTCCAGCATCCACGACCTTTTGGGCGATCTGCTTCTGTAAGGTGACCGTGCGCTGCTGTACCCAGGCCGTGCATCCATCCAGCACGCGCTTTGGTGAATCCGGCGCGACAAAGCCCGAAGTTGTAAGAATGGCGATGTGGACCATGACCGCGGTGGCACCCTTCGGCTTATCCACTTTGATCAGGATGCGCACCGTGTCCGAGGTGGCTGCAGGGATGCGCGCAGCTTGGCCGATCATCTCCTTCTTGTCCAACACCTTCACGCTGGTGAACTTGAGTTCGCTCTTCCAAAAAGAAACCACGGTGCTTGTCTCCGCGTCGGGAAAGGTCGCTTCGAACGTGGAATGCACGCCATCGCTGAATTGGAAGGCACCCATGGTGGGCGTTGTCTGCGCACACAAGTCGGGCGTAACAGCACTAAGGACCACCGCAAACAGGAACGAGATCGCGGCTCCCGTTCTCATTCGTCCACACGTGTGACGCCCCCGCTTAGTATGAACTTCATCACCTCCGCGGCCTTCGCATCGATCGGCGTGACGCACGCCACAGGCACAATGAACAAGCGACCGCTCCATGCGAAACTGTAGGGCACATAGACAGCGACATGTTCCCTGCTCAGGCCGAGGTGCGTGAGGTCCTCCTGCGTCAGAAAGCCCAGCTGCGCCAGTCCGGAACCATCCAGCGGCGTGATCATCACGGGTCGGTCGAACTTCTTCTTGCTGCCGACGAGACCTTCCATCAGGTCCTTCAGCGCGTCATAGATCGTTTTCAGGAACGGGATCCGCCGCAGCAGATCGTCGCCGATCTCCGCCAAACGTTGGTAGAGGAAGGTGGAGCCGAGCCAGCCGATGCCGAGGATACCTGCCAGTACGATCACGATGCCTAGCCCAGGGGTTTGCACGTGCACGATCTGGTCCAGCCAGGTCAACGCCCCCACGCCAACGAAGACGATCACAGCCACCGGAACGATCAGCAGCAGGCCCCGGAAAAAATAGCCCAACAGGATGCGGCCTATGTTCCGGTCATGCTTCATGAGGCGAAGGTATTCCGGGCAAGCGCACTTTTACCGTAACGGCGCAACGGGAACGCAACGGCCTAAAGACACCCGACCAAAAGACTCACGTCTTCAGGACCGCCTGCACCTTCTTCGGCAGCGAGGCCAACACCAGTGAATAGCTATGGTCGAGGAGTTCACGGATCAACGCGTCCTTCACGCTTCCATCGGTAAGGATCGTGTTCCAATGCACCTTGCTCATGTGATAGCCCGGAGTGATGCCTTCGTGTTCTTCACGCAGTTCCACCGCGCGTTCCGGGTCGCATTTCAGGTTCACGCTCTCGAAGGTGTTCAGGTCAGTGAGCGCGAACACTTTGCCCATCACTTTGAATACGAGCGTATCCGGACCGAAGGGTGTTTCCTCCGTGGTACCGGGCTTTTCCAAGCAGCGCTGGCGGAAGTTCTCGATGTTCATGTCAAGGGGGCATAGAGCACAGGGCGGCTCGGCGCGGCGTCGTTGATGAAGTTGGGCACCTGCATCTCGAGCAGGTAGTCGCCATCGCGCACCTCGTCCGGCACGTAGATCATCTCGGTGATCGTGCGGCGCAGGTCCAACGAGTTCGGATAGTCCCAAAAAGCGTGATGCGCAGCGAGCTCGCCCTTGTCCTCCTCACGATCGACGCTGGGAAGGTCCAACAGGAGGTGCCGCACGCCGATACTTCGCAGCCACGCGCAAGCCTCTTTTTCGATGTAGGTCGGATTAGTTCCGGTCCATTCACGCGTGCGCTTATCGTCGTTATTGGGCCATGTGCGAAGTACCAACGCCTCGGGAAAGCGGTCCCCGATCGCGCCACGCAACAACTCCAGTGTGATCACCTTGTCCATGCCATCAGTGGTTCGGCGTTCCTGCGGCAACACACTGATGAGTTGTGCGGCGAACCAGTAACGCTCGAAGACCGGACCCACGGGTTGCACCTCGGGCGTGATGTGTCCAACGCTTTCGGTGTGGGTGCCGTTGCCATGCGGGTTGAAGGCCACGTCGCGGAAATTCACCGGTGCACCGGCAGTCACCGCGTAGATTTTGTCGCCATCCTGAACAGGTGTGAAAGTTGGCGGACCCACATGCCAGGCGCGCGGGCCGGGACTGTTCGCGTCCAACGGTAGCGAAAGGTCGATGGGATCGTTCAGCGCGATCTTCCACACGCGGCCTTGATGGGATATCTCTGCGATCATGGTTCGGATAGGAAGAGGTCCGACGCGATACGGTCGGCGAAATTTTTGCCTTTCTGCGTGAGGATCAAGCGGCCGTTCTGCTCCTGCAATTCATCCAGCGCAAGGTAACGATCGATGGTCTTTGAATTGGCCTTCAGGAATCCATCGCCCAGCGCGGAAAGCTCCACGCCCCATATGGTGCGCAGGCCGGTGAGCACGCGCTCGTTGATGCGTTGCACAGGCGTGAGCGTTTCCTCCTCCCAATAGCGCTCATTGCCTTCCACGCCTATGGCATAGCGCACATTATTGGCCACGTTCCAGCGCCGCTTCACGCCATCGAACGAGTGCGCCGAAGGCCCGATGCCGAGGTAAGGCACGCCTTGCCAATAGCTCGTGTTGTGCTTCGCGATATGGCCTTCTCTGCAGAAGTTGCTGATTTCGTATTGCACCAGTCCGGCCTTCGCGAGTCGCGCGATGCCATGCTCGAACTGTTCAGCCTGCTCAGCGTCATTGGCCGGCACGATGCGTCCAGAAGTGATCTGCTTGTAAAGTGCGGTGCGCGCCTCTACGGTAAGGCAGTACGCGGAGAGGTGCGGCATGCCGTGTTCCAGCGCGATCGTGAGTTGCTCGTCCCATTCGGTCAGCGTCATTCCCGGCAGGCCATAGATCAGGTCGATCGTCCAGGAAGCAAACCCTGCATTGGCGACTTGATCGATCGCGCGGAGAGACTGCACTGCATTGTGCGCACGACCCATCCATTGCAAGCGCTCCTCGCGGAAGCTCTGCACGCCCAAGCTCACGCGCGTGATGCCCATGTCGCGCCAAGCCGCCAGCACCTCCTTCGAGACATCATCCGGGTTCGCCTCGATAGTGATCTCCGCATCGGCCTCGACGGAAGCAAGCGATCGCGCATCATCGAGCAGTGAACCGAGTTCTTCCGGAGAAAGCAGGCTTGGCGTACCGCCTCCGAAGTAGATCGAGCCTAACGTAGGGCTGGCGCTCGCGTGTCGCGGGTGCCGGACCTCCAGCTCGCCTATACGTGACCGCAGCTCCGTGCGCATCGCGCCCAGTACACGCTCTTTCGTGCCCATCGACGTGCTGAAGTGGAAATCGCAGTACACGCAGGCCTTGCGGCAGAAAGGGATATGGAAGTAGAGACCGGACATGTTCTAAAATGCGAGAGGAAGCCAACCGTTCTTCACCCCTTCAACGAGATCCGGAACGTCGTCCCTTTGCCCACGACGGAGCGCTTCACGAAGATGTGACCTTGGTGATAGCTCTCGATGATGCGCTTGGTGAGCGAGAGACCAAGGCCCCAGCCGCGCTTCTTGGTGGTGAAGCCTGGCTGGAACACCGTCTTCATCTGTGACGAAGGAATGCCTTTACCCGTATCGGCAACGTCCACATGCACGGTGTTTCCCTCCTGTTCCGTGGTAATGGTGATGCTTCCTTCGCCCTCCATGGCGTCCACCGCGTTGCGGATCAAATTCTCCAATACCCAGCTGAACAGCGCGCGGTTCAGGGGCACCATGATGCGTTGGCCTTCGGTCGGTATCACTTCGATCTTCACACGACCCGGGAGCCGCGGGCGCAAGTACTGTATGGTGTCACGGAGCACCGTATCGATCTGCTCCGGAACGAGGTCCGGTGTAGAGCCGATCTTGCTGAAGCGCTCAGTGATCATCTCCAAGCGAGTTACATCCTTGCGCATTTCGGTGACCGCGGCTGGATCCGTGCCGTTCGCGTCCATCAATTCCATCCACGCCATCAAAGAACTTAAAGGCGTGCCGAGCTGATGCGCGGTCTCCTTCGCCATGCCCACCCACACTTGGTTCTGCTCTGCGTTGCGGAAGATGCTGAACAGCGCGTAGCTCACTAGGAGGAACAGCCCGATGATGACGAGTTGAACATAGGGAAAGTAGCGCAGTTGTGTGATGACCCGACTCTCTTCGTAGAAGACGTAGTTCCTTCCGCGCCCCGGGAGTGATACCGCGATGGGCGTATTGGCCTGTGCCATCGCTGTGATGCGCGCTTGCAGTTTCGCGCTGTCGTTGATCGTCTCGGGATCGATGTTGCTGTACTCGACCACTTTCGTCCGTGTGCTGTCCGTGTAGATCACCGGTACGGAAGCTGTGTTCGTCACGGTCTCGCTGATGAAACTCTTGACGATGTTGTCCATCACCTGCTCCAGCTCGGTAATGATGTGGGAATCGGTGTAATGCAGGTATTGCTTGCGGTCCCCATAGAGCGTGATGGGGATCGGGTCGTGCATGTTGTCCATCACCTTCACCTCGGCGCGCATGGAATCCGGATGGCCTGCGATCCCCGGATCGAGATTGCGGCCCGTCGTCGGTGTTCCGTTCTGGTCGGTGATGATCACAGGTATGGTGGTGTTCTCGCTGACGACCTTCAGGTAGAAGCTGAGGTCGTTCACGTTGTCGCTGGCGAGATGCACCTGCGCATCGGCCCACAGTTCCACACGTTTCCGCTCTTCCTCGCGCAACCGGTGGAAGAGTGAATCGGTGGAGTTCACCAATTGCGCGCGTTTACCCACGGCATCCGCCCACAGCCTCACCTTGCGGATCTCCTCCTGACGGACCTGGTTCACGATGGTGCTACTATACCACAGCGAGGCGCTTACGATCACCATCGCCACCAAGGCGAGCACCAGCTTCCACCGTTGTTTGAGGGAGTAAAGGTTCATAGCGGACGTTCGCAGTTCAACATCAAAAGGGGGACGAATTGGCCCAAAGGTGGGGCATGCACCGCGTCCGGAACGACAATACCCCCACCGCGTATCGTCTTCGTCGGATATTCTGGTCCTGACCTTCTCATCCGGAAGGATAGTTTCGCCGCCCACACCAAAAAAGAAATGATGCGCTTTTCGGCCCTCCTATTTTCCGTGATCTCCCTCGCTCCTCTTCAAGCCCAACAAACACTTGACCCCACCTTCGGCACGAACGGCGTGGTGAACACAGCGCTCGACCCCGGCTATGACGGCGCTTACGCCATGGTGTTGCAGATGGATGGAAAGATCGTGATCACGGGACCGAGCGGCACTCCAGGCAGCCTGAATGTCCTCGTGGCCCGCTACAACTCGGACGGTACGCTGGACGCGTCCTTCGGCACGAACGGCGTCGCCACCTTCAACATCAATGGCGATGACTACGGCTATGCGATCGCGCTGCAGACCGATGGAAAGATAGTGGTCGCGGGAAGCACTAAGACCGGGACGAACAACGACATGCTTGTGCTGCGACTGCTGTCCGATGGCACGCTCGATACGACCTTCGGCACCGCGGGCGTGGTGACCGAGGATGGCGGCTCTGACAACGACAAGGCGAATGCGATCGCTGTACGGCCTGATGGCCACATCGTTATCGGAGGCAATGCGACGACCGCAGGCAAGGAATGCTTCTACCTCGCGCAGTTCAATGCGGATGGAACGCTGGATGACAGCTTCGGAACGCTTGGAGTGATGACACATCTTGTGGGTACCGACAACTGCCAGTTGAACGCGCTCAGCCTCTTGGATGACGGACGCATCGTCGCTGCGGGATCCTCTTTCGCTACTGCCACGCAGTATGACTTCGCGGTGTGCCGGTACATGGCCGATGGATCCCTGGATACCACCTTCAACAACACAGGTAAGGCCATCGTCGTGGCCAGCACGACCAACGACAATGGCTACGGTGTTGCGGTGCAAACCGATGGCGGCATCGTTATCGGAGGTGTGCAGAACAGCACATCGGCGTCAGCAGCCATCGTCACGCTCGCGCGATTGAATGCGGATGGGACATTGGATGACACCTTCGGATCGGAAGGCCTAGCGCATCTCTTCACCGGCGGATCCCCCACGCGCGCCGCACAAGTGGTCATTCAACCCGATGGCGCTATCCTCGCTTGCGGCGCCGCCTCCCCTTCCGCGCTGGAGCGCGACTCCTATCTCTGCCGTGTCAGCTCGGATGGTGTGCCGGATGCGTCCTTCGGTGTGAATGGCGAACTGATATTCGGTGCGGTGAACCTCTATCGCGAAACGCCATGCTTGGCGCTTCAACCCGATGGCAAGGTCATCGTCGGTGGCATCGATGCCGGTGGCGGCGTGGTGAACACCTTGCTGCTGCGCTATGGTACCGACATGACGACAGGCATCAATGAGAGATCAACGACGCAGGGCATCATCATCCGTTCCGCACGTCCGAACGCTGTTCTCTTCGATCTACCCTGCGCCGGATCGGAAGTGCAGGTGATCGATGCGAACGGTCGGTTGCTTCAACGCTCCCAAGGATCATTCGCGAGGGGTAGCAACACGCTGCGCTTCAAAAGCGATCTCCCGAGTGGCGTCTTCCTGTTGCGCGCCGCCACGGCTAAGGGCACTATCACAGTTCGCTTCGCAGTTGTGCGCTGATCGTCCTTCATCCCTATGCAGGTCCGAGGTAGTCCTTGATCGCCTGCACGTACTTCTCGAATGCCTTCAGCCCCTTGGCGGAAAGTGAGCAGCGCGTGTTGGGATAGTTATCCTTGAAGGTCTTCTTCACTGTGACGTAGCCGTCGTCCTTCAACTTGGTGATCTGCACGCTCAGGTTCCCACGTGTGGCACCGGTCTTCTCCAGCAGGAAGTTGAAGTCCGCGCTGTCCACGCTCACCAGCAGGCTCACGATCGCGAGGCGTAGCTGGTTGTGCAGGACCGGATCAAGCGGTGCGAAGGCCATCCTCTTGACGCTTTAACAGGTAGCCCGGGATCAGGTAGCCGAAGAGCATTGCCGCGATATACAGCAAGGCCACGGTCTGCATGTCCACAAAGTACGAGATAGCCCCGAGCACCCAGAAGAGGATGCCGCCGAAGATCAGCGGCTTAAAGCGCATGAGCTGGCCTGTGAGGAAGGTCGGCAGGCCTGTTAGAACAATGATGGAAGCTGCTGACATGTGGCCACCCGAGACCCCACTGCCCATCATGGTGACCAACATGGTGGCCAGATAACCGGCCCACACCCAGATCATCATCCGGTCCATTAGCGTGCGCACATGGTGCTGCTTGGTCTCCCGGGCGCCGTGTATCCAGCTCAGTATGCCGCCCAGTATGCCCATCACCGGCCATGCATAGGATCCGATGGGGTTGCCTTGCACGGCCATCAAATAGTTGAAGATCATCGCCGCGATCAACAGCACGCCCCACATGAGGAAGTAAAAGCTGTTGCGGCGAAAGCTCTGCTTGGCTTGCCCGATCATCGTCTCGATGAGCTTGAGACTTTCAGAAGGTGTGAGTTCCTGTTCCATGTTCATTTGTGTTGACACCGGATCATTCCGGCGCGACAAATATAAACTGGTTTATTTAATAAACAAGAAAGCCCATTCATATCTTTCTTCCCGAACTTCACTTCATGTCCAAGACCATTCTACTCGCTGGTGCCACAGGCTTGGTCGGCAGCGCATGCCTTCCGTTATTGCTGGCCGATGAACGCGTGGGCACGGTGATCACGTTAGTGCGAAGGCCATTGGACCTTCAACATGCCAAGCTCAAGCAATGGACCGCGCCAAGTGATGATCTGCTAAAAGGGCTGAAGCCGGGACCCGTGGCCGCCGTGATCTGCTGTCTCGGCACCACCATCAAGAAGGCGGGCAGCCAAGTGGCCTTTATCACGGTGGACAAGGACCTTCCGCTGGGAATAGCACATTGGGCCAGGGAACAGCGCGTGCCCACCTACTGCATCATCAGCGCCATGGGTGCGGACGCGAGCTCGCGCATCTTCTACAGCCGCGTGAAGGGGGAAGTGGAGCAGGAATTGGAGGCGATGCACTTCAGCAGTTTGGCGCTGTTCCAGCCGTCCATCCTGATGGGACCGCGCAAGGAGAAACGATCCGCCGAGCGCCTCGGAATCGGGCTGATGAAGGCGATCGGCCCCGTGCTCCTAGGCCCGTTGAAGAACTATCGCGTGATGCCGCACAATGTGTTGGCGAAGGCATTGGTGAACACCGCGCTTTCTCCGGAATTAGGCTCCCACCGCTATCTGTACAGCGGTATCCTCCGGCAAGCAGGTGCTTAGAACGACGCTACCACGGCGTGTTTGGCCTTGTTCTCCACCGCGTCCAAGCGGGCCGAGAGGTTGTCGCGAACCTGCGTGAATGCGGGCAGGTCGGCCTTGGCCAAGGGTTCCGCGCTCGGCATCACCTCCTTCCGGGGATCCACCTGCTGTCCATTTTTCCAAAAGCGATAGCACACGTGAGGGCCGGTGGCGAGGCCGGTGCTTCCTACTTCGCCGATCTCCTGTCCCTGCCTCACACGCTGCCCCACCTTCACGAGGATCTTGCGCATGTGTAGGTACTGTGTCTCGTAAGTGCTGTTGTGGCGGATCTTCACGTAGTTGCCGTTGCCGCCCGTGTAGCCGGCCTTCTCCACGATGCCATCGCCAGTGGACATGATCGGTGTTCCGTAAGGCGCTGCGTAGTCCGTGCCGAGGTGCGGCTTCATGCGATGCTCAACAGGATGGAAACGATGCATGCTGAAGCCGGACGACATGCGGCTGAACTTCAACGGCGCTTGCAGAAATGCCTTCCGCAGACTTTTGCCGGCCTCATCATAGTAGCCGCCCTTTTCGTTGCCGCCATCAAAGAGGAAAGCCTCACTGCTGTCTCCCTCGCCCTCGTAGCGAACACCGAGTAACTCTGGGTCTCCGTAATCCTTTCCATCCACCGTATTCTGTCGGTACACCATCGTAAAGCGGTCGCCCTTTTGGATCCGGTAGAAGTCCACTGTCCATGCGAATACTTGGCTAAGCTTCGCGGCCAGTGCCGGGCTCGCGCCTGCACCCACGAGGTCGTTCCACAAGGCGCCGGTCACCGCCACGCTGATGCTCTTCTCCTCGGAATGCACCTCGCGTTTCTCAATATGTACACTGTACGGCGGACGCAGGTCGAAGACCACATGGTCAACGGGATCCGACTCGTAGACGAAGTAGGCCGGCGTGTGCCCGGTGTCGGCGGAATAGATGAAAGCGACAGGATGTCCCGCGCGGATCATGTTAACGTTGAAGATAGGAGCGGCCATGCGGACCAAGCTGTCCACGATGGTGGCACTGATGCCCGCTGGAGCAAGCAGATCACTGAAGGTGCTGCCCGACTTCACTTTTGAGCGCTCCAATTGGAAACCGTCCAAAGGGATGCCATAGGCGCTGGGCGATACAGCCAAGCTATCCACTGCGGTCGCGGATTCGTTCACATATTCCTCATGCGGAGTAAGGTCGACACCTACATAGAGGTAAGCGCCCGCCACTGCCGCGAGCACCAGCCCGCCGATCTTCAACTTCAGGGTTCCTTTCATGTTCGCAAGAAACAAAAGCACCGGCCGTGTATTGCGGTCGGCGCCCATGATTTTGAACACTTCCTACGGGAAACAGCCGTCGTTGTTCGGTATTGATCACAGCTTCGCGATCGGATTGGCAAGGCCCGAATAATCCGTCAGCTCCATCTTGATGGAACCGACCAGCACCTTGGCTTCGGCCAGAACGGGGATGTGGTTCGCGTCGTCCGTGATCCACACGTTCAGGTCATCGTTCCCCTTGAAGACGCGGCCTTCTTGCACCACGGGCTGGAAACGCAGGCATCGGTACTTGCCGTTGCGCAGCTTGATCGTCTCGGTGCCGATGTACTTCATCCGCAGGGTCCACTCCTTGTTGTCCATGAAGCACGGGATCTCGAACTCTTGTCCCTGCTGCGCTTTGCTGTAATCGATGGTGCGTGCATAGTAGAATGCGCTGAGCATGTCCTGCACATTGGCCGGCACCGTGAAGCTCTTCTTCTCTTGCGTGGTCACCGTGTGGCGATGCTGCAAAAAGAGATAGTCCTGACTGATCGTGTAACCGCCCTCGCTCACGCGACGAGTGAAGACCCACGGGAAGACGCCCTCCTGGTCGAAGCGCGTCTCATAGACGTCGTTCACAGTATAGAATGTCTTGAACGCGCCGGTGCTCTCTCCTTTCCCAATGGCGTGTAAGACGGGCCTTCCTTCGATCTTTTGGTCGTCTTGCTTCAATTCCAAGGTCGCAGTTCCAGCGTTCAGCCAGCCATAGTGCAGCACATAGCTGAGCTTCTCCCCTGCCTTGAAAGCATGATTTTCAATTGAGCGCAACGGGAACACAGTGTCCTTGTCGATAGGGGTGTTCTTCGGTTGCGCAAAACCCACACAGAGCAAGCAAGCGCCTGTGATCGCAAGAAGTGAACGATGGAGCATCGCTCCCGTCTTGCGATCGGCGTGCCACGCTGCCTGCCTGACCTTCGTGCAGGCCACGCTCATACCACGATGTTGACGATGCGTTTCGGCACCACGATCACCTTCTTCGGCGGCTTGCCCTCCAAACGTTGCTGCACCTCGGGATTCGCCAACACCGCGGCTTCCACGGCCTTCACGTCCATTGCGATAGGGAATTCCAGTTGCAGGCGCGTCTTGCCGTTGAAGCTGATGGGATAGCTGAAGTTGCTCTCTTCCAGAAAGCGCGCATGCCACTGGGGCCATTTTGCGGTGGTGATGCTGTCCGCATGCCCCAAAAAGCTCCACAATTCCTCAGCGATGTGCGGTGCGAAGGGTGCGAGGGCGATGGTGAGCGGTTCCAGGATATCGCGCTTGTGGCATTTCAGCGCGCTGAGTTCGTTGGCAGCGATCATGAATTGGCTGACGCTGGTGTTGAAGCTCATCTTTCCGATGTCCTCCGTCACCTTCTTCAAGGTGGCATGCAGCACTTTCTCCTCGGCGGCGGTAGGTGCTTCCTCGCTCACGCTGCAGACATCGCCCTCAAAGAAGAGGTTCCAGAACTTCTTCAGGAAGCGGCTCGTGCCTTCGATGCCGTTCGTGTCCCACGGCTTGCTCTGCTCCAACGGACCGAGGAACATCTCATAGAGGCGCAACGTGTCTGCGCCGTAGTGTTCGATGATGTCGTCGGGGTTCACCACGTTGAATTTCGACTTGGACATCTTTTCGACTTCGCGCTTCGGGATAAATTCTGATGAGTATGAGACGAATGTTGCGTTCTTGAATCTCGAATCTGAAGCTTCCATCTCAGCGGTATTCAAGTATGAATCGCTTGAATCCAGATACTTGATATTCACGTGAGCTACAAACCAATGCAGCCACTCAGCATCGGGATTCTCAAAATATGTATCGTCGAAAACAGCGTTCTCTGATGAAACTGGAGCACCATTAGCTTCTTGATGCTTCCGAATTCCATTGGCTAATGCCTCCCTGGCATTTCGACGAGTATTCGAGTCGTCATCTATCAGTCCTGAGAACACATCCCAACTGACAAACAAATTTGGATACCGCTCTCCATTCGAATTGCGTGTTGAGCTAAGCCCTTGATGAAATCCATCCTTGTCCAGCCCAACACTGAAGAGCCATGCTACGTAAGCCGAACGACCAGTAATCATCCCCTGATTCACCAGCTTTTTCGCCGGTTCATCAAAGGGGATCAGGCCGAGGTCGAAGAGGAACTTGGTCCAGAAGCGGAAGTAGAGCAGATGGCCGGTGGCGTGTTCGCTGCCGCCCATATAGAGGTCGATCTGCTGCCAGTAGTTGATGGCCTCCGGTGAGGCGAAGCGCTCCGCGTTGTGCGGGTCCATGTAGCGCAGGAAGTACCAGCTGCTGCCGGCCCAACCGGGCATGGTGGTGGTTTCCAACGGCATGCCTTGGTAGCTCCAATTCTTCGCTCGGGCTAAAGGTGGTTCGCCGCTTTCCGTGGGAAGGAATTTGTCCACTTCGGGAAGCACCAAGGGCAACTCGCTTTCCGGCAGGGTCTTCGGCAGACCGTTCTCGTAGTAGATCGGTATCGGCTCGCCCCAATAACGCTGTCGCCCGAAGGCCGCATCGCGCAGGCGGTAGTTCACGCGGCCTTGGCCACGGCCCAACTCTTCCAATTCCTGAATGGAGCGCGAGATCGCCTGCGTCACCTTCAGTCCGTTG
>JBEPUG010000047.1:0-20506 GCA_041691695.1 Flavobacteriales bacterium
GGCACCCGCCGCCCGGCGGGCCAGCGCGACCGCGCCGCGGTTGATGATCTCCACATTCATGAACACCGTGTTCCATGTGTCGGTATCATTGGCGTTCCCGTATGCATAGGCCATGAGGTGAAGGTCCATAGGCAACGCGGGATGCAGGCTGTCCGGATCCTGGAATGTATGCTGGATGGTATAGATCGCTTGGTCGCCGCGGATCAAGGGATAATCACCCTGTGCTGGCTCGTAGTAGCCGTTGTGGTTCAGGTCCACGAAAGGCGCCTCCACGGCGGGTTCGCCGTTCGCAACGTCACCATTGCCTGGCCAACTGGAGATCACATAAGGCATCTGATAATCCGCCTCCGCCCAATGCGCGATGTGATAGTTGATCATCGCCGTATCCAGCTTCCACACCTGCTGGTAGCGGCGATAGAAACTGCTGTCCATCACATTCGCAATAGGGCCCACATAGGGCAAACCCCCTGAGCCATTGACAAAGTACCCGACACTATCGGGAAATGAACTGTGCAGCACCCCGTCGGAATAGCCACTTATCCAAGGTGAACCGTAGGCTATCGAGGTGGTCATGGAGTCGCGAGGGACTGTGAAACCCAGATCAACAGGAAAGTGGCCAACGGCGGAGCCAGTCCAGTAGTCGGAGCCATTTAGGTAGTAGTCCCCAGCGCTCCCATGCAGGAGCACCGGAGTGATGCCGATCGGAGCGTGGATGTTGTTGACGTCAAGGTCCTGCTGCAACAGGCCGGGGACCACTTCGCCGATCCCTTGCGCAACGGAGTAGGCCAGGATACTGGAGCTGCCAACCCCTGCTACCAGATCCCTCCCCTGATAGGCAATTGCCGCATTCACTCCCATAAGGTCGATATAGGTGTAAACGTTCGATCGGATCCAAAATGAATGATCCGAACTCCGGATGATATATCCACCTTCCGGATAGGCGCATACACTCAAATAGTTGGTGGAGCCATAAGCACCATATGCATAGCCGCCTTCCTGCTGGAACTGGCTCCCATCATAGACGGTCCATCCAGACAGGGTCAAGCTGCCACCTATAGCGCTACTGAACGTACCGACCACCACCAACCCCTCGTCCGCAGCGAGCAGCCCGCTGATGCTGTTGTTCAGCCCGGTGAGCACCTGCTCCCATTCGCTTCCGTTCCACCGAGCCAAGTTATTGATGAGCGCTCCACCGCCTGATAACGAACCGATGTTACCTCCGGCATAGAGTTGCCCATTGTATACGGCGAGCGCTTTCACCTGCCCGACGAAACTTGAGCCGAAGTCCTCCCAATCGGTACCGTTCCACCGGTGCACATGCCCCGTCTCGGCGGCGTAGAGATCACCGTTGAACACCGCCATGGCACTCACCGAATGTGGCAGGCCACTGCCCATGATGGTCCAAGTGCTGCCGTCCCATTGGGACACATTACCCATGACCGCACAATTGCCGGCGGCGATGAGGTCGCCGCCGAAAAGTTCCATAGCATTCACTTCGTCGGTTGTGCCGGTAAAGGCGCCGGGCATGTCGTAGAACTGTGTTCCATCCCAGCCTTGGATGTTGTTGCGCACGTGGCCATTGAAGGAAGTGTAGTTGCCAGCGATGACCAATTTGCCTTGGTATTCCTGCATGGCGAAAACGCCATCGCCGCCGGAGATACCCGAGCCGATGGGAAACACGCGCTCAGCTTGGCTGCTCGATGCGAGGAATGCGAGAAGGAACGTGAGAGAGAAGTGTAGCGTTGCTTTCATGATCGTGGGTATTGGAGGGAAGAGGTCAGGCTTGAGTATGGTTCTTATGTGCTTAGTTCCACCATCAACGACATCGTAAACATTCTCACTGCTTCACCAGCCGTTTCACCTGCACTCCTTCTTGTGTGCGCACCTCCACCGCATAGATCCCGGCGGGAAGCGAGGAGACGTCCAAGGCGATCCGTGTCGCTGAGGCGCGCCAATCCGTTTGCATCACCAAGCGGCCGTTCATCGCATGCACCTGCACCAGCGCTTGCTCACCATGCTCTGCTCGTTCCAAGGTGATACTGCCGTTTGTGGGATTCGGATAAAGTGCGAAGTGGCCTGCATCCAGTTCCGTGATGCCTGTGGGCAACTGTTGCGAGAGACAGGCGAAGTGCTGCGCGCCGAACCAACCGTTCAAGCTGTGCGCGCGTGTCTTCAAGTCAGCTAAGCTGGCCTGCGCTCCACCGGAAGAGTCGTTGGCATAAGGGAAGGCGAGGTCGATGCAGAGCGTGTCGCCAGGGCCAAGAGTGTAGGGACCGATGGAACCCACCGAGCGTCGATCGCCTGGAGCGTTTCCGGCTGAAGCATCAGTGTATGCACCACCGGGATATTGGAAGTGCGAGGGATAACCCGTTTGGGTGAAGGGCTGGCCATACTGTGTGCCGCTCATCAGTTCCACCTGTTCCACGGTCCCCTTTTGATCGATGTTGTAGACGCTATGAGCGGTCATGGGATGGTTCAAAAAGAGCACGCCCTGCGCCGGGGGGTGATCGCCATATTGGGCGTCCTGATCCGTTCCGTTGTAGCCCTGAAAAAGAAAGAGCGTGGAATCGCAACCGGCCAGGTCGTCATTCGGGTCACCGATATCAATATCCATGAACATGCCGAAGCGCACACCGCTGTATGTCTCATTACTCCGGTTGACCACTTCCATGTTGGCGAAGACCGTGTTCCAAGTATCGGAGTCGCTGGCGTTGCCATACTCATACAGCATCATGTGCAGGTCCATGGGCAATGCCGGATGCAGGCTGTCACGGTCGGCCACGGTGTGCTGGATGGTATAGATGGCCTGATCGCCACGGATCAACGGATATTCCCCTTGGGCGGGCTCGTAGTAGCCATTGTGGTTGAGGTCCACGAAGGGCGCCAGCACCGCGGGCTCTCCATTCGCCACATCGCCATTGCCCGGCCATGTGGCGATGGCGTAAGGCATCTGATAGCCTGGATCGGCCCAATGCGCGATGTGGTAGTTGATCATGGCCGTGTCGACCTTCCAAACTTGATGGTACCGGTTGTAGAAGGCACTGTCCATCACATCCGCCAATGGACCGGCGTAAGGCAGATCAACATCCGCATTCAAGGCATAACCCGGTGTTGAGGTATGGAGGACATTGTCTGCATAGCCGATGATCCACGGTATACCCTGATAGATGGTATGCACCCCTTGACCTTGGGGTACCTCGAAGCCTCCACGGAAAAGCTTGGGCGTGGTATTGGCCTCGGCTCGGATATTGTTGACATCAAGCTCCTGCTGGAATTCCCCGGGAAGCACCTCCCCGATCCCGGTGGCGGGCACATAGGAATTCACTGTTCTCGATCCCCCGGCGACCAAGGTCCGTCCTCCGTAACTGATCGATGCATTGATCGTTCCCATATCGATGGATGTATAATTCACGGAATGGACCCATACGCCGTTTCCGGAACCTCCTAGGAGGAATCCCCCATCCGGATAGGCGCAGACACTGCTCGTATTTCCACCCAAGAAGGGTTCCTGCAGGAATTGGCTTCCGTCGTAGACCGTCCAAGTGGGGAGGGCCAAGGTGCCACCCCCATCGCTCGTGAATGGCCCTGTGAGCACTAACCCATCGGCCATACTCAACATCCCCGATACAGTCCCGTTCAATCCGGTGAGCACCTGCTCCCATGTGCTGCCATTCCACTTGGCCAAGCGCTTGGTGCTTGCTCCACCACCGGCGATCGCCACAATAGTGCCTGCGGCATAGAGCTCACCGTTGTACACTGCCAGATCATTCACCACGCCGACAAAGCCAGTGCCCAGCTCCTCCCAATCGCTTCCGTTCCACACGTGCACATGCCCTGCCTCGGACGCTACGAGTTGACCATTGTAGATGGCCAAGGCGCGCACCGCTTGCGGCAACCCACCGCCCATGATGGTCCATGCGCTGCCATCCCATTGTGCGACATTGCCCATATCGGCATCATTACCGGCAGCGACGAGGTTACCGCCGAAGAGTTCCATCGCATAGACCTCATCCGTAGCACTGGTGAAGGCGCCAGGCATGTCATAGAACTGAGTGCCGCCATCCCAGCCTTGGATATTGTTGCGCACGTGGCCATTGAAGGATATATAGTTGCCACCAATGACCAACATGTCTTCGTATTCCACCATGGTATGCACGCCAATGGGATCTTGGCCGGGGATTCCACTGACGGGGATGCCCGCGCCAATGGGCATCACGCGCTGGGCCAATGCTGAAAGCGCAAGCATGGAGAAGATGGCGGCCGAAAGGAGGTGTAGCGTTGCTTTCATGGTAAAACGGTTTAAGCCATCACAAGGTGGCACAAATGCGCAGGCCCATGTGTTCGCTTTCAGCAGCGGCGCGGATGGGGCCGGGAACGGTCCCTGTGAAGTCTTTTACCGGTCCCGTTCACCCCACTAGTTCCACCGCTCCTCCTTCCCATTACTTAGAATGTGCCTTGGATCATACATTTGCGCTCCTCAACCAACGCTCCACCACATGGCCGCACGCGCTATAGGTACCCTCCGAAGTCTGCTGATCCTCGCTGTTGTCGGCCTTGCAGCCTGCACATCCCAACCGAAGATGCCTGAAACCTCCAATGTCCCCAAGGTCCCCGCTTTCGATCTGGCGGGCATGGACACCACTGTGAAGCCCTGCGACGACTTCGATGAGTTCGCCAACGGCAACTGGAAGAAGAACAACGAGGTGCCCGCCACTGAATCCCGCTGGGGCGCATTCGGCATCCTCGCGAAGGAGAACATCGAGGTGAAGGTGAAAGGGATCATCGATTCCCTGCTCACGGTGCAGGACCCCAAGAAAGGTTCCGACGCCCAGCTCATCAGCGACTACTACCGTTCCTACATGGACACGGTGACCTTGGAGAAGCTCGGTGCCACACCACTGAAGCCATGGATGGACCGCATCGATGCGCTGAAGGACCTGAAGGAACAGGCCGCCCTCACCGGTGAGTACGGCCGCATCGGCGTCAGCTCCTTCCTCAGCCCTTCCGCCCAGCCCGACCAACGGGATAGCAAGATGAACACCCTGTGGAGCGACCAGGATGGCTTGAGCCTCGGCGAGCGTAGCTACTACGAGAGCACCGACAGCGCGATGGTGAACATCCGCAAGGCCTTCGTGCAACACGTGGACACCATGTTCACCTTGGCCGGATTGACGGACAAGGACGCTGGCAAGACCATCCTCGCCTTCGAGACCGGCCTCGCCAAGTTCCAACTCACCAACATCCAGCAACGCGATCCGAAGATCTACACCAAGATCTCCTTCAGCGACTACCTCAAACTCTCGCCCAAGTACGATCTCGCCACGGCCTTCAACAAGTTGGACATCAAGAGCGACAGTGTGCTGGTGCAGAACAAGGAATACGTGACCAAGGCCACCAACTACATGGCCGCTACGCCGCTGAGCACCATCAAGACCTGGATGAAGTGGCAGCTGCTCTCCACCTATGCCAACACACTGAACAAGGCCATCTCCGTGGAGAGTTTCCACTTCAACGGCACCGTGATGAGCGGAACGAAAGAGCAGAAGTCGCGCCCGCTGCGTGCCCTCTACGCCACCAACGGCGAACTGGGCATGCCCCTCGGCAAACTTTACGCCGCAAAGTATTTCCCTGCTTCCTCACGCAAGAAGGTGGAGGATATGATCGAGAACGTGCGGACGGCATACGGTGAACGTATCAAGAACCTTACTTGGATGAGCGCCGAGACGAAGAAGAAGGCCGCGGACAAGCTCGCTCTCTTCACCACCAAGATCGGCTACCCCGACAAGTGGAAGGACTACAGCATGGTGGACATCCACCCGGACAGCTTGATGCTGAATACCATGCACTTGGTCGAGTGGAATGTGAATGACAACTTGGTGCGACTCGGTAAGCAGGTGGATCCGAAGGAATGGGGCATGACGCCGCAGACGGTGAATGCCTACTACAACCCCACAATGAACGAGGTGGTCTTCCCCGCCGGCATCCTGCAACCGCCCTTCTTCAACGCCGATGCGGACGACGCGATCAACTATGGCGGCATCCTCGCGGTGATCGGCCATGAGCTGACGCACGGCTTCGACGATCAGGGCGCCAAGTATGACGGCCACGGTAATTTGGTGGACTGGTGGACCGCCAGCGACAAGGCGAACTTCGATAGCCTCGCGAACAAATACATCGCCTACTTCGACAAGCAAGAGGTGATGCCCGGCGTGCACATCAAGGGAGCGCTTACCATCGGCGAGAACATCGCGGACATGGGCGGACTCACCCTGAGCTATGCCGCCTTGCAGCACAGCTTGGAAGGCAAGCCCGAGCCGGCCAAGATCGACGGTTTCACTTGGCAACAGCGGTTCTTCCTCGGCTGGGCGCAGGTATGGCACGGCAACATCCGCCCGGAGGCCCAGCGTCAACAGATCGAGCGCGACCCGCATAGCCCTGCTCACTTCCGCATCGACGCAGCCCTCGGCAATTTCAAGCCCTTCGCCGAAGCATGGTGCCCTAACGATCCCGGCAAGATGATCGTGCCGGACAGTTCCCGCGTGGTGATCTGGTGATCGCTTTGGTCTTTGCAAGCAAGAAGGTCCTCACCTCGCGGTGGGGACCTTCTTGCTTGAAGTTGTCTGTTGTCAGTTGTCAGGGCGGAACTTGAAACCTCAGCAGTGAACCAGCGACTCACGTGATCTGTTTGTCGCGGCAACGCTCGGCAGCCTGAGAACTGACAACGGACAACCGAGAACCAAAAAATGAGAACTAACCCGGACCTTTGCGCCCATGTCTGAAACCTCTTCCCGCACCGAACTCGCTACCCTCGGCGAATTCGGTCTTATCGACCGGCTCGCTTCCGCTGTTGAATTGGTGAATCCTTCGTCGTTGCAAGGCATCGGCGATGATGCCGCAGTCATCGATCCGCAAGGGCTCCTGCAGGTCATCACCACGGATATGCTGGTGGAAGGCGTGCACTTCGACCTGAGTTACGTGCCGCTGAAGCACCTCGGTTACAAGGCCATCATCGTCAACCTAAGCGATGTGTATGCGATGAATGCAACTCCCCGCCAGGTCACGGTGGCGATCGCGATCAGCAATCGCTTTTCCTTGGAAGCCGTGGATGAACTCTACTCCGGTATGCTCTCCGCGTGCAGCGCGTATGGTGTGGACCTCGTCGGCGGCGACACCACCTCATCCACCAGCGGCCTCGTGCTCAGCATTACCGCCATCGGCGCGGCGAAGAAGGAGGACATCGTTTATCGCCACGGCGCGAAGGACGGCGACCTGCTGGTGGTGAGCGGCGACCTCGGCGGCGCCTACATGGGCCTGCAGGTGCTGGAGCGGGAGAAGGCGGTCTTCAAGGCGGATCCCAATGTGCAGCCGGACCTCGTGGGATTCGACTACATCCTCGAGCGGCAGTTGAAGCCCGAAGCGCGCAAGGACGTCATCGCGATGTTCTCCGAAATGAAGATGCGGCCCACGGCGATGATCGACATCAGCGATGGCTTGGCCAGCGAGGCCATGCACCTCGCGCGGCGCTCCGAACTCGGCGTGAAACTCTACGAGGAAAAGATCCCCATCGATCCGGTGACCTATCGCACCGCGCGCGACTTCAACTTGGATCCCACCACCTGCGCGCTCAACGGCGGCGAGGACTACGAACTGCTGTTCACCATCGCGCAAAGCGACTACGAAAAGGTAAAGGGCTCACCGCACTTCACCGTGGTGGGCCACATGACGGATCTCGCCAGTGGCTATCAGCTGGTGGACCGCCAAGGCGGGCAGCACGAGTTGAAAGCGCAGGGTTGGGATGCGTTGCTGAAAAGCTGAACCAACGTTGCGTAGAACCTCACGCCGCACACGCAGTACATTCACCAATGGATGACCGCGGCTGAATTACACGTTTCTACACACGAAGGACCTCGCCACAGAAGTAGCCAATGATGCGTCGATACGTGATCCTGTTCTCATTCGGCAAACTGCTACACACATCAGCCAAACCCCAATGGTGGGCTGCTGCAGGCTTGCCTTTGGATTCCGCTGGAGTCAACACCATTTCGCAGATCTATGATGACACTTTAAACGATGTGCTCTATGTGCTCGGAAGCATGACGAATAATTTCCAAACCGATTCGGCCACCGAGAATTTCTGCATGTATCACCAAGGTCAATGGTCTATTTCCGCTCCCTTTGAAAATGATGTTTATACCGCTGTCATCTATCATGATACCTTGATCGTCGGGGGAGGCTTCATACTAGCAGAGGGCGTTCCGGCTCCCTATATCGCTTACTTTGATGGTAGCGCTTGGCATCCCTATGGACAATTGGACCAACAGGTCTCTCGTTTGCGCGTGCTTGATGACACGCTGTATGCCATGGGGGCGTTCACATATGCAGATGGGCAATTGTGCAATGGACTTGCCAAGCGCGTAGGCGGTTCCTGGATGCCCGTGGGATACATGGGCAATACCGGCAACGGGTTGGTCAACATCAAGGATGCGATCAAATTCCAAGGGCATTTGGTGGTGTGTGGTGTGATCCGCTTCATTGGGCAAGGAGTGGATTACAAGGATGTGATGCAATATGACGGCACCTCATGGTCGCCGGTCGGACCCTACGGCGTGATGGGCGGGTTTAGCGGTCCGGGGGTATTGGCCGTTTATAAAGATCAGCTATATATGGGTGGCGTACTCCACCTTAGTGAAGGCAATGCCGGTGAAGGCATCATGCGCTGGGACGGAAGCGCTTGGCATGCGGTAGGCATTGGTATTCAGGATCTCTATGACAGCTATCAATATGTTAGTGATGGACATGCAGGTCCACAATGACCTGCTTTATGTTGGAGGAGGTTTTTCGTACGCCGCGCATGTTCCAGCCAACAGCACCGCCACATGGGATGGTCACCGATGGTGTTCAGTAGGGGGCCAGTTTGGGGAAGATGACTTCGTGACCGCCTTGACCTTTTTTCATGACACCTTGTTCGTGGGCTGCTTCAACGAGGCTGACGGCCAACCGGTGAACCATGTGGCGCGCTTCATTGCACCCGAGGAAGAGGACTCTTGCGGCGTGGCCCTGGATGTGAGCGTGGCCGAGTTGGCACCGCGGGAAACGCTGCATGCGTATCAGTCTGCGGATGGCTCGCTGCACTTCAGCGCCGCACCGAAGGATGTGGCGCAGGTGGTCATCAGCGATGTGCTTGGCCGTTCACTGCTCATCCTTCCGTGGCGAAACGATGGTGTGATCCCCGCGCCGGACCTGCCGCAGGGTGTGCTGCTCGCGCGGATGCTCGGGCGGCATGGCGAAGTGCTCGCGGCGCTGAAGTTGTATGTGCCGTGAGGGAAGCGTCAGAACGCACGATCCGTAATCCTGACCGACGTCTGTATATTCACCAATGGATGACCACTGCTGAATTACAAGTTTCTACACACAAAGGACCTCGCCACATAAGTAGCCAATGATGCGTCGATACGTGATCCTTTTCTCATTCGGCATTCTGCTACACACATCAGCAAAACCCCAATGGTGGGGCGATGCAGGTTTTCCTGTTCCTTCCGCCGGAGTGAATACTCTTACACAACTCTATACGGACACAGCGAACGATGCGCTCTATGTGCTCGGCAGCGCGACCGTTAATTTCCAGACCGATTCGGGAGCTGAGAGCTTTTCCAAATACCAGCAAGGCCAATGGACCACCTATGCCCCGTTCAGCAACAGTGTCTTTACGGCGGTGGTCTATCATGATACCTTGATCGTCGGAGGAGCCTTCCAGAATGCTGAAGGAGTTGCGGCCCCTTACATCGCATATTTTGATGGCAGCACTTGGCATCCCTATGGCCAATTTGACGAGATGGTCTACCGCTTGCGCGTGCTCGACGGCACCCTGTATGCCATGGGAGGATACACCTATGCAGATTTGCAATTGTGCAACGGCCTTGCCAAGCGAGTAGGCGGTTCATGGATGCCGGTCGGGTACATGGGCAACACCGGGAACGGGGGGTCAATCCTTAGGGATGCGATCATGTTCCAAGGGCACTTGGTGGTGTGCGGAGCGGTCCGCTTCACTGGCCAAGGATTACCCTATAAGGATGTGATGCAATATGACGGCAGCTCGTGGTCACCTGTCGGCCCTTATGGCGTTCTGGGCGGCTTCAGTGGCCCGGGGATCTTGGCCGTTTATCAGGATCAATTGTATATGGGCGGCCTCATCGACATCAATGCCGGCAATCCCGGCCATGCCATCATGCGTTGGGATGGCAGCACTTGGCACGCGGTGGGGAATGGCGTGCAGGACGAAACCGATGGCTATCAATATCTGATCACGGTGTGGGACATGCAGGTCCACAATGGCTACCTGTATGTGAGTGGCGGCTTCGATTTTGCAGGGCATGTGCCGGCCCACCGCACGGCGAAATGGGATGGCCATCGCTGGTGCTCAGTGGGAGGAACGTTCGCCGAGGATCTGGTGAACGCCCTCTCCTTCTATCACGACACCTTGTTCGTTGCCTGCTGGGATGAGGCGGACGGCCAACCGGTGAACCACGTGGCGCGCTTCATCGCTCCGGAGGAAGAGGACTCCTGCGGCGTGGCCTTGGATGTGGGCGTGGCCGAACTAGCACAGCAGGAAACGCTGCATGCCTATCAGTCCGCAGATGGTTCGCTGCACTTCAGCGCAGCTCCGAATGATGTGGCGCAGGTGGTGATCAGCGATGTGCTTGGTCGTTCGGTGCGCATCCTTGCGTGGCGCAGCGATGGTGTGATACAAGCACCTGATCTGCCGCAGGGCGTGTTGCTGGCGCAGCTGCTCGGGCGGCATGGCGAAGTGCTCGCCGCGCTGAAGCTGTATGTGCCGTGAGGGATGTACTGGATCTGAGCGGCGGGAGAAGACCTCGAAGACACTCTTTTGCGATTCCGGGTCAGGCCCGGAATAACATTCGTTCATAGGTCACAGCGGAATGTTCCCGTGCTTCTTGCGCGGCATCTGCTCCACCTTGTTGCGCAGCATGCGTAAGGCGTTGATCACCTTGATGCGCGTGTCCGCCGGGCGGATCACCTCATCGATGAAACCACGCGCGGCGGCATCGTAGGGATTCGCGAAGCGTTCCTTGTACTCGGCCTCCTTTTCGGTGAGCTTGGCCTCGGGATCCTTCGCCTTGCTGATCTCGTGGCGGAAGATGATCTCTGCGGCGCCCTTCGCGCCCATCACGGCGATCTCGGCGGCGGGCCATGCGTAGTTCATGTCGCAGCCGATGTGCTTGCTGTTCATCACGTCGTACGCGCCGCCGTAGGCCTTCCGGGTGATCACGCTGATGCGCGGCACCGTGGCCTCGCTGAAGGCATAGAGCAGTTTCGCTCCGTGGCCAATGATGCCGCGCCACTCTTGCTCGGTGCCGGGCAGGAAGCCGGGGACGTCCACGAAGACGAGCAGCGGGATGTTGAAGGCATCGCAGAAACGCACGAAGCGCGCGGCCTTCAGGCTGGCATCGATGTCCAGCACGCCGGCCAGCACCGCAGGCTGATTCGCCACGCAGCCGACTACTTCACCCGCCACGCGCGCAAAGCCCACCACCATGTTCCGCGCATAATCCGCATGCACCTCCATGCTGCTGTCGGGATCGATCACGGCGTTCAGCACATCGCGGATGTCGTACGGCTGATTGGGATTCTCCGGAAGAATAGTGTCCAGCGCAGGCCGCGATTCATCGCCCGGTACATAGGGCATTACCGGCGCGCGCTCCTCGCAGTTGGACGGCATGTAGCCCACCAGGCGGCGCAGTTGATCGATGGCGTCGAACTCGTCCGGCGCGATGAGGTGCGCCACGCCGCTCTTCGAGGCATGGGTGCTGGCGCCGCCCAGTTCCTCGGAGGTCACCGTCTCGTGCGTCACGGTCTTCACCACGTTGGGCCCGGTGACGAACATATAGCTGGTGCCTTCCACCATCAGCACGAAATCGGTGAGGGCCGGACTGTACACCGCGCCACCTGCGCAGGGCCCCATGATGGCGCTGATCTGCGGCACCACGCCGCTGGCCATCACGTTGCGCCGGAAGATGTCCGCATAGCCGCCAAGGGAGACCACGCCTTCCTGGATGCGCGCGCCGCCGCTGTCGTTGAGTCCGATCACCGGTGCCCCGTTGCGCATCGCGAGATCCATGATGCGGCAGATCTTTTCCGCGTGGGCCTCGGCCAAGGAGCCACCCAGCACGGTGAAATCCTGCGAGAAGACATAGGTGATGCGCCCGTTGATGGTGCCGTGACCGGTGATGACACCGTCCCCGAGGAAATGCTGTTTGTCCAGACCGAAATGCACGCTGCGATGGGTGACGAGCTGGCCGATCTCTTGGAAGGAACCCTCGTCCAGCAAGAGCAGCACGCGTTCCCTGGCGGTGAGCTTGCCTTTCTTGTGCTGCGCATCGATGCGGTCCGCGCCGCCACCTTGCAAGGCCTCTTCGGCCATGTTGTCGAGGCGTTCGAACTTCGCTCGCATGTCGGTCTCCTTCTTCACTCCTGTTGCCATGGCTGGTTCGGATATTCGATCCCGACAAATGTAGAGTAGTCATTCATCGGCTACTTACCTACTTTCGTCGACAGATGGCCTTGCGTTTCGCGGACCTCCCGATCCGGACCAAATTTCTTATCACCCTGGGGATACCCGTGGTGGGCCTCGTGCTGCTGATCGGCAAGCAGGTGGATTCCAGTTTGAAGCGCAGCGACGTGCTGGGCTATGTGTCCTTGCAGGCGCGGAACATCCGGGTGATCGGGGATGTGGTGAACGCGTTGGAGGAGGAGAGTGCGCGCAGCGTGGCCACGATAGAAGGGATCCTTGCCGACGATCGTTATTTGGGTCTGGCCCGGGTGGAGACCGATGGCTACATCGCGCGGCTGGACGACCCTCATTTGATGATCGATCCCCAACTGCGGCCGTCTGTTGCGATCGCTGGATTGGATGAACTTCGCCAGCGGGTCACAGGTCGTCGTATTTCCCCGGAGGAAGCCGAGGCGGCCTACCGGAGCATGGACATCGAATTGCTCCGCAACCTGGGCAAGGTTTCCAAGCAGGCCATGGACCCGGAGACGAACGACCGCCTCTTCGCCCACCAAAGTCTGCTCAACGCCAAGGATGCGCTCAGCGATATCCGCACGCGCATCCTACGCTCCTTGGCAAGCGGCGATCTGGGCACGGCCGGGTTGGGCGAACTGAATGAACGCATCGCCCAATACGAGACCAACACGTTGCTCTTCCAACGGGATGCGGCTCCCGATGTGCTGAGCTACTACCAGAGCAATTTCCAAGGCCCTGAGGTCAATTTCGTGCGGTCGATGATCGGCACCATCCACGAGAAAAGGTCCATAACCGGCTTACATACCACGGCCGCGGAATGGTGGGACCTGAGCGGAAAGACGATGGACCGCATGCGCCTGGTGGAGAAACGTTCCATCGGCTCGATCATCGAGGCCAGTGAGGGCATTTCCGGTGAAGCCCAAAGCCGCTTGTTGCTGGTATTGGCGGCCTTGCTGGGTGTTGTGGGCGCCGTGTTGGTGATGGCGGTGGTGATCATGCGTGGCATCCGAAGCACCGTGAGCGAAGTGACCAATGTGGCGGCGGCGCTGGCCCGCGGTGACGTAAGGGCCGATGTTCCTGTGAACTCGGACGATGAGGTGGGGCACATGGCGCGATCGTTCAATGGGATGATCGAGAATATCCGATCGCTTTCCACCAGCGCCGATGCGATCGGGAAAGGGAACTATGACACGCCGGTGCTGGTGCGCGGCGCACAGGATGTGCTGGGCCTCTCCTTGACGCGCATGCGGGACAACCTGAAGGCCGCCAAGGAGCGGGACATGAAGAACAACAGGGAACTTCGGCTGGAGAAGGAGAAGCTGGAGCTTGCGAATGAGCGCATCCAAACCCTGATCCGCGAGATCCATCACCGGGTGAAGAACAACCTGCAAGTGGTGGCCAGCCTGTTGCGACTTCAATCCGGCACCATCGAGGATGAACGCCTTCAGCAGGTCTTCGCGCAAAGCCAAAGTCGTGTGGCCTCGATGGCGCTGATCCATGAAAAACTCTACAAGGGCGATGACCTGGCGCAGTTGGACCTGGCCCTTTACATCAAGGAGCTCTTCACCGAACTGGTCCTGCTGAACAAGGTGCATGAGACCATCCACTACCGCACCGCGATCGACCCTGGATTGGTGCTGGACCTGGACACCATGGTGCCGCTCGGGCTGGTGCTCAATGAGTTGATCACGAACTCCTTCAAGCATGCCTTCACCGGGGATGTGGAAGGCACCATCGACCTGCGGATCCATCGGGTGGAAGGCAAGCAGTTCGACCTGCATTACGCCGATAACGGAAAGGGCATTCCCCAGGATCGCATGGGATCCGAGACCGGCACGTTGGGAATGTCCTTGATCGAAAGTCTCGTTGAGCAGCTCAACGGCTTCGTCACCTTGGAGAGTGACAGCACCGGCACGCGCTACCACATCCGGTTCCGGACGAATTAGCGACTCCGGTCCAAAGGCGTTGCTCAACCCTCCGCCAGCGCGGCCTCCACCTCTTCAGTGAGTTCCATGTTGTGGTATACGGCACTCACATCGTCGTCCTCATCCAAGAGGTCGATGAGCTTCATCACGTTGCGTGCGGTGTCCAGGTCCACAGGATGGGTACTGAGGGGAAAGCGCTTGAGCTCGGCGCTCATCACCTCCAAGCCCAGCTCGTCCAGCTTGTGCTGCAAGGAGCCGAATTCGGTATAGGGTGCCAGGATGATGAAGCCCTCCTCGCTGTGGATCACATCCTCGGCGCCAGCATCTATGCAGGCCATCTCGAACTCGTCCGTGTCCATCCCCTTCAGCGCTTCCTCCGTCACCACGAACTCGGCCTTTCGGTCGAACACGTGAGCGAGCGAGCCCATTGTACCCAAGGTGCTGTCGCACTTATTGAAGAAGGTGCGGATGTTGGCGACGGTGCGAGTGGGATTGTTGGTGGCGGTCTCCACGAAGATGGCCACGCCGCCCGGGGCATAGCCTTCGTAGTTCATCTCGGTGAAATCCGCCTCGTTCCCGCCGGCGGCCTTCTTGATAGCCCGGTCGATGATGTCCTTGGGCATATTCATGCCTTTGGCATTCTGGATGGCCACCTTCAGCCGGTGGTTGGAATCGGGGCTGGGCCCACCGGCCTTCACGGACATGGCGATCTCCTTGCCGATGCGCGTGAAGAGCTTGCTCAGCTTGGCGTTGCGTGCGAAGATCCGGTACTTGCGCTTCTCAAAAACTCGGCCCATGGTGCTGGTGTTGAATGGATGTGCGTAGCGCGAGATGCGCCGGTGGACCGCAAAAATACGCAGGGCCGCCGCATGCGGCAGCCCTACAGAAGGTGCGAACGATTTCCCTGTTCCCTCCGGGTCGCCCGCCGCATGGCGGGGACCCTGAGGAACAGGGTCAATTGAAGCCGATCAATGTAAGCCCCACGTTCAGCGCCCGCAGGTCCGGTGCAGCTCCCTCCTGGAACATCGGTGTGAGCGCATATTCAGCGAAGAGGTTCAACGCTCCGTATCCGATCTGCGCGCGGGCCGCCACCCGATAGGGCAGCAGGTTGTAGCTCGCTTTCATGCGGTATTTGATCTGCTCCCCGCCTTGGTAGTACTTCTGCTTATACATGGTGTCGAAGTACCAGCTGCCAACCAGCCCCGCAGCCAGGTGGAAGTTCCCCTTGCGGCTGTAACCACCGCTCTTGTCCAGCGCAGCGACCTCCTCCCGTGTGGTGGGCACCGGTGCTCGCTTGGTGTTGAACTCGAACATCAGCGGTACGCGCAGCCCGGTCTGGCGCAGTTTGTTCTTCCGCAGTTGCGGGTAGTCCATCGGCACGGCCCACGTGCTGTCCTTGTTGAATTGCAGGGTCGTATTCTCACTCAACCTATAGTTGTCCCATTCGAGCCCCATGCCGGTGAAGAGCCCGAATTGGTTGGAGCAGAACTCCCACTTGTGCTCGAAGAAGTTGATCGCGACGAAGCGGCTGTTCCCGTTGTTCAATTGCAGGGGTCCACTTTCGGGTCCGTCACCGATCCTGCCATCCGACGCAACGAAGGTGTTGATGCCCAGGTCCAGGCCAGCCCAATACGTGAAGAGCCTGCGGCGTTCGTTGCGGAGTTCCTTCAAGTGAAGTGCGAACTCCGCCGTGGAATCCCGGTCCGTCCGCTTGGTGGTGATGATGCGGATCAGCTTGTGCGCGGTGGTGATACGTAGCGTGTCGCCGTGCGGCGCGGAATTGGTATCTCCCCGATCCACCTTCATCTGCAGCCCTTTGCTACCGGCGATCAGTTCAACACTATGCCGCGGTGCGATCGCCTTGGCGGTGTCGGTGTGGACAGTGTCCTGCTGGGCCTTAGTGATGAAGGGGATGAGCAGAAGAAGTAGCGCGAGGATCGAGGTTTTCATCATCTTGGGTTCTGTCCGTGGGACGCGGCATGAATGGGTTTGTTACAGCCAAGCATCTCGCCTTGGTAGGAGTGATCGCTGATTAAACCTTAAGGCAGGGATACACCCGGATCTGCGCGGTCGCGGGGTGCGTGTTGGCTTGCCGTTGTTGAACGGCTGGTCACCGGCCACGGCTGGCGCTTATCGAGAAGTTCCGTCCGAGCCTCAACTGGATACGTTCCCGTGTTGCGCTGCGATGCACGTCCACTCCACCCTGCCCAGCGGTGACCGCTCCTATGGCCTTGTCCACCATCGCCAAGGCATCATTGCCGTCCAATTCCGAAGCGCGCTTTGGCGCATCAAGGACATCACTTCGCACCTTGTTCGCGAGGAAGGTGCCTACGTTCTCCCCTTCACCGGTAGAAGGAACGGCGGCGATAGTAGTGGGAGTTGCCACAGGAGCTTGCGCGATGGTCCATTCACTTTCCCCGACCGGCGCCTGTGCCAAGGCCTGATGTTCAATAGCTGCTCGTGTGATCTGCTGGATCGGTTCAAGGACCGGGAGCGTAGGCTTTGGATGTCGGTCCCTGCCAGTCGATGCCTTTACGCCGATCGTGGAGTTCATGCGTTGGGCTACGCCCACGGCATTCGTCGTCACCTTACCTACAGCTTCATCACTCTCCTTATGCGATGCTTCGGGCATGGGGATCGCGACCGGCAACTGCGATGCGCTTCCTTCCCCCTGCTGATCTTTAGGAGACGCGACCGGAATTGCCTGCTCGACCTGAGCGATACCAGCTTTCTCCACGGGAGCGCTATCGCGTAGCAACCACCAACCGGCGCTCAACAGCAAAGCGATACTTGCGGCTGCCGCCAATCTTGGCCACAGCGGCACGACTCGCACCGCACGTTTTTTCAAGGCATCCTTATCCGGATACGCGAAGCCCTCTCGTTCCAGGAATGTGGCGGCGACCAGCTGTTGCTCAAGATGGGCCTCGGAATGTTCGAGCAGATAAAGCTCCAACGCAGTATGCTGCTCCGCGTTGAGATCTCCTTCCACTTCCGCGATCAGAAAGTCGACCAAACGATGGGTGTCCGGCAGGCCGCGCGGCGGGAAATGCCGCTCGATACTTGTAGTGTCATCGAACCTGATCGTTTCGCCATCCACCTTGGTCCGCGCCATCAGGGAAGCATCCTGCGCCACTGCCGGATGGTCGTAGAGATAGCGGTCCAACTGCTTTTCCTGTTCCGCGGAAAGGTCGCCTTCCACCCTTGCCGCGAGGAAGTCATTCAACCGATCGGCAGTCGGTGCCCCCTTGGGTGGAAGATCGCGGTGCAAGCCAGCCTTCAGTGGAAATTGTTCGTCACCACCCTCTATGCGTGGAAGGCCACCGATCGCAGTGGACAGCTCGGGATGTTGCGCAAGGAAACGATCCAACTCGCGCTCCTGTGCAGGTGTGAGCACGCCCTCGATGCGATCAAGCAACCACGCTTCGTATGTCGAGCGGTCCAATCTCATATCACATTCTCCAACTTGCCGATGTATTCCTTCAATGCGGTGCGACCGCGATAGATGTACACTTTGACCTGCGTGATATTCAGTCGCGTCAACTCCGCGATCTCTTCGTAGCTGTAGCCTTCAAGGTCGCGCAAGAGCACCACGCTGCGCTGCACCTCATTGAGTGTCGCCAAGGCCGCGTCCAAGATCTCCTTCAGGTCGGGTTGTGCTTGGTCGCTCCATTCCAGTTCCTCATGCCTTTCCTCCATGCGCGTGCTGCGCGATCCCTTTCGGACCACATCCACCAAAAAGTGATGCGCCGTGGTGAAGAGATAGCTCTTGGCCTTCGTTCCATCCACTTCCTCCAGCTTCTGCCAGAGCCGCGCGAAACTCTCCTGCACCACGTCCTTCGCCATGTCCGTGTCCCGCAGGTGTTTCACCGCGAAACGATAGATGCCGTCGGCATGGGCATCCACAGCGCTATTGTATTGATCAAGGGTCACAACAAGTTGGGGCTATGCGGATGACGCACGGGTCCAGCGAAAGTTACAGGGCAGTTCGACCCGTGCCCGAACCAACTTGGTCCTTCAAGCGTCATGTTGCTGCTTTGATCCGTCCTAAGCGGACAATCCCTTCCCATGAGACCCCTCAACACCTTCGTCCTGCTGCTGGCGACATCCTTCCTCGCACTTCCAACAGATCTTGCCGCCCAGAGCTACTTCCACATCAACCAGATCACTGTGTCACCCTCGTCACCAACAGACCAGGACGATGTGCAATTGCTGCTGTCGGGGGTGCTCACGAACTCGGGTGCCTACGTCGCCAGCTCCAGCGCGCAGATAACCGGATACACGGTCGACGTTACCGTGGATGCCATGAGCACCGGTGGTCCCTCCTTACAGATACTCCATACGGAGACCGTCGATCTTGGTATGCTTCCGGCCGGCACGTATACCATCACCATAGGAGGGACCCACAACTCGGACACAGCGGATCCGGACCAACACAGCTTCACGGTGACCGGTGGCACTTCGATCTGCGATTCCTTGGTGATCGCCAGCGTCAACTGGGCACCCTTTAGCGATACGGCCATCGTGGTGCATGTCCTCAGTCCTACTTCCACGGTCATCGACTCTCCGGGCTTCTTGCTAGTGGATGCCAACGGCGATACGCTCGCGCAAGAAACGGGGAACTCCTTCGGGACACCCGCGGATAATTGGCATACCCTAGCGGTAAAGGCCGGGGCCAACATTCCCGACGGCGTGTTCCTTTCGACCTTGGAACTGCCGGGCTCCAGTGCGAACACGGCCTGCTCGTGGACGATGGATGCTTCGCTCTGCCCTACCTCAGCCTGCGATACGTTGTTCCCGATGATCCAGAATGTCGGCACCGGCACGGCGACGGGGTCTTTCCTCTACCATCTTCAGCAAGGAGGCATAGAAGTGGCCAGCGGAACACTCGCCCTTTCTTCGGATGTGCAATTCGATAGTGATACCCTTTGTGTTGCCCCTGGCCCCTACCTTTTGGAGATCATTCCGCAGCAAGGACCCAACGGCGGAGAACCCCATTTCGGTGTGGCTTCCAACGGCGGCATTCAAGGACCTACAGCTCCGGTGATCTGGACCACCTACTGCGCCGAGGCATTCACCTTCTATGGAACATGCGCCGACATTTCCACCGGGATCAACGAGCCCTCTTCAGCCGGATTGATGATCGCGCAGTCATTCAGCGGCATCAGCTTGACGCGCTCGGACAGCAAAGCATTGGGCGACATTCAGGTGTTTGATGCGCAAGGCCGGATGATCACCTCGACGAAAGATGCTTCAGGCAGATGGGAACTCTCCACCACATCGTGGACAGCTGGGCTCTATCTGATCCGTACTGTCGGCACGGACAACCGGATATTGGTCACGCGTTGGATCGTGGAATAACGCCGCGCCTTCTGAAGACCCAAACGCGAAAGGTGGCGGATCCATCGGACCCGCCACCTTTGCATTGCGGCGTTTGTAAGAGGTGCACAGATCACTCCTCCACCTTCACATAGCCGCGCATCACCACGTGGATGCTGCAGAAATAATCCGTGCTCTTGTCGGGCACCGATCTCCAACTGTCGCCTGGATGCAAAACATGCGAGGTCCAAGCGGAATCGGGCAATGCGGTGGCATCATGGTCCACGACGTCATTGTTGGTGAAGACCACCGTGTCGCCGCGCTGTAGCGTGACCGTGTCCGGGTTGAACTTCATCTGTTTGATGGAGACCGCCACAGAGGTGGGCACATGAGCCGCCTTTACGACTGGATACAACGGCGCATCGTTAGTGTGCTTCTCCGGAGTGCCACACGCTGCCAGCAGCACGCAGCCGATCAGCAAGGGCAGAATGGACCGATCACGAACGAAAGGGATCATTTCGAAGCGAATTCCTTTTGTACCATCTCGGCATGTGCCAAGTGTGATTCCAGGACCGGCAGGACTGTTTCGAGCAGGTTCTTCAATTCGGCGTTCTGGGCTTGGGGGATCAGCACGTTCTTCACGGCATCGATCACCGCCTTATGGTAGGTGACCTCATTGTCGATGTAGGCCTTGTCGAATGCTGTCCCCTTCAAGGTACTC
>JBEPUG010000048.1:0-20497 GCA_041691695.1 Flavobacteriales bacterium
GGGCCGGACACGTATTTCCGATAGGTATTGCAATATCCCCGCGATCGTTTGCAATGGAGATGATCTTTTTCGCGACCTCGGGCGCACAGGCGATCAACAGCCCGCCACTTGTCTGGGGATCGCTCAGCAACATCATGCGTTCCAATGTGGCGGCTCCTGCCGTCTTGTGGCCGTAGCTCTTCCAATTGCGAAGGGCGCCGTCCGCATAACATCCTTCGGCCAGATATGTCAGTGCTTCCGGTATCGTAGGAATATCAGAATAGCGCAACTCCGCGCCCAGTCCGCTTCCCTCACACATTTCGATCAAATGCCCAAGCAAACCGAACCCGGTCACGTCCGTCATCGCATGCACTTCCGGGATATTGCCCAGTTCAGCGCCCAAGCTGTTGATGCGGCACATCAGGTCACGAGCGATGTGCGCATGTTCCGGTCGCAGCTTGCCCCGCTTTTGCGCGGTGCTCATGATGCCCACGCCAAGGGGTTTTGTCAGTAGCAGGACATCCCCGACTTGCGCAGTGTCGTTGCGCTTGATGTTGGCAATGGAGACCTCGCCAGTGACGGCAAGGCCGAAGAAGGGCTCTGGTGCGTCGATGCTATGTCCGCCGGCCAAGGGGATCCCAGCATCATGGCAGGCTTGGCGACCGCCTTCTACCACACGGGAGGCCAACTCTGGACCGAGTTTTTCCAACGGCCAACCAAGAATGGCCACGGCCAGCAAAGGTTTTCCGCCCATGGCATACACATCACTCAATGCATTGGTGGCAGCGATGCGGCCGAAGTCGAAGGCATCGTCGACAATGGGGGAGAAGAAGTCGGTAGTGCTGATCAGCGCGCGGCCACTGCCGATGTCGTAAACGGCGGCATCATCGCGACTCTGGTAACCAACGAGCAATTTGGGTTCGGGCAGGGTGCCCAAGGTGCTGGCCAGGATCTTCTCCAGGTCCGCCGGAGCTATCTTGCAGCCGCAGCCCGCGCCGTGGCTGAATTGGGTAAGACGAATCTCAGTCGTTTCGGGCATGTTCATGTTCGAGTAATCGCGCTGCGATCTCATTCAGATCTTTCGTGTCCACTTGCAGAAGTGTTGTCTTTGCCGGATCCCTATTGGATAGTCCGCGCGCGTAGGTCTTGTCGTAATAACTGAGGGCGATGGCTGCCACGGTATGCAGGTCGCCCTGCTCCAAAGCGGCAAGGGCATCCTTAGCATGCTGCGGACCAAGTCGGCGCTCGATGCGCATCGTGGCCTCGGCCAATTCTTTTTTCGGATAGGATCCATAGACCTCCACCAAAAGCTGCACGCGAAACTTCGCTGGCATGTCGACAAATAGCACCGGCGCGGATCGGAGCCTGGCGAACAACGCGTCGGGCATCTTCACACGGCCGATGTTGATGCTTTCATCCTCCAACCAGAGCGGTCGGGATGGATCTATCTTCCGTAATTCATCCCAAAGCAGATTCTCGAAGTGCTCCGTGGTGGGCTGGGCCGCTTCACCGATGCCACCGTAGGATGAACCTTTGTGTTTGGCCAATCCCTCCAGATCAATGACCTGCTCGCCGCGTTCCTTCAACAGATGCAACAGTTGGGTCTTTCCTGTTCCTGTGTATCCCCCGAGTATCCGCAGACCCAGCGGTTGAATGAATGAGTCAAGCACCTGCTTACGGAATGCCTTATAGCCATGCACGAGTGTGACCACTTTTTCAAAGCCGGCCTTCTCCAAGAGCCAAGCAACACTGGCGCTACGCTCACCGCCGCGCCAGCAATGCACGCGGATGTTGCCATCCGGAGCTATCGCACGAGACCGTTCCACCAACTCCGCCATGCGTGGCCCGATGAAGCGCAGGCCTTCTAGCATGGCTGCATCGCGGCCTTTGTTCTTGTAGAGCGTTCCTACGACCGCGCGCTCTTCATTGGAAAAAAGCGGCAGGTTGTGCGCACCGGGGATATGCCCATGATCGAACTCTCCAGGAGAGCGCACGTCGATCACCGGACTGTTCAGCAACAGGAATTCTTGAATGGGCAAGGCTTGGGGCACGCGCGAAATTAGCCTGCCCCAAGTTCTCACTCAGTGATCGGAAGGAAGTATCGGGCTCAACGCGTGGCTTGGGCGTGCGCTTCCACGAACCAGAGCCACTTGTCGATGCCCCTTGATACCTCGGTGAAGATGTCCGCCGTATCCGCATCGCCCAAGGTTTCGGCTTCATCGATCATGATCCGTGCTTCCCTTCCGAAGCTGGATAGTGCCTCTGATACGGCCAGCACATGCGCGATGCCTTCAGCGATGTCCAACGGATATTCCGGAAGATGGGACCGCGTCGCAGACATGCGCACCGTTCCTTCAGCTATACCTCCAAGTTGCACCACGCGTTCCGCGATCAGGTCCACGTATTCGCCGGTGGCCCCGTGCACCTTGTCAAAGAGTTCGTGCAGGCCGATGAAGTTGGGGCCCTTTACATTCCAGTGGGCCTGCTTCATCTGCATGTGGAGATCGATCGCGTCAGCTAAACGTTGATTGATCAAGCCATTCAGTTGTTCCCGTGAATCCTTCGGAAGATCGTTCTTAGTCAGATACTGCACAGCGCTTTCTTCGACGGACTTTGACTTCGAAGACTTCTTCTTCCTGGTACTTTTCTTTTTGGTGGCCATCCTGTTTTCAGTTTTGTTGCCGCAGCGGCAGAAAGGATTGTGCCACTGTATGTGATCATGATCGTATCGCTGTTAACGCCGCGATTGGTAAGGTCCGCACGAATTCTAACGCTGCGATAGATTTGCCGCCCGATGGGAAAGAATATCAACGTGGATCGTGGAATACCGGTCTCGGTGTCATTGGATGCCTCACTGAGGGAGGCGAACCTGAAGCCACCGCCGAGGGTCGACAAGCGCCGGTTGCTCTGGGTCACCGCATTGTCCGTGGTGTCCGCCGTAGTCATCGGCTTCATGGCCAAGGGCATGGTGCTATTGATCGACCTGATCACGAACATCTCCTTTCACGGAGGCTTCACCTTCGGTTATGTTCCACCGGGCCAGAACCATCTCGGTTGGTGGGTCATATTGGTGCCTGCCTTGGGCGGCGTGATCGTGGGACTCATGGCGTTTTACGGTTCGAAAGCGATCCGCGGACATGGCATACCGGAGGCGATGGAGATGATCCTCACCAACCAGAGCAAGATCCGCCCTGCGATCACCTATCTAAAGCCGATCTCCTCAGCCATCAGTATCGGTATGGGAGGTCCTTTTGGAGCTGAGGGTCCCATCATTTCCACTGGTGGCGCATTGGGTTCCATGATCGGACAGTTGCTGCGCATTTCGCCGAATGAGCGCAAAGTGCTTCTGGCCGCAGGTGCTACGGCGGGCATGTCGGCGATCTTCGGCAGCCCGATCGCTTCGATCTTCCTCGCGGTTGAATTACTGCTCTTCGAGTTCGCTCCGCGCTCCTTGGTGCCTGTGGTGATGGGGTGTATCACCGGCGCAGCGATGCATCACCTGCTTTTCGGTAGTGCTCCGATGTTCGCCATGCCTGCCATCGCCATGCCCGGAAATTACGCGCTGTTCATCTACAGCGTCATCGGCCTGCTGATCGGTTTTCTTTCCTTATTGATCACGAAGGCGGTGTATTGGGTGGAGGATGGTTTTGAAAAACTTCCGGTGCATTGGATGTGGTGGCCGGCGATCGGTGGGATTGTCGTTGGCGTCATCGGCTATTTCGCACCGCGCACCTTGGGAGTGGGCTACGAGAACATCACCGAACTCCTGAGCGGAACCGCGCCGATGCAACTGATCTTGAGCTTGGCGATCTGGAAACTCCTTTCATGGGGTATCGCGCTGGGAAGCGGCACTTCCGGAGGTACGCTGGCGCCGATGATGACCATCGGTGGAGCGATCGGCTGCCTCTGCGGCATGGCGGCGCAGATGTTGTTCCCCTCGATCGGCATCGTGCTGCCGCTGGCCGTGCTCGTGGGCATGTCATCGATGTTCGCCGGGGCCTCTCGCGCGGTGCTCACCAGTGTGGTGTTCGCATTGGAGACCACCGGAAGAAGCGAAGCCCTGCTGCCCTTGCTCGGCGCCTGTGCAGCATCCTACCTCGTATCCTATTTCCTGATGACGAATACCATCATGACGGAAAAGATCGCGCGGCGCGGCATCCGTACGCCTGATTCATATGAGCCCGATGCACTCGAGCAGATCTCCGTTGACCATGCCATGCAATGCCGTGTGCCAGTGGTTCCCGCCGAAATGCGTGTTGCCAAGGTGCTTGCCGCGATCAAAGCTGGTACAGAGCATGTCTTCGTCACGGACGCGACAGAAGCTTTCGAAGGTGTCGTGAGCGTTGCGGAACTGCGATCGAAGTCGCCGGACCTGACCATTGGTGCGTTGGTGAAAGTGCCTCACGTGGTCCGCAGTGGCGATGATCTGCGTACAGCAGCGGGTGAGCTTTCCCGCTCACCGGACCACGGACCGGTAGTGGTTGTTGACGACGGCGTTGTGGTCGGGCTGCTGACCATTGGCGATGTGTTGAAGGCATACGGCGAGCACATGTTGGACCACACCGAGGACGAGGCCAGCATTCTACTGCGGCGCAGACGCTTGAAAGTAATGGTGCAGGGCAAGCAGCTCTTCCAGAAAATGGTAGGCCGCGACTGAACCCGGGTTCAACTAGTGCGATCCAAGCAACTGCTTGATCCGCGCCAGTTCCTCATCGCTGCGGAAGGTGATCTCGATGCGGCCTTTGCCGGCATCGTTCTGCTTCACATTGACCGGGCTTCCGAGCAGGTGAGCCAGTTCCTTGCTTACGTCCTTGTGGCGCGCGATCATTTTGGTATCAGCTGAATGGCGCACTTTCGGATGCTTGTCCTCACGGGCCAATTCCTCCACTTGGCGCACACTCATGCTGCTTTCCACGATGCGCCGGTAGAGGTCCGCCTGTTTCTGCGGATCGCTGATGGTGATCAGCGCGCGGGCGTGCCCCATGCCGATCTGCCGTTGGCGAAGGCCGAGTTGGATCTCCGGCGGAAGCTTCAACAAACGCAGATAGTTCGAGACCGTCGCGCGGTCCTTGCCGACCTTCTCGCTGAGCCCTTCCTGCGTGAGGTGCACTTCATCCAGCAGGCGTTGGAAGCTGATGGCCACCTCGATGGCGTCCAGTTCCTCGCGCTGGATGTTCTCCACCAGCGCCATCTCCAGCATGCTCTCGTCGTTGGCGATGCGGATGTATGCGGGGATTGTCACCAGCCCGGCCACCTGAGAGGCCCGGAAACGGCGCTCACCGCTGATGATCTGATAGCGGTCGTAGCCGAGTTTACGGACGGTGATCGGCTGTATGATGCCGAGTTCCTTGATGCTCTGCGCAAGTTCAAGGATGGCCTCAGGCGCGAAGTTCGTTCGCGGCTGGAAGGGGTTGGGCTCGATCTGCGCGATGGGGATGGCGGCGGTGTTCCCGGCAACGCGCGGATGCATACCCTCATGGGCTGGCGAATGCGCCGTGATGTCCGTGCCGGGATCTTCCAACAGAGCGCTCAAACCGCGCCCGAGTCCTCGTTTCTTGGTCATTGCTCCTCGACGATGGGGATGGTGCGCTCTTGTTCCTTGATGCGCGTGAGGTCGTTCTTCTGCAGGATCTCGCGGGCGAGGTTCAGGTAGTTCGTGGCGCCCTTGCTGCTAGCGTCGTGCATGATGATCGTCTGCCCATGGCTCGGTGCTTCGCCCAAGGCCACATTGCGGTGGATCACCGTGTCGAAGACCAGTTGCTGGAAGTGCGTTTTCACCTCTTCCACCACTTGGTTGGCCAGACGCAGGCGGCTGTCATACATGGTGAGCAGCATGCCCTCGATCATCAGTTCGGGGTTCAGCCGTTGCTGGATGATCTTGATGGTGTTGAGCAATTTACCAAGGCCCTCCAAGGCGAAGTACTCGCACTGCACGGGCACGATCACGCTGTCCGCAGCGACCAATGCATTCACAGTCACCAAGCCCAGCGAAGGGGAGCAGTCGATGATGATGAAGTCATACAGTTCGCGCAGCGGCTCGAGCACCTTCTTCATCTGGTGCTCACGATCGGGCATGTCGATCATCTCGATCTCTGCGCCCACAAGGTCGATGGAGCCCGGCAACAGGTCGAGGTTGGGATTGTCCGTGGGTTGGATCACATCTTTTGCCGCCGCGCCATTGATCAGGCTCTCGTAGATGCTGGCCTCGGTTACGCGCGGATCGAGACCGGTGCCGCTGGTAGCGTTGGCCTGCGGATCGGCGTCCACGATCAGCGTGCGGCGCTCCAGGATGCCGAGGCAGGCCGCGAGGTTGATGGCGGTGGTGGTCTTACCGACCCCTCCTTTTTGGTTGACGATCGCGATGATCTTGGCCATGTTCGGTGGTTGTTTGCTGTTTCTAAAGTGTGATGCTCTCGCCGATCGCAGGCAGGAGCAGCTTGATGCCAGCGGCCTTGAATGCTGCTTTGGCGTGATCCGTATTGATTGTGATCGCGGGGAAGGTGTTGTAGTGCATGCCAACAACGGTGCTGGCGCCCATGTAACCGGCGGCTTCCACCGCATCATTGATCCCCATGGTGTAGTTATCGCCGATGGGCAGGATCGCGAAGCGCAACGCATGTCGCTTCAGCAATTGCATGTCGAGCATCAGGCCGGTATCGCCCGCATGGTGGAAGGAACCTTCCTTCGTGAAGACCACGAATCCGCCGGGTGCGCCGCCGGAAGCGCCGTCCGGCATGGTGCTACTGTGCTGGGCCATCACCGACTTCACGCGGAAGGCACCGAGATCTACTTGCCCGCCGATGTTCATCGGGTTCATGTTAGTGATGCCCTTCTTGCCGTACCAGGTGCAGATCTCCGCATTGCTCACGAGCATCGCGCCGGTGCGCTTTAGAATAGCCTCGGCATCGCCCACATGATCGCCATGGCCGTGGGAGAGGAGCACGTGCGTGGCGGAAATGGAACTCACATCGATCGCCTTGGCCAAGGGATTGCCAGTGATGAACGGGTCGAAGAGCAATTGAGCGTCGCCAAGATCCACCAACACGCAGCTTTGTCCGAAGTAGGTGAGTTTCATATCAGCGATCCTGTCCTCATCCGTTGGGTCAACGTTTTGGACGGGGCGAAGGTAGAGGGGTGCAAAGGGTGAAGTCAGTAGGAGGATGGGAGGACTTTTGAACGATCGAAAGGCCGCCATGGTGAATAGCTGGAAGCCACGTTTGCCAATAAGATCCAGTCCGATAGATGGCTGTCGGTCACTCCTTACCTTGGCGATCGTTGGCGGATTATTGACACTTAAGCCTCCGCGGACATCTCGTTTTATTTAACCGTGGCCGATCGTGCCCATAACCCCCCAACCATGTTCGAACAGATCCTTTCTACTCTCGAAAGCCAAGCAGCCCCTGCTCTGATGTCGAAGCTTGGCCTTGATCAACAACAGGCCTCCGGCTCGGTCAATGCGGCAGCATCCAGCGTGAAAGAGGTCATCTCCGGCGGCAACGGCTTCGGCCTGGACGATCTCACGAACCTCTTCAGCAGCGCGACGAACTCCAGTGGCGCGGAAGGGATCCTAGGGCAGCTTGGAAAAACACTTCAAGGAAAGCTCACCAACGAAGTGGGCTTGGACGCGAACAAGGCGGGCGGTGTGCAGGCGATGCTACTGCCCCTGATCACGGACCTGATCTCCAAGCATGTGGGCGGGGACTCCAGCAAGCTGCAAGGCTTGATCAGCGGCCTCGGCGGAAGCGCCGGATTGGAGAACGCGGCGAAGGGCATGCTTGGCAAACTCTTCGGATAGTCCACTCCGGACTTTCAACTCATTGACAACGAGATGGGGGCTGCGGCCCCTTTTCTCATTTCCTTCGTTCCATCATTTTCAATTCGACCATGGCAACTCTCGACGACTTCACTAAGGCCATGCAGGCCGGCTACACGTTCTCCGGTGCATCGATCGATGTCGGTGGAGCGCTCTTCAAGGATGATTGCCCACCTGCGACCATTGTGCGCATACCGCTGCGGACCATGAACCGGCATGGCCTTATCGCCGGGGCCACAGGAACCGGCAAGACCAAGACCCTTCAAGTGCTGGCGGAGCAACTGTCGATGAACGGTGTGCCCACTTTGCTCATGGACATCAAGGGTGACCTCAGCGGCATCGCCGCGCCAGCCGTGGCGAATCCGAAGATCGATGCGCGCCAACAGAAGATCGGCATCCCTTGGCAACCGTTGTCCCTGCCGGTGGAACTGTTGAGCCTGAGCAAGGAGCCCGGAGCACAACTCCGCGCCACCGCTAGCGAATTCGGCCCCGTGCTGCTCAGCCGCATCCTTGAGTTGAACGACACCCAAGGCAGCGTTCTCTCACTGATCTTCAAATACTGCGACGACAATGCGTTGCCGTTGCTGGACATCAAGGATCTGCGCCGTGTGTTGCAGTTCACCACGCAGGAAGGGAAGGACGCGATCACCAAGGAATACGGGCAAGTGAGCTCGGCCTCAGTGAACACCATCATGCGCAAACTGATCGAACTCGAGCAGCAGGGTGCGGACAGCTTCTTCGGCGAGCGCAGCTTCGATCCGCAGGATATGCTGCAACTGCGCGATGGCAAAGGCGTGATCCACATCTTGCGCCTCACCGATATCCAGGACCGGCCACGCCTCTTCAGTACGTTCATGCTTTGCCTGCTGGCCGAGATCTACAGCACTTTCCCCGAAGTTGGCGATCCGGAGAAACCGAAGCTCATCATCTTCATTGATGAAGCGCACTTGATCTTCGAGAATGCCACCAAGCCCTTGCTGGACCAGATCGAGAGCATCATCAAGCTGATCCGTTCCAAGGGCGTGGGCATCCACTTCTGCACGCAGGATCCGAGCGATGTTCCGGACAGCGTGCTCGGCCAACTGGGCCTGAAGGTGCAGCACTCCTTGCGCGCATTCACGGCGAAGGATCGCACCACCATCAAGAAGACCGCACAGAACTATCCGCTCACCGACTTCTACGATACCGAGGATCTCATCACTTCCATGGGCATTGGCGAGGCGTTGGTGTCAGCACTCAATGAAAAGGGAGTACCCACGCCGCTGGCCCATTCTATGATGCGCGCCCCCGGCACCCGCATGGATATTCTCACACCCGCAGAATTGCAGGCGCTGGTGGCCAGGTCACTTCTTGCGCCGAAGTACAACGAGGTGATCGATCGCGAAAGCGCTAGTGAGATCCTCGACAAGCGGTTGAAGGAACATCAGGAGGTAACGCCGACAGCGGATCCGGCGAAGCTGGCTAAACAGGTCAAACCTGAGCCCAGCATGATCGAGGAGCTCTCCAAGAACACGATGGTCCGGCAGTTGGGCCGCACTGCGTTGCGCGAATTGACGCGCGGTCTGCTCGGTGTGATGGGTGTAAAGTCCCGCTGAATAGTGGGATGTGCGGCTCAATCGTGGTCGTCCGCGTCGGCCTGCTTGATCTGCTCATCGAGGATGGCCTCGATCTGCTTGCGTGCGGCATCGTCGATCTTGGTATCCGTCGCCGCCTGTTTCTTCATGAAGCGGAACATCGCGTTCTTCTTGATCTCGTAGGCCACATACTGTGTGTACTCCTTCGTGGTCGCGTTGAATCGCGTCTCCTCACCGACCTTCCGCAGGTCCGCGATGGAAGTGCTCATCACTTCGCGCACGAGTGATTGGAACTTGTCGGCAACATCCGCGGCATCGGCGTTCTCCGTCTGTCCGAGGTATTGATCCGTCACCGTGCTGATGTTCGTCTTCACCTGCGCTGCGAGCTGGTTCTTCGCATCCAGGTCGGCCTTGCTGCGGGCGATGTTCTGCTTCACGCTAACACCTGATCCCGTTCCACGGAAGAAGCGGTTGTTGCTTTCATACTTGCTGCCGGTGAAGGGCATCTTCACCTTATCTCCGGCAGGGCTCGTGCTCTTGCAAGCGGGTAGCGAAAGTGCGGCCAATGCAATGAGAACAAGGGAGTGATGAAGTGTTGTAGGTGATAAGCGCATGGAGGTTGTTTTTGCGAAGCAACGGAAAATCGTGCCAGTGCTCACATTGGCGCCTCGGTTCGGGTCGAGGGTTTAAAAGGAAAGCCACATCTTTCGCGAAATACCGACCATGCGAGCGTTGAAGACCCTCTTGATCATCCTTCTTGCGGTAGCGGCCTTGGCCGGCATCTTGGGCATGTTCGGACCGAAGGCCTCACATGTGGAACGCAAAACAATGATCGCCGCGCCTTCCAATGTGGTGTGGGACCATGTGAGTAGCCTCCGTGATATCGATAAATGGAGCCCCTACCACGATATGGACCAGACAACGACGGTGACGTTTGAAGGTACCGATGGCGAAGTCGGTTCCAAAAGCATTTGGGACGGCAAGGAGTCAGGTAAAGGCGAGCAGGAGATCACTGAAGTCACACCTGGAAAACATCTTGGCATGGGTCTGCGCATCAGCACACCGATCCCGATCGAGGCTGCTGCGGCCTTCGATGTTGTACCGATGGGGGACAGCACGAGCGTGACGTGGACCTATGACAGGAAGAACAACTTCTTTGGGCGGATCGAAGCTGTGTTCAAAGATCCGGACATCACATTGGGCCCGATCTACTCCAGTGGTTTGGCCAACTTGAAGAGGGTATGCGAAGTGGATGGCGCAAAACGTTCGAAGGAGCTTAAGGCACGCACGTTCCGAGGCTTTGTGGTGAACACGGTAGACCTTCCGGCAAAGACCTACGTTGGCAAGCGTTCCATGGTAAAATGGGACAATATATCCGCCTACTATGGCAACGTATTCCCAGGGGCCACACAAGCGATATTGAAGGCCCAGCTGAAGATGGGCGGCCATCCATCGGGCCTATTCTACAAGTGGGATGCATCTGCCAAACAGACGGACCTGCTTGCAGGGATACCGATCACTTCCATCTCGGATACAGTGAAAGTGGAAGGCTTCTCCACGGTCACGATCACAGCGGGGAAGGCCTTGACGATCGCTTACCACGGCGCCTATGAAAAGACCGAGAATGCGCATGGAGCGATGGAGGACATGATGAAGGCCAACCATATGGAGCTACGTGATGCGGTGATAGAGGAATTCGTGACGGACCCGACGCAGGAACCTGATACGGCGAAGTGGCTCACGAACATCTACTATCCGATCAAGTGAGCATTCTGGGAAAGGACGCGGCTGGTCCGCTGGCAGTTCGCACACAATGGTATCTTCAAGGATCCGTTTGTCCACTTGGGGATCCAGCTTCTTTGGCCGTCCGCAACCGCGATCCGAATTCATCATCACGGATCACCGTTTCATCAACCCATCCGCCGGGGTCGGGACCTTCCGCACAAGGATCAGATCCGGATCGCGTCTCATTCACCGGTCCCTACCATGGGCCGCAAAAAAACATGGAACGAGGAGAATTTCTCCGTTTGATGGGCATGGGCGCAGGGATGGCCGTCCTGGGAACCTGCCTCCAAGGGTGCAAGAAGCAGCAAGCTTCGCCGCCGGTCACTGTTGATCTTACGTTGGACCTGAGCCAACCGTCGAACAGCGCATTGAACAGCAACGGCGGGTACCTCGTGATGCAGGGTGTCATCGTGGCGCGCACGCTTGCCGGAAGCTATATCGCCGTGGCCTCGGCCTGCACGCACCAAGGTGTAACGGTACAGTACGCGGCCAGCGCGCATCAGTTCCATTGCCCGGGGCATGGTGCCAATTTCAGTGAGACCGGAACGGTACAGAACGGTCCGGCGACCACCGACCTGCAGCAGATGCATACCAGCCTTACTGGCCAAAGCCTGCATGTCTATTCCTGATCCGGGGCGAACGCCTCGCGCGAGCCTGCGGGAAAGATCCATACACCACCGCATCACCACGGTGTCATATTGCCGCAGCGAGGATCAATGGACCTGCCGGGTGGACGTACCCGGTCATCGGTGTTCCGGAACGTGATGGATCGGGCAAATATGGCCGACTACTTTCGCAAGCGATGAAGACCACGTCCCATTCACGCTTAGGCTGGGGCTTGGCTTTTTACTTCAGTGCCGCAGCCCTCATAGGCCAAGGGAGTACCCTGTTGAGTGTGCAACGCTCGGAAGTGACCTTCATTAGCATTGCTCCTCTTGAGCACATCGCCGCAAGCAATGCGGGCTGCACAGGCCTCTTGGACCCGGTGGAGCGGACCTTCGCCGTGCAGGTCCCGATCATCCTGTTTGAAGGCTTCAATTCGCCGCTCCAACGCGTGCATTTCAACGAAAATTACTTGGAATCACATGTCTGGCCCACAGCCACATTTGTCGGCCGCATCATCGAGGACATCGACCTGCATGCACCGGGTTCCTATTCGATCCGCGCAAAAGGGACCTTCACCCTTCATGGTGTGGATCAGGACCGTGTCATTCCTTGCAACGTGGTCGTCGGCCCGGAAGGCGTTCGCATTACGGCCATGTTTGATATTCTGTTGGCGGACCATGCCATCCGTGTTCCCCGCATCGTGCAGCAGAAGATCTCATCGGATATCAAGGTGAAGGTGGACCTCCTCTTCAAGTCCCTGTCCCGATGAAACGATCGCTGCATTGCCTGATCGCCCTCCTCACCGCCCACGGCATGCAGGCGCAGTTCCCCTTGACGCGGGAGATCGATGCTCGTATCGGGCAGCAACGCCCTGCGATCACCGTGATCGCGCAGGATATGGACGGGATGATCTGGGCGGGGAGCAACATGGGATTGCTACGACTGGACGGTGATCGTGTTGATGTGATGCTGCCCGTCGAAAAGGAACGTATCACCGCCTTGGCAGCAGATAAGGACGGAATGTTGGCCGCATTGAACTCCGGCGTCCTAGTACATTTTGCGAATGGGAAATGTGACACACTTTATCAGGACACCATCTTAGAACGCAGTCCGGCGCGAGCGCTTGCGGTCGACGCTAACGGAACGGTCTATGTCGGCACCTATGGCGCAGGTGTGCTGATCATCGCCGCGGACGGTGGTTCCCGGATCGCGAAGGTGCAAGGGCTGCCGGACGATCACGTGAATGATATCTGCCTATTAGCGAACGGCCATTTGGCGGTCGCCACCGACCAAGGGCTTGCGATGTGCTCAGGAAACACGGTTTCCCAAATCTATGGGGAGGGTGAAGGGGCACCGGATAATTTGGTGCTTTCGGTCACAGCAAATGGGTATGACCAGGTTTGGGCGGGCACCGATCAGGGCGGGGCTTTTCTTTGGAAGCCCAGCGGGCATGTCATCGTCGATCGCATCGAGGCAATGGCGGCCGGAGGAGCAGTGAACGCCATACTCGCCCATGACGGTCATTTGTGGTTGGGCGTCCGCAGGAATGGCCCTTTGCTTTTTGACCAAGGCCAGCGCACCAACGGCTATCACTTGGAGGATGCCCCGCAAGGCGGGGCGCATCCCGCGTTGTCGCTGCTTGCCGACAGAGAAGGAGTGGTCTGGTGGTGCGACGGGAGCGATCATCTTTATCGTGCAGATCCGGCCGTACTTATTATTCCTCAACATGATAAGGATGACCTGAAGCACATTACAGCATTGTGCATCGACCATGCCCGCGTTTGGTATGCCACGGCTGCTGGCCTTTTCTCGCATGATGCAGCATTCGCGGACACTTCCCGTTCGCGGCATGTTCCCTTGACCATAGATCCGCGCACCCCGATCGTATCATTGGACGCCGGGGCTGATGGCACGATCTGGGCGGCCACCTTCGGCAGCGGGCTTTTCGCCATCCATCCTGACGGACGGATCGACCGGTATGATGCCCGGAACGGCCCTATCGATCCCAATGTGCTCAGTGTGTGTGTGCGCGAGGACGAGGTTTGGGTCGCCACGCTGACGGGAATGAGCGTGTTCCGAGACGGACGAGTGACCCGCTATGCTTCGCCGCTCAGCGGATTCATGTTCATGGCGCTACCACTGACGGACGGATCGGTCCTTGGTGCGACCGATGGAAGCGGGGTCGTACGTTTCGATGGGCGCAGGTTGCGGCAGGTCTCGACTACGGGACCTCGAACGTTCTACTCCATCGCACAGGATACGGCCGGCACTGTGTGGGCCGTGGGCCCGGAATCCGGCCTTTGCGAAGTACAGGACACGGCCTTGGTCCGGGTCGGCGGCGACCGCCCGATATTCCAAGGTGACCTGTATGCCTTGACCACGATCAGGGACCGTGTGCTTGTGTTCGGAAGTGTGGGTTGCACCGCATACGATCCGTTGGAAGGTTCCTGGACCGATCTGACCACGAGATTGGGCTTGGATGGCCTGCAGGCCGAATTAAATGCCGTTCGTCATGACCCCAGTGGTGCACTATGGCTGGCCTGCAACAAGGGTCTTGTGCGGTTGAGGGCCGATGATCACTGGTTCGACCCTGTCCTTTCTACTGTGATCACGGATATGGTGGTCGGCAATTCGCACATCCTGGTGAAGCCCGAATGGAACACGACCTATGATCGCAATGCCATCACCTTCCGCTTCACAGCACCCTATTATGACGAACCTGACGCGGTCGGGTTTGAATACCGACTGGAGGGTTTGAATGACAGGACGGTGCGCACCCGGGAGCGGGAGGTCAGCTATCCAGCACTGTCACCGGGCAGCTACACGTTCAAGGTGAGGGCCTACCTTGGTGAGGATGCGACGAATGCGGCATGGGCGACGGTCCGGATACGCGTGGACCCTCCTTGGTGGCGCAGGTGGTGGGTTGTGACCGGGGCCTTGATCATTGCCCTCCTACTTCTCGCATGGGCTATCCGCGCACGGGAGCGCCGAATAAGCTACCGCCAACGCATGGAACAGGAGCAGGTGAGGTTCCAGCTCGAAGCGTTGCGCAGCCAGGTCGACCCGCATTTCCTCTTCAATAGTTTCAATACGCTGGTGGAGTTGATCGAGACCGAGCCGGAAAAGGCCGTAGAGCATGTGGAGGAACTTAGCACCTTCTTCCGGAACATCCTGCAATTACGCGATCGGACGATGATCACCTTGGGAGAGGAACTGCATTTGCTGCACACCTACTTCGGATTGGAGCAACGCAGGTTCGGGGAGTCCATCCGATTGGACGTCGAAGTTTCCGAGAAGGACAAACGGATGTGTGTGGTTCCCTTGGTCCTACAGATGCTCGTCGAAAATGCGGTCAAGCACAATTCAGCGACGCTCCAGGACCCCATCATCATCCAGGTCTCTTCCGTGGAAGGGATGCTCATGGTGTCCAACTCCCTTCATCCCAGGATCTCGCTTGCACGGTCCACCGGCTTCGGGCTGGACAGCATCCGCAAACGATATGCGGCACTGGGCAAGCTTAGTGTGGAATTCGACCACACACCGGGCCGTTTCATCGTTCGGATACCTTTAATCCCGCCCGTAGCATGAAGGTGGTGATCATCGAGGACGAAGCTGCCGCTGTGCAGCGGATGCGCAAAATGCTTGCGGAACTGGACCCCGGGATCGAGGTGGTGGCCGATCTTCCCAGTGTGGAGCGCGCGGCGGCATGGTTCCGTGACGAAGAAGCACCGGACCTCGCTTTCTTCGATGTGCGCTTGGCGGACGGTGACAGCTTCGAGGTCTTCAAGGCGGTCGACGTCAAATGCCCGGTGATCTTTGTGACCGCCTATGATGAGTATGCGCTGAAGGCCTTCCGGGTAAGTGCCTTGGATTATTTGTTGAAGCCGATCAATCGCAATGAATTGGCTGCGGCCATGGAGCGGCTCACGACCACGCGTGTGGTCCGCGACCTCGGGCGGTTGAGCGTGTCGCAGGTGGCGTCTCCAGATCCGCCGGTTGTGCCTGTCCGGCGGTTCCTTATCCGCTTCGGTGATCGCTTTCGCGTAGTGGAACCCAAGGATATCGCCTATTTCCATTCACATGACAAGATCACCTTCCTTAGGACCCGAGAAGGACGTGACCTGCCTATGGATGAAAGCCTCGACAGGCTGGAAAAGCAGCTGGACCCCGAAAAGTTCTTCCGATTGAATCGCCAAGTGATAGTCCAGTTCCAGAGCATAAAGGAACTGCTGGCGTATAGCAAGAGCCGGGTCAAGGTGATGCTTGATCCTCCTTTCACGGAAGATGCCGTGGTGAGTAGTGAGCGTTCCGCGGATTTCAAGCGCTGGCTTTCCGGATAGCCCCGTTCCGTCCCTCATTTCGCCCGCTCCATCGGCAACTTTGGTTGATGGCACATTCACAGGCCGAACTTTGCGTCGAAATGAGTTGCCCATCCGCACCGGATACGGACCGTTTAGAATGAACATGGTTTTCATGCGAAGCGGAAAATTGGTCATGGGCCTTATCCTCTTCGGGGGTTTTGCGACCTCCACGGGATGTTACTATGACGTGCAATCAGAGCTCTATCCTGATCACTATTGCGATACCAGCAACACGGCGTACACGATCGCCATTCAACCGATCATGCAATCCGATTGTGCCCTTCCAGGCTGCCATGTCCCTGGCGGAACGGGTACCGGTGATTTCACGACCTACGACGGACTTCTTCCCCAAGTGTCGAATGGTGCAGTGGTCGCATCGATACAGGGCACCGGCGGCATCTCCCCGATGCCCCCCAGTGGCAAGCTCTCTGATTGCGATATCAGAAAGATCGTCCTCTGGGTAAATGCAGGTGCGCAGAACAACTGAATGATGAAGACCAAGACCGTACTACTGATCCTGTTCGTTGCAGTGGTTATAGCGGCGGTATATGGCTACTGCTTGTATACGGCAAAACCTCCCGCCGCATCAACGCTCTCAGCGGACCTGACCATTGATGCAACTGTGCTTTATGATGAGTTCAAGACGAACGAAGTCCTGTCAGACAAGCGATACAATGACAAGCTCTTGAAGGTGAATGGACAGGTCCGGGATGTCGTGGACGGCGCCGGCGGTACCACCGACGTGCTCTTGGAGACCGGTGACCCGTTGGGGGCGGTGGTATGCGAATTCTCCGCGGGTCAAAAGGTGGAGTTTGAAAAGAACGCGGTCGTGAGCATCAAAGGATTCTGTGCCGGATTGAACTTGGACGTCCTTCTGCAGCGCTGCTCAACAGCCGAATGACCGTGCGATCATGAACCCAAAGAACCGATAATGAAGCTCTCGCACCACATCATTTTTGCATCCCTCTTGCTTTTGCCCGCTTGCTTGCATGCTCAGCAAAGGCTTGCCTCCAGGAACGGCGAGATCTCCTTATTTGCGGGAACCTCGCTTGAGGATATTTCCGCCGTGAACAACAAGGTCACAAGCGTATTCCTGCCCAGCACGGGTGAGATCGAATTTGCCGCATTGATAAAGGCTTTCGAGTTCAAAAGGTCGCTGATGCAGGAGCATTTCAACGAAGACTATTTGGAGAGCAACTCCTTTCCGAAGGCCATATTCAAAGGGAAACTCGTGGCGGCCACCGGAGATGATCTGACAAGACCGGGCATTCATCAGGTAATCGCAAAAGGCGACCTGACCCTTCACGGAGTAACGCGGCAGATCGAACAAAAGGCCCAACTAACGACCTCCGCCGATGGCACTGCCGAGGCCCGGTGTGACTTTGAGGTGAAGCCGGAGGACTATGGCGTCGCGATACCCTCACTGGTGCGCGATAAGATCGCGGAACGAGTTCAGATAAAGGTGCGGATCCACTACACGAAGTTTTGACCGCCTCGAACATTCCCTTACACGACACATAGATGCTCAGACATTTTCTGGCCACTGCGCTTTTGAGTGTCACGTTGGTGGCGCATGCACAGAAGGACCTCCTCAGCATGCTGGGTCCGGACACCAGCTCTGTTCAGCATACCACCGCAAGCTTCAAGTCCACACATGTGATCAATGGTCAAAGCCTGGAGACCCTCGGCAAGGGTGTGTTGGATTTCCGTATCGGACATCGCTTCGGTTTTGTCAGCACCGGCGTGCAGGAATTGTTCGGTCTCGACGAGGCTACGCTGCGATTGGGATTCGACTATGGACTGACCGACAGACTAATGATCGGCTTGGGTCGCAGCACCTATCAGAAAACAGTGGATGGAAGTGTAAAGTACAAGTTGCTTCGCCAATGCGATCAAGGGTGCAGCATGCCGGTCACACTCTGCTTAGTGGCGTCCGCATCGGCGACGACATTGGTGGCTCAACAGGTTCCGTGGTACGGTCCAGGCAATATGGACTATTTCTCGAACAGGTTGTCTTATAGTTTGCAGGCCGTGTTGGGTCGAAAATTCAGTGAGGGGCTCACGTTGCAATTGTCTCCGGGACTGGTGCATCGCAATTTGGTGGCCACCGCAGCAGAGCATAATGACCTGCTGAATGTGGGCATTGCCGGCCGTGTGAAGGTGAGCAAGCGCGTCTCATTGAACCTCGAGTATTTCTATGTTCTGCCCAACCAAGGCCCACGGGAAGCATTCTACAATTCACTGGCAGCAGGTTTTGATATCGAGACCGGTGGCCATGTATTCCAGTTGCATTTCACCAACAGTACGGGCATGTTCGAGCGGGCGTTCATCACGGAGAACACGGGTGACTTCTTCAAAGGCGACATCCATTTTGGATTCAACATCTCCCGAGTTTTCACGATCTACGACCCCAAGGGGAAAGCACTGAAAAGGGAACAGGATAACGCGAAATGAGTCGAGATAGGGATCATCGCGACCATAAGCCACGGAGAACAGCACCTTGCTTGGAGACATTCCTTTCCGGTTCATCAAGAGGAATGCTGGATTCATCCATTCCACAGAACTCGAAGCGCGTGCGTATTTATCTTCACAAGCGGATCTGGCGATAGTGCCTATCCATAAGGAAAGGATATGCACCACTCATCGAAAGGCAAAAATGGATCGAGGTTTGTAATTGTCTTTGGGATTTTGACACTGGTGCTCCTCTTGGGCTCATGCAAACATGAGCCGATGGATGTCCAACCGGTTGCGCCCATTGGAGCAACGAACGTGAATCCGCCACCGGATACGGTCGGCGTGGTGATCTGCGATCCCGACACGGTCTACTTTGAGCAGACCGTGTTGCCCATGATGGTCTCCTACTGCGCAACTGCGGGTTGCCACAATGCTGCCAGCCATCAATCGGGCGTGCGTCTGTATGATTATGCGCATATCCATCAGTATGTCAGTCCTGGGAATCCTTCGGGTACTAGCAGCGAGCTGATCTATGCGGTCAACAGCAACATGCCTCCTTTCAACCATCCGCAGCTGACATCCGCCCAAGTAGCTGACCTCGTGACGTGGATCACCCAAGGTGCACTGAACAATTCCTGCCAACCTACGGTCTGCGACACCTCGAACGTAAGCTACTCGGGAACAATCGCGCCGTTGATGGCGAACATGTGTAATGGTTGCCACGGGCATACATATCCGGATGGAGGATTGGACCTTACAAGCTATAACGTTATGAACATCATCGCCTTGGACGGCCGTTTGGCCGGTTCTATCCAGCATCAGAACTTCTACTATTCCATGCCTCCGGTCGGGTCCGGCCTTTCGCCTTGCCACATCCAGCAAGTGCTTACATGGATACAGCATGGTGCGCCAAATGACTGAAAGCGACCGTCATTCCGGTCTGAAGATGCTATCAGCTACATCGGATGTAAATAGTGGCTCACGAACATCTACTATCCGATCAAGTGACGAAAGGATCGGATCGACTTGCGATATTTGCGGCATGGGGCAGTAGCTCAGCTGGCTAGAGCGCCGCGTTCGCAATGCGGAGGTCGAGAGTTCGAATCTCTTTTGCTCCACGAATGAAAGCCCTCTTCGGAGGGCTTTCGCATTCCACAGCACCGGATATCTTCGCGCACCGTTGGCCGGAAGCATCTTGGAGAGGTGGCAGAGCGGTCGAATGCGGCGGTCTTGAAAACCGCTTTGCCCGCAAGGGCAACGGGGGTTCGAATCCCTCCCTCTCCGCCAACGCCGCCCGCGAAGAGGGCGATGCCACAACCCTGGAAGATGCGGAGCTCGCTCCAAGCATCTTCCGGGGTTGTGGCATCAAAGGCCGCATAGCGGCCGCGGCGTTGAAGCCACCCTCCAAGGGAAAGCGCGCCTCGCGCGATCCCTCCTGCTTCGTGGGCATATATGGCCTTCGGTCGCGGAGCTCGCTCCAAGCGCGCCCATGAATTGGGTACGAGCCACCCCGAAGCGAAAAAGGCCGATGCGAATACCCGCATCGGCCTTTTTGTAATATCGAGATCAACGGCGACCTCCGGAACGCCCACCGCCTCCACCCGAGGGTGCACTTTGCCGTGGGGCGGATGGTGCTGATCGCTGCATACTGGGCGCCGACTGTTGCACAGGAGGAGCTGAACGCTGCATTTGCTGATAGCCGCGATAGTCGTTCACCCGCTGATCGCCGCGCGAACGTTCTTGTTGGATACGTTGCGGATCTTGCTGCTGCATGTTCGGAGTCCGCCCTTGGACATTCCGTTGAGGTGAAGGCCGCTGGACCGGGGAGGAAGAGTTCACCACGCCGGGACGGCCATTGGTCGCAGGTGCATGGTCACGTGACAGGCTGTTGTCGTTCGCGTTGTTATTCCTGCCCTGGGCAGCGA
>JBEPUG010000049.1:0-20446 GCA_041691695.1 Flavobacteriales bacterium
GCTCTCCACAGCCTTCCTTACGCTGCCGTATTTTTTCAGTAGTGCATTCGCTGTGTCGTAGTCCACGCTGAGGCCTTCCATCACCATCCGTGTTCCGCGGTCCACGAGCTTGTTATTGCTCAGTTGCATGTCCACCATTCGGTTGCCTTGGACACGACCGAGCTTGATCATCACGCTGGTGCTGATCATGTTCAGGATGAGCTTTTGCGCGGTGCCACTCTTCATGCGCGTACTTCCGGTAACGAACTCCGGCCCGACGACCGCGATGATGGGATGGTCGCAGACGTGTGTCACCGCGCTGTGCGGATTGCAGGTAATGCAGGCGGTGAGGATTCCCTCTGCCCGAGCGCTCGTCAATGCGCCAACCACGTAAGGCGTGCCACCACTGGCCGCGATACCGATCACTGTATCATCCGCGCCGATGGCGTATTCCTGCAGGTCCTTCCATCCTTGAACCGTATCATCCTCGGCGAATTCCACCGCCTTGCGGATAGCGTTGTCCCCACCCGCGATGAGACCCACCACCATGCCGTGCGGTACGCCGAATGTGGGCGGACATTCGCTGGCGTCCACAATGCCGAGCCTGCCGCTGGTGCCCGCGCCGATGTAGAAGAGCCGACCGCCGATCGCCATGCGCTCAGCGATCGCGTCTATCAAGGGCTCCATTGACGGGATGCACTTTTCCACGGCCTCTGCCACGGTGCGGTCCTCCACATTGATGTTCCGCAGCAGTTCCCCCGTGGACATGCGTTCGAGGTGATCATAGCGGGAAGGGCTTTCCGTGATGCGTGCCATGGGAAGGGCAGGGAGGTAAGGAAGTAATGAAGGTAAGGGAGGAGGGGAAGGAGCGGCCGAAGTTGCGAAGGCTTGTCGATCCAACCTCTGTTCTTCTACATTTGGTCGGCAGCGTCCACCTCCGGTGCGATCAATAGGAATGGCCCCGGCGCGCTGATCAATTCATGGAAACGAGCAGTGAGCGATCTCAACGGAAGGCACATGGGCGCGGCTTGACGGGGCTCTGGGAGGATCTTCGGAAGTCCATCTCGGGCATCTACCACCGCAGCAGTCTTCAGCATCGTTGGTTCTTCATGGCCGTGTTACTGTTGGGCGCGGTTCTGCGCATGGCACGCCTTGGTAATGCGGTGACCTACAACGAGGCCGCCGCTTGGGCGGATCATGCGCATCGCTCATTGGCCACCTTGCTCAGCGACCTTCCGTTGCCTCACCATCACATCCTGCATGATCTGTTGGTCCGGTTTTGCATGGTGATCTTCGGCGTGCACACTTGGTCGTTGCGTCTTCCTGCGCTCCTTGCAGGGATCCTGCTTTTGCCGCTTTTGTATGCCTTTGTTCGCACTACGTTCAACCGTCACATCGCCTTGCTCGCCATGTGCTTACTGGCGGTCAGCGGCCCTTTCGTGGAATACAGCGCGATGGCGCGCGGCTATGCGCTGACCTGGCCGCTGATCATCGGCGCGTTGATCGCCGGAAGGCATTTCACCAAGAGAGGCAACTTGGTCAGCCTGTTCCTTATGGCGCTCTGTTGTGCGCTTGCGATGTGGGCGGTCCCTACTGCACTGCATGCCGTGGTGATGGTCTATCTATGGACCTTCTTCCTGATCACCAAGCGGTATAGAAGCACGGTCCGCCGCCGATCAGTGCAGCTCTTGGGATCCGCTGTCCTCTTTTTACTTCTCACGCTGCTCTGCTATGCGCCCGTCCTGGCCAAGCATTCCTTGGGTGCGTTGATGGACGATCCGTCCACGGCGGATCCGACGTGGAAATTATTCTCGACCACGTATCTGGATCGCGCCTACGACCTCTGGGCTTACGTTACAGGAACGGCGCCGGTGCTGTTCTGTGTGCTCGGGTCGTTGTCGGTGAGCTATGCCGCCTTCATTAGTGCCAAGTACCGTTCGCTGCTTCTCGCGCTGTTCCTCGGTTCCGTGCCGGTGGGGCTCCTTGAGCAACAGGTGGCGTCCCCACCTTCTTGGATCTATGTGCTGCTGCTGTTGCACATCGGTTCAGCTATCGGTCTTTTCCACCTACTGCGCTTCCTGCGTGAAAAGATCACGCCCGCGATCGGATCGAACAGCCCTACGCTCCTTGCCTCTCTGGTCATACTGATCTGTTCCGGGTGGTGGTCCCTCACCGGGTCACCCGCCAATGTGCAGCGTTACCACGAAGCCCCTGCTGTTGCGGACTGGTTTGTAAGGACCTCCGAGCCCGGTGACCACCTGCATGCTGGATCGTCGTGGGATGCGCCGATGCGCTTTGCGTTGGCATGTGCGCATGCTGATCAAGGCGCCATGTCCGCCGGTGGCGCAGTTACCGCACACCAATACTATGTGGTCGGTATTGCGGATCGCCAGACGGCTATCAGCGTGTGGCGAAGTGGGGACACGCGCCAAGCAGACCATGTGGGATTCCAGCTTGTGCTTGACCTTGGGAAGGTGCAGGTATTCAAACTCATCCACTAACGGAGCACGCAGAAGGCCACTGGGAAGTAGGGCTCATGCGGAAGTGTCACCGGGATCGATGATCTTCGCGGCCCCAAAGGCGGACAAGACGGTTTTAACTCCGCATCCCAGCGGATCCATTCCGCCCGAAATACCCAGCTAACATGGCAGAAGAAGGACGTCAGATCATCTACAACATGGTGCAGGTCGGAAAGACGCTGCCCTCCGGAAAGACCATTCTCAAGGACATCCACCTCGGCTTCTACTACGGCGCCAAGATCGGCATCCTTGGTCTCAACGGTTCTGGTAAGTCCACGCTGATGCGCATTATCGCCGGCAAGGAAAAGGACTTCCAAGGCGACGTGCACGTCACGCCCGGTTACAGCATCGGCCACTTGGAGCAGGAGCCGCTGTTGGAGGAGGACAAGACCGTGATCGAGATCGTGCGCGAAGGCGTGCAGCCGATCATGGACCTCTTGAAGGAGTATGAGGATGTGAACAACAAGTTCGCGGATCCCGATGTCCTGGAGAACCCGGACAAGATGGAGAAACTCATCAACCGGCAGGGTGTGCTTCAGGACCAGATCGAAGCGCAAGGCGCTTGGGAGATCGACCAGAAGTTGGACATCGCGATGGACGCTCTACGTTGCCCGGAGCCGGACGCCAAGATCAGCGTGCTTTCCGGTGGCGAACGTCGTCGCGTGGCGCTCTGTCGTTTGTTGCTGCAAGCCCCGGACATCCTGTTGCTCGATGAGCCTACCAACCACTTGGATGCCGAAAGCGTGGCGTGGCTCGAGCATCACCTCTCGGAATACAAGGGCACTGTCATCGCCATCACCCACGATCGCTATTTCTTGGACAACGTCGCAGGTTGGATCTTGGAATTGGATCGCGGCGAAGGCATTCCCTACAAGGGCAATTACACCAACTGGCTGGAGCAGAAGACCGATCGCATGGCGCGGGAGGAGAAGACAGAGAGCAAGCGCCAACGCGTGTTGAAGCAGGAGTTGGAATGGGTGCGCAGCAACGCTAAGGCGCGCCGCACCAAGAGCAAGGCCCGCTTGGAGAACTACGAGAAGATGCAGAGCGAGACGGTGAAGGAGAAGGAGGCCAAATTGGAGATCTTCATCCCGAACGGTCAGCGTCTCGGCGACAAGGTGATCGAATTCAAGAAAGTCTCCAAGGCCTTCGGTGATCGCGTGCTATTTGAGGATGTCAGCTTCACGCTTCCGCCCGCAGGCATCGTCGGCATCATTGGACCCAACGGCGCGGGTAAGACCACGATGTTCCGTATGGTGATGGACCAAGAGAAGGCCGACGCGGGCACCGTCACACTTGGTGATACCGTGCAGATCGCCTACGTGGACCAGAGCCACAAGGACCTTGCACCGGACAAGACCGTGTGGGAAGTACTGAGCAACAGCCAGGAGATGATGACCATCGGGGGAACGTTGGTGAACAGCCGCGCATACCTCGCTCGCTTCAACTTTACCGGGCAGGACCAGAACAAGAAGGTGGGCGTGCTCTCCGGTGGAGAACGCAACCGCTTGCACCTGGCCATGACGCTGAAGAATGGCAGCAACGTGCTGCTGCTCGACGAGCCGACCAACGACCTCGACGTGAACACACTTCGGGCACTGGAGGAAGGCATTCAGGACTATAGCGGTTGCGCGGTGATCATCAGCCACGATCGCTGGTTCCTGGACCGCGTCTGCACGCACATCCTCGCCTTCGAGGGCGATAGCAATGTGTACTGGTTCGAAGGCGGCTTCAGCGACTACGAGGAGAATTACAAGAAGCGGGTAGGGGACGTGGTGCCGAAGCGCTTGAAGTACCGGAAGCTGGTAAGGGGGTGATCCGTTGTGGATCCTAAGTGTTCCCGGACCGATCCGTGGCGCTGCTGCGGCGTGTCTTCTTGTAGATGAATTCCGCCAGGAAGCACAGTCCGATGATCGACAGGGCCAAGATCACGCCCAACCGGTTCGATCCGAACTGTTGTGCGATCAAGGCTACGAAGGCAACCCCGCCGAGTATGAAGCCTGCCATCGGCACCACCTTGTTGCCGTTGATCTGGGTCGAGCGCTTAAAAGCGACCAGATTTACCAAGGCGAAGATCAGGATGAAGCTCGCGCTCCCGGCTGTCGAGATGCTCTCGAGGTTCACCGTGTTCACCAGGATCAATGTTGTGACAGCGGTGATCATCAGGCCCACTGGCTGGTTCCATAGTTGGCCGCTGAATGCGTGCGGGAGTTCATCGTCCTTCGATATCCGATAGCTCACCCGGCTGCCGCCGTACAACGTGGCATTGATGGCCGAGAACACGGAGATCAATGCGGCGATGGTGATGATGGTGAAGCCCACTTGCCCGACCATCGGCTTGGCTGCTTCCGCGAGCACATAGTCCTGTGCTTTCGCGATCTTCGCAAAGGGCAGGGAGCCCACCGTTACCGCGGCGATCACCGCATACAGTAGGATCACGAAAATGACCGAACCGTAGTAGGCACGTGGCACGTTCTTCTTTGGGTCCTCCAGATCGGGCACCGCGTTGGCGATCAACTCAAACCCCTCGTAAGCGACGAAGATCACCATGCCACCCACCATGAGCTTCAGCGGACCTTCCCAGTTCTGAAAGTTCAATTGATGCAGGTTGGCGTTGCCGAACAGACCATACACGCCGATGCCTGCGAAGGCCACGAGAATGATGAGCTTGACGATCACCGCATAGTCCTCGATCTTCCCCACGACCTTGATGCTGTAGTAGTTGATCAGCGTAGCGAAAATGACGATGCTGCTGGCGTAGATGTGCGAACTCAGCACCTTGTCGCCCGCGATCATGTAGAGGTTCGGCGCGTAGGAACCAAAGGCGGAGGCATACAGACCGAGCATGATGATGTAACTCATCCAAAGCAGGTTGTTGATCCCGCCGCTGAAGACCGACTTGCCAAAACCCTCGTTGATGAACTTCACGGTTCCCCCGCGATCCGGATAGGCGAGCGAGAGCTTCACATAGCTGTAGGAGGTGATCAATGCGAGCAGGCCGGCGAAGAGGAAAGCGGCCGGCGTTCCGCCCTTGGCCAAGGAAACAGCCAAGCCCAGCACCGCGAAAATGCCGCCACCCACCATGCCGCCGATGCCGATGGAGACCACTTCACCCAGCCCGATCGTCTTCTTTGTGCCTTGGTCCGCGGATCCGGTCTTACTCATCGCTGGTGCGGGTCGTGATCGTGAGGTGCTTGGTGTTTTAACCCGATCTCCTGGTCTCCGGAGCCACAGGGGAACAGTGGGGATACCGATATGTTCAAACCCTTCACGCTATTCGCACCGTTGGCCTATGTCGAACCTGAGGTAAACGTACATCGCCGAACCCGCCTACCTTCGCGGCACAAAACAAGCACTATGGCACAGGACTCACAGGCGCAAGCCATCCGCAGGCGCAAGGCCGCAACGAAACTCGAAAAGTGGAGGGAGGCTGCGGAAGCTTCACCCGCGAAGACCGCAAAGCTGAAAGCCAAGGCAGCAAAGACCAAGACCGCTGCACCCAAGAAAAAAGCGGCCCCTAAGGCCTAAGCGGAACCCAAGGGTCGACCCGATCGAACCTTCAGACAAGCCCGGTGTAGAGCCGGGCTTGTGCGTTTCTGATGGTTTGTGCCGGCAGGGGCTTGCCGCGAACGGGGGCTTAGGCCACCTTGGCACCGCTCACCTTGCGATGCGTATAAGCGTCGAAGATGTGCCGCTTCGCGAAGCGCGTGTTCCCGTCCGTGTTCACGAACTTGTTGTACACCTTCGGTGGAATGCCATAGAACTCGAAGGCGCTTCCATCCCCGAAGGTGACATGCAGCGTCAGGGACTTGTAGTGCCAGTCGGTGATGCTGCTGGTCACGGTCTTCTCGAAGTCCTCGGCATTCACGGCATGGGTCTCCGGATGTATGCTCTCCAGGAATTTGTATGCGTCGATGAGGTGCTTGCTGAATTCCTCGGCCTCGTGGCGCTTTTCCTCGTCGTTTGGGAAGCGGTCCGGGTGATGGGTCTTCATCAAGCCCTTGTACAGTGTACTCAATTCCTTGAGGCCGGTGGCGGAGGTGGCCCCTATCATCTTGCGACTGTCGGCGATCTTCTTCATGTGCGCTGGCGCGGGTTACCCCGCAGGTCCTTAAAAAGCGCGCGAAGGTAGGTGGACCGGATCAATACGATTAATGCGAGTATAGCTCGGTAGCAATGCGGGTTCTATCCGAGAACAGACAACAGACAACCGCCAACTCGGACCTCATTGCCCCATCCCGGGGATCTCCATCACTTGGTAGCCATCCATGGAGAAAATGCTCGGATCCACTCCCCCGATCTTGAAGTCGGTGATGTGCATTACCATCGTGGTCTTGCCGTCCTTGTCGGACATCGTCATCTCCAACGGCAGGCCCTTTATATCCTTCCAATCCGGGGAATCCTTGCCGCGCATTGGGCTTGCCCCCATAAGGTTGGAGAGGTTCGCATCGAGATCCTTGGCGATCCAAGCAGCCCATGTGCCTTCCTTGCTGGTGCCGGTGACCTTGGTGCACATGTGGCCATCGATGACCTTCGTTTCTTTCGTCACCGTGATATGGGCTGCGTTTTCGCTCCCGTCACCGGTGTAGGTGATCTTTTTCTTGTGGCTCTTCATCGCCCTCTTGTTGCCCTTGTCATCGGTCATCATCATATAGGTCTCCTTCTCCTTCAGGTCCGTCAGCATTTTCATCTGTGCGCCTTGGCCGGGAGTGGACTGGAATTCCATCAAGGTCTTGTCCGGGCTACTCCAGAAGTGCATTACATGCGGGGCCTCTGCAGTGGGCTTGCCGTCCTTGTAACTCTGCATATCCATGGTGAAGCTGCCCGTAAAGGTGTTGGGCACGAAGGGGTCGTTGTCGTCCTCGATCTTCACGTTGTCACTGGCGCTGCCGCTTTGCGGCGGAGGCATGGGAGGGGCGCCGGTCTGGGCGAAGGCGGGCACGGTGAGCGAAAGGGCCAGAAGAGGGGTGAGGAGGCGCATGGTGCTGGGTTTGGGAGCCGCCAAGATAGAGCGCTTGAAGCCGATATGGGATCCGATCTAGCTGCCTTGGATGCTGTGTTCAGGCGCTTCCTCGCTCTGACCAGGACCTGTGAAGAGCAGCAGGCCGAAGCCGATGGCGAACAGCACATAGAACAACGTGACCGTCCAGAATATTGGCCCGTTCGACACGCCGACCGCAGCGCGCAGCAAGGTGAGTGCCCCCATGATGAAGTGCAGGAAGTTGCCCATTACGATCGCTCGGCCGTAGATCCCACCGAGCACCATTCCCTTAGCTGTCCAGTTCGCAAAGGCGAAGCCGAGGTAAAGCGCACCGGTCAATTGAAGGATGGCGGGCATTCGTCCTGGAGCGGACGCGCCCAAGTGGGCCAAGGTCTCTTGAGGTGCGAAGGAGAGCACGAGGCCCGTCGCGGCCATCACCAGCGCACTGGCGATCATCAGGTAGCGGGAGTTCATGGACGAAGTTGTGTGGTATTAGGTGGTGGTAATGGAGGTAAAGGAAGAGATGGAGGAGGTGGTGGAGGTGAAGGAAGAGATGGTGATCATGGTGGTGAAGGAGCGTGCCTCCCTTACCTCCCTTACATCTCTTACCTCTCTTACCATTCTTCCTTCCGTGTCTTCATCAGATCACACCGTCCTTAATCACGAGCCGACGGTCGGCCATCTCGGCAAGCTCCTCGTTGTGCGTCACGATCACGAAGGTCTGTCCCAGTTCCTTCCGCAGTTCGAAGAAGAGTTGGTGCAACTCCTTGGCGTGGGCCGAATCGAGATTGCCGGAAGGTTCGTCGACCAGAACGACGCTCGGGTTGTTGAACAGTGCGCGTGCCACGGCGACCCGCTGCTGCTCGCCGCCGCTGAGTTGGTTGGGTTTATGCTCCTTGCGGGCGATCACATTCAACCGCGTCAGCAATTCCTCAGCACGCCGGACGCACTCGGCGCGGGGCATTCCCGCGATCAGGCCCGGCATCATCGCATTCTCCAAGGCGGTGAACTCGGGCAGCAAGTGATGGAACTGGAAGACGAAGCCGATGTGTGCGTTGCGAAAAGTGCTCAGTGCCCGGCGACCCATTTTGGTCACCTCTTCGCCGTTGATCAGCAGGGTGCCGTTATCCGGCTTTTCCAGCGTGCCGAGGATCTGCAGCAACGTTGTCTTTCCCGCGCCGCTCGCGCCAACGATGCTCACTACTTCACCCTTCGCTACGTGCAGGTCCACCCCCTTTAGAACATCAAGGTCGCCGAAGCGTTTGCGGATCGCGGTTGCTTGGATCATGCGCTGATAATTGGTGGATGTTGATCGGTGACTGGAGAATTCACGACTCACGACTCAAGGACTCACGACTTGGAAACTTCCTCATTCCCGGAACTCCGTTGCTTCTGCATCGCGGTGATGCTTCCGCCCAAGTGCCGCACATCATCCGAGGCCGGGTTCTCGAAGACCTCCAGTCCGAAGTAGCCGGTGGAGGCGAGCAGGTGGTCGAAGATGTCGGACATCAGGTTCTCATAGGCTTCCCAGCGGGTATCGCTCGCGAAGCAGTACAACTCCAAAGGCACTCCGAGCTCATCCGGCGGGAGCTGGCGCACCATGCGGGTCATGTCTTGCCTGACCCCCGGGTAGTTCAATGCATAGCGTTCCATATAGTGGCGGAATAGGCCTATGTTGGTGAGGTTACGGCCGTTCACCAGCATGCCCTTGTCCACTTCATGCTTCGCGTTGTACTGGCTTATCTCCTCGCGGCGCTGGTCGATGTAGTCCGTGAGGAGCCCAATGCCGCGCAGCGCATCGATCTCCGCGTCATCGAGGTAGCGGATGGAGCTCACCTTGATGCGGATGCTGCGCTTGATGCGCCGCCCGCCAGCCTCCTGCATGCCGCGCCAGTTCTGGAAGGAATCGGAGATGAGTGCATAGGTGGGAATGGTGGTGATGGTCATGTCGAAGTTCTCCACCTTCACCGTGGTGAGGTTGATCTCCATCACATTGCCATCCGCCCCATACTTGGTCATCGTGATCCAATCGCCGAGGTGCACCAGGTCGTTGGCGCTGATCTGGATACTGGCCACGAAGCCGAGGATGGTGTCCTTGAAGATCAACAACAGCACCGCCGATGCAGCGCCCATGGCGGTGAGGAAGCCGAGGGCGGAACGGCCGGTGAGTTGGGTGAAGACCAGCACACCCGCGATGATCCACAACACCAGGGAGATCACCTGCATATAGCTGTCCAATGGTTTGCCACGATAGGTGTCGCTGGACCGCAGCGTGTCCTTCGAGGCGTGCAGCACCGAGCGCAGGATGCGCATGGCCAGGATGATGAAGAAGATGTTGAACAGCCGCTCGACCGTTGGAACCCACTGCGGGAAATCCGTCAGCACCACGGGGATGAGGTTGTAGGAGAGGATCAGCGGGATGATGCGCGCCACGTAGCGCGGTGTCTTTCGCTTCACCAGGTTGTCGTCCAACTCCGTCACCGTTGTCACCGAAAGCCTATGCAGGAGCACTGTGAAGATCCAGTTCAGCAGCTTGGCGAAAAGGCCCATGGCCACCACCACTAGGATGATGCCGGTGAGCAGTCCGAGCCACGCCATGTGCGCCGGTGACACGCCCATGCCCGCGAGCCAGCCTTGCAGGCGCGTCACCAGCAGGTCGTAGAGCAGTGGAAGGTCCTTGTTCTGCATGGGCCGCAAAGGAACGAACTCCGGTCACTGTGCACGTGCGTCCTTTCGAGGTCATCCATCGGACAGCCTGTACATTCGCGGCCCGCCCGCCACAACGCAGGGCCGATCCGCAGAACATACCCTCATGAACCTCCACGAATACCAAGGAAAGAGCATTCTCGCCCAATACGGCGTCCGCGTGCAGCGCGGGCTTGTTGCCTACAACGCTGACGAGGCCGTCGATCAGGCCAAGCGTCTCAGTCAGGAGACCGGCACCAAGTGGTGGGTGGTGAAGGCGCAGATCCATGCCGGTGGACGCGGTAAGGGTGGCGGAGTAAAGCTGGCCAAGAACATCGACGAGGTGCGCGAGCGCGCCAACGACATCATCGGCATGATGTTGAAGACGCCGCAGACGCCGCCACAGGGCAAGAAGGTGAGCAAGGTGCTCATCGCCGAGGACGTTTACTATCCCGGAGCGAGCGAACCGAAGGAGTTCTACATGAGCGTGCTGCTCGATCGCGCCCGCGCCCGCAACATCATCATGTACAGCACCGAGGGCGGCATGGACATCGAGCATGTCGCCGAGCACACACCGGACAAGATCTTCAAGGAAGAGGTCGATCCGCGCGTCGGCCTGCGTCCGTTCCAGTGCAACAAGATCGCAGTGAACTTGGGTCTTGAAGGCGCCGCGAAGAAGGAGATGATCAAGTTCGTGGTCGCACTATACAAGGCCTACGAGGGTAGCGATTCATCCATGTTCGAGATCAATCCGGTGCTTAAGACCAGCGACGACAAGATCATCGCCGTGGACGCCAAAGTGCGCCTCGATGGCAACGCGCTCTACCGGCACCCGGACTACGTGGAGATGCGCGACAAGAGCGAGGAGGACGCCATCGAAGTGGAGGCCGGAGAAGCCGGATTGAACTATGTGAAACTGGACGGCAACGTGGGCTGCATGGTGAACGGCGCAGGCCTCGCCATGGCGACCATGGACATCATCAAACTCAGCGGTGGCAGCCCGGCCAACTTCCTCGATGTAGGCGGCACGGCCGACGCGGCCCGTGTGGAGAAAGGCTTCCGCATCATCCTGAAGGATAAAGGCGTGAAGGCTATTCTGGTGAACATCTTCGGCGGCATCGTGCGTTGCGACCGCGTGGCCCAAGGCGTGGTGGATGCCTACAAGAACATCGGCGACATCAAGGTGCCCATCATCGTGCGCCTGCAAGGCACCAACGCCAAGGAGGCCAAGGAGCTCATCGACAAGAGCGGATTGAAAGTGCTCAGCGCGATCTCGTTGCAAGAAGCCGCAGATGCGGTGAAGCAGGTACTTGGGTGAGGAACCTGTGCGAAGCGCTTATCTTTGGTTCATAGCCAATTAGAATGAAAGGCGTAAAAATTTTGTTGGACGAAGCAAGCAACAAGCGCTTCGTGCAGATCGATGTCGATGTCTTGGATAAGGATCGCGAAGCCGTGGAAGATCTCTTGGACGTGATCATTGCGGAGAACCGGAAAAATGATGTGATGATCCCTTGGGAAAAAGCCAAGGCCGACCTCCGCAAGTCCGGTAAGCTGTGAGCTACGCGATCGTCATTAGTAGGAGGGCGCTCAAGGACATGGCCGGTCTTCCAGGACCGATCGTAAATAAGATCACGCACGCGATCGAAGATTTGCGAGAAGATCCTCGGCCTTCAGGCTGCAAGAAATTGAAAGGCAAGGAGGAATACCTATGGCGTATCCGGATTGGCAACTATAGGGTCATCTACAGCATCCAAGACACGGTCCGCATTGTGCAGATCCGGGATGTGGGCCATCGCAGTTCCATTTATGGATAACGACAAAGGCAAAGCGTACAAACTGATCAGGAAATGACGAAGCAGGAAGCATACAAGGCTCTTGTCCAGAAGCGGAAGTCGTTCAAATTCGCTGAGGGCCTCACAAACCCGGCGGACACGCCATTCGACGTTGACGAGATCGAACCTTGGGCGCAATGGCAGAACAACCTTGATGCCGATGTACTGGTCGTTGGGCAGGAGTTCTCCGATGTCGGAACGTACATTAGGACGGAGGGAAGGGTTGAACGATATCCTGAGAAGTACGAGTATCCTTCGAACAAGAATTTGAACGAGTTCTGTGGCTTACTTGGATTCGATGTCGGGCACCCTTGTGCACCGAATAGGACCAATCCCGTTTTCTTCACCAATGCAGTGATGGCCTTGAAGTCGGGCCACATGTCAGCCAATTTTAAGGACAGCTGGCTGAAGGAGAGCAGGGAGGAATTCCTGCAGCCTCTAATCGAGATCATCAAACCGAAGGTCATCGTTCCGATCGGCACGAAAGCCACATTGAGCCTTGGTAAGCTTTACGGGTTTCCCGTTGGTTCGCATGCCGATATGGTCAGGACGTCCCCTCTTCAAGTTGCAGGAGGTCCGACGATCTTTCCAGTTTACCACACAGGTGGACTCGGATTGCGCAACCGGTCGAAGTTGCTTCAGATCGAAGATTGGAAGCGCATCAACGACCATCTCCGGTCGATCAATTGACCGCAAGTTGCCGATCATCGTGCGCCTGCAAGGCACCAACGCCAAGGAGGCCAAGGAGCTCATCGACAAGAGCGGATTGAAGGTGCTCAGCGCCATCTCGTTGCAAGAGGCCGCGGACGCGGTGAAGGAGGTGCTGAGGTAAGGGGGACAGTAGCAAGGCCATACCGGAAGGAAGCTGACCGATGACAGGTCCTGTAGCGCGACCGGTTGCAAACTTTCGGGGAAATATATTCAACACCCCATGTTCCTTAAAGCATTCAGCCCCTTTGTGATGGCGGCTTTTTTACCCCTCGCGGGCTTTGCCCAACCGGCCCACAACTTGGCCGCGACCCCGGATCCCAAGAAACCGTTACTGACCGTGGAGACCTCCTGCGGTGAATGCAACTACGGCCTCCCCGGCTACAATTGCGATGTGGCCGTGCGCCTGCCCCAAGAAGACGGGTCCAGCAAGGCCTATTACGTGGATGGCGTGAGCATTGGTGAGTTTGGCCACCCCCACGATAAGAACGGCTTTTGCGTGGCCTTGCGTGAGGCTGAAGTGCAAGGCAAATTAGTGGACGGCCGTTTTGAGGCTACCTACTTCAAGCTGCTTCCCCTTGAGCCAGCCAAGCCGAAAGCCGTGGACCAGGACAGCACGGGCGAAAAGAACCAATAGTCTGGCCTTTCCGGTCGCCGGGGATGCATATTGTGCTCGCATTCCGCGCGAGCGAAGGCACTCGTGCCAGTGAGAGAACAATCCCTTGTAACGGTATCCGGCACCGTGTTTTCACGGCTTTTCCATATAGCGGCTTGCCAGGTCCATCAACTCCTTTCCGTACACATTTTTCGCGATGACCACACCCTTGTCATCAAGGATGAAGTTGGCGGGAATGCTCTGCACCCGGATCTCTTTTAAGAAGGGCGCGTCATCTCCTTGCAGATCGGAGGCTTGGTACCAGCGGTCTGCTCCGTCGTGCTCGGCAGCGGCTTTCCAAATGGCCGCATCGCTTTCCAGGGCATAAGCGACAATGTGCAAACCTTGGTCATGATATGCATTCCAAATTGGCACTAGCGTTTCACGGTTCTCCTTTCGGCAAGGACCACACCAGGAGGCCCATAGGTCTATGATGGTGAGCTTGCTGCCCAATAGCTTGTTTACCGAAAGCGTGTCCTTTGCAATCATGGGAAGCTTGAGGTTGGGGAATGTGGCTCCAACTAGAACGGGCAGTTTGGAAGGCTCGCTCTCCTTGCAGAGTTGCTTTACCCATGGATCATCGGGTTGTCTTTTCGACCACTTGTCGCATTGATCCACCAGAAACTCAGGCACACGTTCATAATCATTGACCGGGCTTACCCATCTCAAGGCCACCAGTGTAGGCACCAGGTACCGTGTGGTATCCGCGAACTTGATCAGCTCCGTCTGATAGTTTAGGATGGCCTGCTCCTTTTCCAGCAGTTGACGGCCATCTTCCAACTGCCAGCTCTTTCCGGCGAGGTAGGTTTGGAACGCTTTGTCGTTGATGTCCCTTAGATCTAACAACGCTTTATTGACCGCTGAAGGCTGTTCAATTGAAAAATTCTTTTGAAAGGCATCCAGCTTGGCAGTGATCCGCATCGGCTCTCCTGGTTGCCATAGGATCGGCATATAGTTGGAGCTGTCCGGATCGTCGGTCTGCAGGTAATTCGGATATGCCTTGGATCGCTGTATGGCCAGTTCCAACAGTACAGGCCCTGCAGTAGCTGGCATGTTGTGGAACTCAAAGCTGCCAGCACCGTCTACCGCGGCAGAATCGATGACCTTCCCGAAATAGGAAGCTGCTATCTCCCTTAAGTTTTCGGGTTGGATCAGATAGATTGTCACGCCTTTCTTTTCGATGCCATCTATTTGCCCTGAGATGGATGACGGAGAATGACAAGCAGTGAGAGACAAGAGCAAGAAGATCGGACCAGTACTTCTGCCCATGGAGTAAGTACTCATAGTCGCTAACCTTCTCGGTTGACGCTATATGTGGTTTATTTCACCTTCAGTTTGTGTGAGGGGGTGTGTACTATCTCACTATTGGGGAGGGTAAAGCAACATAGCCCATATAGGATTCAAGCTGTCACAAAGGCTTTGGATCCTTCTCGATGTTTTCGTGTTGCATGCATTGGTATCGCCGACCTAGCTGAGGGCATAGCATTGTAGGGCCTGAATGTAGGAAGATAGGTTTCGTGGTCGCTCAATGCACATGCGGCTTCTTCGAACAGGCTTGCTTCTCGATGCTCGCCGGAGCCGGGATGCCCGCGCAATTACCGGTGGAGGTGCAGGTTCGCGTCCTGCTCTGCGTCCCCTTTGCGCAGGCCGACCATGCGGTCCACTCCGAGCAGGTCCAATTGCAGGTGTCCAAGGCTGAACCGTTCCCGGTAACGTCGCTCCATGTGGGTGTTCCCTTGATGCGGTCGAATGCCCCCACGGCCTTCGCTGTCTTGGGGTCGCCCAATAGATAGCCGAGCCTCCCTTGATGTGGAGCGTCCTCGGCAACCGCCTGCGCTGGCCAGGAGACGAACTGCGAGGCGCGTCCATCGCTGTACCAATCGAAGGTCTTGATGTGTGTGGTCCAGCCCACGTCATACAGCCATGTCTTCTTCGCGATGTCATCGTGGAGGATCGCCTGCACATTGCTTCCTGCGAATACCGATAGATCACCGACGTGGATGAATGAGGTGTTTACGTTTGCCTTCAAGTTGAACAAGGCATCCAAGTACACATTTCCCGTGGCGTAACTGATACTCCCGAAATTCAGGTTCATCCAGCCTTCGCCGGTCACGATCGTCTCGGGCTTCGGTGTTCTCGCACTGGTGATGGCCCATTCGATCTTTACCGTTTGCACGTTCAGCATGGCCCCGGCAGATCGGCCCCATCCACTGCGGATGAGGAATAGCGCAGGGCAGTCGTCACTCTCAACGGTACCACTGAACGTGATGGGCGCACCTGCCGCACCTGTTATTGCGATCGCGGCGACGTTGCACTGGAAGAACGCATTGTTCCCCGTGGCCGTGAAGGGCGTTCCCCGAACAATATCAAGGCCGATGTCGCAGTGGTTGATGAAGAGGTTGTGCATCTCGCTACCGCTACCAAAGTCCCACGCTTGCAGGCCGGTGATGGTGTACGCGGTGTCCTTCCATTTGCCCGCGCTACCGTCAAGGCGCATGTCGCTGAACTGGACGCTCTCAGAATAGCTGTTGCTGCCTTTGGTTCCGCCGTGAAAAGCTCCGAACAGAACGCGGTTCTTCGTATCGCCGCGCCACTTGTCGTTCCATAGCTTGATCACCGTCCCGCCTTGTCCCGTTGGCTCGTAGTTGCTGCTGTTGCTTGTGCCGCGCACCGTTCCATATGCGTAGTCCAATTGGTCGCGCGTGTAGTAGGTGCCGACCGGCCACATGATGACGTTCCGGGAAAGGCATAGGCCGCGACCGATGCCGCTGTTCTTGGAGTATGTGGCGTGGGTCCACAATGCATCGAAGTAGGCGGCCTCGCCCAAGGTCATTCCCATGATCCATGTGTCTGCCAGCGCGATCGTCATTCCGGCTGCCCTCTTCTCCCGCTCCCATGCCACGAAGCAAGCGGGATAGGTCTCCTTCGCTGTCTGCAGATCGAAGATGTCCTGTACCATCAGCTTGCCATCACAGGGCCACAGGTCGTACTGCTGTTGCAGGTCGATCACAACGTTGTTGCGCTGCTTGCTTGTTTGAGCGGGCAATACTCCGGACAGCCCAAGAGCGAGGATGAGGAACATATTCTTCATGGCTGGAGCCTTAGAAGTGCCTTCCAGCATCTGTTCGTCTGATCATCTGATCGTTCCATCATCACTCCCGCACCGCTTTCCGCTCCTCCATGAAGTTGCGGATCATCGCGGGGTCGCCCACCAGCCAGAGCCTGTCATTCGCGCGGATGGTCGTGGTGCCCTCCGGATTCATGATCCGCTGCTCGCCGCGCTCTATGCCCGCGACCATTGCGCCCGCTTGATCACGCAGACCGGAGCTACGGATACGTTGGCCGACCAACGGCGATTGCGGCATGATGTGGAATTTGCGCAGGCGGATGTCCTCCTTGGCCACGTCGCGCGTGCCCGCCAAGGGGTGCGGCTTTGCCAATTCTTTATGAAGCTGCGCGAGTTGTGCATCTGTGCCGATCACCATCAGGATATCACCCGGCAGCAAGCGGTGGTCGTGTCCCGGAGCGGAAATAGCATGCCCGCTCTCGCGTTCGATCATGGCGATGTTCACGCCGTGCCGTTCGCGTAGTGCCAATTCCGAGAGGCTCTGACCGGCCGCGATGGAATCCGCGCTCAGCCTTACTTGCGCCAGGTGCATGTCCCACGGGGCGAGGTCTGTGCGACGCACGTTGATCTCCCGCTGGTTCAAGTTGCGCATGAAGCGATCTTCGATGCGCACGTAAAAGCGGTGAAGACGCTGGCGGAATTTCGCGGCCGCCACGAAAGTGAAGAGCAAGAAGGCGATCAAGGCCCAGGCGGTGCTGAAGAATTCATTCACCAGCAAGGCCAGCATCACCACAGCGGCGCCGAGGCGCACCAGTTCCATCATCACCAAGGGACCACGCAGTTGCTTTTTGCTGGTCCACAGTTGGCGATAGGCCGAGCCCTTGATGCGACGCAAGGACATGGCCCAGATGAAGGGCAGCACGATGAGGAAGGTCACGGATCCAGCCAGAATACTGGGACTGATGCCGAGGAAGCCATCACCGAAGAGCACCGTGACGATAGGACCCACGAAGACGATCAATGCAAGTGTGATCACAGAGAAGACCGCGAGATTCAGCAGATAAGCGGTGAGCAGCGTGCGCCAAGCGCTGGTCTCTTTCACTTGGTCAGCTTGGGTACTGTAGCGTTCCATGGCCGCCGTCAATCGCTGTGGGAGGTGTTTCTCCAAGGCGTTCGCGAATGGGTCGGAGGCCTTGATCATGTACGGTGTTATAAAGGTTGTGACCGCCGATACCGCTACCGCGATAGGGTAGAGGAAGGCGCTTGTCACGTGGAGCGTGAGGCCCAGGGTGGCGATGATGAAGGAGAACTCCCCGATCTGCGAAAGGCTCATGCCGATGCGTACCGAGCGTTTCAGCGGTGCACCGGCAAGCAATGATCCAATGATGGAACTCAGCGGTTGGCCGATCACCACCACGGCAGAGAGCAACAGCACTTGCTTCCAATGCACAACCAGCATGTGCGGGTCCAGCAGCATGCCCACGGAGACGAAGAAGATGGCACCGAAGAGGTCCTTTACCGGCCGCACCAAATGCTCGATGCGTTCCGCTTGTACGGTCTCTGCCAGAAGCGCCCCCATGATGAATGCGCCCAGCGGTGCGCTGAAGCCCGCGTCCACGGCGAAGACGACCATCATGAGACACAGGGCCACCGCCACGATCAGCAATGTCTCATCGTTCATCAGCCGGCGCATGCGGGAGAGGAGTGTAGGGATGAGGAAGATGCCTGCAGCGAACCAAAGGATGAGGAAGAAGCCCAGCTTGCCCAACTCCCACAGCATCTCGAAACCGGAAAAATGCTGGCTTACCGCCAAGGTGCTGAGTAGCACTAATAGCAGCACGGCCACCACGTCCTCGATCACCAGTACACCCACTACCACGGCAGCGAAGACCTGCGTCTTCAGGCCTAATTCATCCAGCGCCCGGGCGATAATGGTTGTGGAAGAGATACACAGGATGCCGCCAAGAAAGAGGCTGTCCATAGCGTTCCACCCAAGAGCCTGACCCATAAAATAGCCCGCCACCAGCATGCACACCACCGTGACCAAAGCCGTGATACCGGCGGTGCCACCGACCTTGGCCACCTTCTTGAAACTGAATTCCAGACCTAGGCTGAACAGCAGGAACACAACACCCAGCTCGGACCACACACCGATACTAGCATCGTCGATCACCGTGGGGAGAAGCGTCACATGCGGGCCCACCAGCACGCCGGCGATGATATAGCCCAGCACCAACGGCTGCTTGATCTTCTTGAACACCAGCGTCGTCACGGCCGCCACCGAGAGGATGAGGCCAAGGTCGGCGATCAGGGCGGGTAGCTGCGTCATGGCGGGAACGAGAACGCCGCCAAGATAGCTTGGGTCAGGGTGTGGTCTAAGCTCCGCCGCTGGCGTGTGACCTGCTGCGCAGGAGAAGGTGTTTTTTTATCCGCAGATGGCGCAGATGACACAGATGAATTCCGGATCGACACGCGTGATCGGAGGATAACCTTGAAGAAGGGGAGCCTGTGGATAGCGCACTCTCTGGTCATAGGCGGTTTTTACTTTCGTGCATTCCGAAAACCCCATGCTTCGCATCTTCGTCCCCTTATCCTGTTTCGAAACCCCATGAAGAAGCGCTCCATCAAGAAGGTCCTGATCGCCAATCGCGGCGAGATCGCATTGCGCATCATGCGTTCCGCCAAGGAGATGGGCATTGCCACGGTGGCCGTCTATTCCGAGGCCGATCGCAACGCGCCATTCGTACGTGCCGCCGATGAGGCCGTGTGCATTGGACCACCTCCCAGCAAGGAGAGCTACCTCGTCATCGACAAGTTGCTCAAGGTCTGCAAGGACCTGAAGGTGGACGCGGTCCATCCGGGTTACGGCTTCCTCAGCGAGAATGGCGACTTCGCCAAGGCACTCGAGCAGGCAGGCGTCATCTTCATCGGCCCATCACCGGAGGCCATGCACATCATGGGGGATAAGCTCGCAGCGAAGGAGGCGGTGAAGAAGCACGGCGTTCCGTTAGTGCCCGGCACGGAAGGTGCTGTGGCGGATCTCAAGGAGGCCATGGCTGTGGCTAAGACGATCACCTTTCCCATTCTCATCAAGGCTGCAGCGGGTGGTGGTGGAAAAGGCATGCGCATCGTGGAACAGGAGAGCGAGCTGAAGGAAGGACTGGAGCGCGCCATCAGCGAGGCACAGAACGCCTTCGGCGATGGCAGCGTCTTCATCGAGAAATACGTGGTGGGGCCGCGTCACATCGAAGTGCAAGTGCTCGCGGACCAGCAAGGGAATACGGTCTACGTTTTCGAGCGCGAATGCAGTATCCAGCGCCGCTACCAGAAAGTGATCGAGGAGGCGCCGAGTTCCGTGCTTACACCTGTATTGCGCAAACGGATGGGCGAAGCAGCTGTCAATGTGGCCAAGAGCGTCAACTACGTCGGTGCGGGCACCGTGGAATTCCTTCTCGATGCTAATGGGGAATTCTACTTCATGGAAATGAACACACGACTTCAGGTGGAGCACCCTGTAACGGAGATGATCAGTGGGTTGGACCTGGTGAAGGCGCAGATCAAGGTGGCACAAGGGGAGAAGCTGACCTTCAAACAGGAGGATCTCCAGATCAACGGCCACGCGATAGAGGTGCGCGTCTATGCCGAGGATCCCTCGAACAACTTCCTTCCGGACATCGGTACGCTCACCACTTATCGCTTACCGCAAGGCCCCGGTGTGCGCGTGGACGATGGATTCGAGGAAGGCATGGAGATCCCGATCTACTACGATCCAATGATCGCGAAGCTCATCGTTCACGGTGCCACGCGGGAAGAGGCCATAGCGCGGATGGAGCGTGCCATCGACGATTATGCCATCAGCGGCGTGGAGACGACCTTGCCTTTCTGTCGCTTCGTGATGGGCCACGAAAGTTTCCGCAGCGGCCACTACGACACGCACTTCGTACGCGACCACTTCACGCCAGAAAAACTGGAAGGCACCGACCCGGAGGAAATGGCCGCCGCAGCGATCGTGGCAGCGCC
>JBEPUG010000050.1:0-20429 GCA_041691695.1 Flavobacteriales bacterium
AACCACGAAAAAGGGGTCTGCCGCGATCAAGGATTTCAAGAAGGCAGAGGTGGCACTCATTGTCGGTGGCGGTTATGAGCTGGGGATGGGTCTGGATTTCGACCTGCGCTACTACCGGGCCATCGTGCCTACCCAAGAGATCATCCAGACCAACTATCACTACAAGGCCTTCACGAATATGGTGGAGTTCAGTGTGGGATATACGTTCGGGAACTGAGGTCTATTTTCCTTTCGATCCTTGGCTCCGGCAGGGCCGAGTAATTGGCCTTTGTATATGGCGGATCTGCAAGGCTACTTCCTTTGATCATTTGCGCGTTCCAAAAGGAATTCTAGGTTTGCCACTCACCAACAAAACATGGACTCATGAAAAAGAGCTTTCTCTTTACCCTGTTGCTTTTGCTTAGCTTTTCCGCATCGGCCCAATTCGGGTTGGGTGGTCAGGTGAATTACAGCAAATATTTCGCAGGGAACCCGAGTTTTATTGGCTTTGGAGTGAATGGCTCCGTGGTCATCGCGCAGAGCTATCCCATTCGACTCTCCGTGAATTTTGGACTTCCACAAACTATTAATGGGTCTTCCACTGCACAGGCATTGAGCAGCACCACGGAGCCCCAGTACGTCACTGTGTCCAACGATCAAAAGCTTTCGTTGCTGAACTTTTGGCTTGATGGGCAGAAATTCTTTGGCGAGGGAGGCTATCAGGATGGTGGCGTATACGGATTCTTCGGCCTCGGTTATACTTCTGCCAAGGTCACCAGTACTATTGGTAACTACGATCATACCTTGTACGACAACGTTGATAATGGAGACAATTCCGCTATTGGGCAGTTTGGCATCCGGTTGGGACTGGGCTATGATAAGGGGTTTGATTTCGGCAATGTGTTCCTTGAAGCAGGCCTCAACCTGAGCGCTAATCAAGCCAATGGGCAAACGGTCGCAGTGAATCTTCCCTCCTTCCTTTTGGTGAATGCTGGTCTGCGTCACTGGTTCGGAGGCAGCAGCAGCCATGGTCACAGCCATGGTCACAGCCATAGCCACAGCCACCATCATCACTGATAGATCCTACATTTCAGCAAAAGGGGCGGCTTCTGCCGCCCCTTTTCATTGCGGTCGGTCTCTTTGTGTAGGCTTTCTTGTGTCAGACAATTCCGGCCCCCTCGTTCAGCTCATTAAATTAGCCCCTTCCATAATGATCTCATCGGAAAAAACATGAACACCATGAATCCCCGTCTCCTCACATTCGCCTTTGCCGCATCACTGGCCTTTGGCATGGTCGCCCAGGATGTACCGGATAGCTTGAACATGGTCCCCAATGGCGATTTTGAGCAATTGGACGGAAAGCTGAAGCGCCTTGGTGGTATCGAAGTGGCCAAGGGTTGGGAAAGCCCGACGGATGTAAGTGCGGACCTGTACAGTGAAACGGTAGCGGCTAATTCCCCCTCCTTTGTACCCAAGAACGAACACGGCTTCCAAGGGGCTCTTAGTGGGCAGAATTATGCGGGGATCCTCGCATATAGCTATATGGACAAGGACCCGCGAAGCTATTTGCAGGTGAAGTTCAAGAAGATGCTTAAGAAGGGTCAACTTTACTGCATCAGCTACTACGTCAGCCTTTCCGAACTCAGTAAATATTCAAGCGACCAGTTGGGTGCTTATGTCAGCCGTGGCGTGGTCAATAAGAAAGATGAAAGTAGCCTTACGTATCAACCCCAGGTTCCTGCGTTGCTCACTAAGGTCTATGATGACCAGGAGGGATGGACAGGCGTATGCGGCGTTTTTGAGGCCAAAGGGGATGAGCAGTATCTCATCATCGGCAATTTCACCTCCACCGACAAGACCAATGCACAAAAGGTGAAACGGCCTAAAGGAGAAAGCCGCCCCCAGCAGACCAATGCCTACTACTACATCGATAATGTAAGCGTCTCTCCGATCAAGCGGATGAGCGAATGCTCCTGTGCGCAAGTCGATGAGTCGAAGACGGAGTTCATTTTTGGCGTGAAGGTGACCACCGACCCTAACATCAAGCCCGCGGCCCGTTTGGACCGTAGCGCGGTCTACTTCAAACGCTACAGCAGCGCCATCGACGGATCGATGAATGGATTGCTCACCAACTTGGTGGAAGCGATGAAGGCGGATCCTTCGCTGAAGATCACACTGACCGGTAATACCGATGGGGTGGAGGTGGACCGTAGCCGCCTACGACCTGACCTCTCGCAATTGGACACCGAGCGTGCGGAAGCTGTGAAGACCTTCTTCACGACTGCCGGGATCTCAGCCGATCGCATCACGACCGCGGGCAACAAGGGCGATGATCCGGCTTCCGACGGGACGGATGAGATCTCCATGAGCCAGAACCGACGTGTGCAGGTCGAGGTGGTAAAGTGATCGTGAAGGATGCCGGAACGTGTCAGCGTTCCGGCATCGCTTCATCCTTACCATTGCACGGGCGACATCGCCGTGCAAAATGATCAAAGGCGACAAGCGCGTAATACGCGCATGGGCGATGTACGATTGGGCCAACTCCGCCTATTCGCTCACGATCACGTCGGCCATTTTTCCGATCTACTATGCGGCCATCACATCCGATGGCGGAACAGACAAAGTGCTTACGCAGTATGGCATTCCGGCGGAATCGCTCCAGTCCTATACGCTTTCCGTCGGGTTCCTTCTCATCGCGGTGATCGCACCCATTCTCTCGGGCATCGCGGACCATCGCGGGAATAAGAAGTCCTACCTCAAGTTCTTCTGCTACCTCGGATCGGCCAGTTGCGCAGGGCTGTTCTTCTTCACCTTCGCCCACCTCTGGATAGGTCTCTTTCTGTTCATGCTAGCCTGCATCGGATTCTCAGGCAGCCTGATCTTCTACGATGCCTTCCTGCCTGAGATCGCGGAGCCGAAGGACCACGATCGTGTGAGTGCGCGGGGCTACGCGATGGGCTATATCGGCAGCGTGATCTTGTTGGTCCTCAACCTGATGATGGTGATGAATCCACACTGGTTCAGCATTCCCGACCGTGATGGACTAGCCGCGCGGTTGTCCTTCCTTTCTGTGGGGATATGGTGGGCGGGTTGGGCACAGATCACGTTCCGCAGATTGCCGGATGCACGTCCGGCAAAAGAGGAGGCGGTGAACGTTTTCACCATTGGTTACAATGAACTTCGGCGCGTGTGGAAGGAGATGATCGGACTCCAACGGCTCCGCAGATTCCTTACGGCGTTCTTCGTCTACAACATGGGCGTGCAAACGGTGATGTATCTCGCGGTGACCTACGCCAAGAAGGAGATCAAGGACCCGGACGGCTCCGCGATCTCGGATGCCGGCCTCATCATCAGCATACTCGTGATCCAATTGGTGGCCGCTCTGGGTGCCCTGTTATTCGTGCGGTTAAGCAAACGCTTCGGTAACATTCCTGCATTGGTGATCGGTCTGGTGATCTGGATGGCGGTCTGTCTTGCCGCGTGGCGGATCGATTCGACCAACGAGTTCTATGTGCTCGCAGCGTTCGTTGGTCTGGTCATGGGTGGCACGCAGGCGCTGTCGCGGAGCACGTATGCCAAGCTTCTTCCGGAAACGGTGGATCACGCCTCGTACTTCTCCTTCTATGATGTGAGCTTTTACTTGGGAACAGTGTTGGGCACCTTGGCCTTCGGGCTGGTGAACCAGCTTACCGGCGACCTGCGAAACACCATCATCGCCATCGGTTCCTTCTTTGTGATCGGCTCCATCCTACTCTGGCGTGTGCCGAAGGAGGGGCGCTTGGCGGCGACCAGTTGATCCCCGCGATACCTTCGCCGCCGTTGATCAAAATGACGGACATGGAGCAGGCGTGGGATGTGGTGATCGTAGGCGGCGGTATCGTTGGTGCGGCCACGCTGTACAAGTTGCAAACGCGCTTTCCTGCAAAGCGGATCCTGTTGCTGGAGAAGGAGGCCGTGTTGAGCGACCACCAGACCGGCCACAACAGCGGAGTGATCCACAGTGGCATCTACTACCAGCCTGGCAGCAAGAAGGCCAAGACCTGTGTGCAGGGGAGGAGGGACCTCGTCGCCTTCGCGAAGGAGCACGGCATCAAGCACGACGTGTGCGGCAAGGTGATCGTGGCCATCGAGGAGGATGAGCTGCCGCGTTTGGAGAAGATCCATCAGCGCGGTATAGACAATGGGATCGAGGACCTCAAACGCATTACTGCGGCGGAGATCAAGGAGATCGAACCGTTCTGCGAGGGCATCGCAGGTCTTTGGGTGGGCTGCACGGGCATCATCGATTTCCGTGGTGCCACCAACAAGATGGCCGAGCTCGCCGTTGCGATCAATCCGGCATCGGCAGTGCATACCGGTGAGGAGGTGTTGGCCAGCCAGCCGGGCAAGGATTTCAGCATTGTCCGCACCACGAAGGGATCTTACCAGGCCAAGTGTGTCATCTTCTGCGCCGGCCTGCAAAGCGATCGCCTCGCGCGCGCCGACGGGGCAGAGGTGAAGGAGCAGATCGTGGGCTTCCGCGGCGACTATTATGAACTCACGGCCCAGGGAAAGCACAAGGTGCGCAACCTGATCTATCCTGTGCCCGACCCGCGCTTCCCCTTCCTCGGCGTGCACTTCACACGCATGACCGACGGCAGCACCGAGTGCGGGCCGAACGCGGTCTTTACATTCAAGCGTGAAGGCTACGGCAAGACCGACTTTAGTTTCCGCGACACTTGGGACGCCTTGACCTACGGCGGGACGTGGAAGCTATTCTTCAAGAACATGTCCTACGGCATCGATGAATACCGCAGGGCATTCAGCAAGCGCTTGTTCCTAAAGACGCTTCGCCGCCTGATCCCCTCGTTGACCATGGAGGACATTGAGCCGGGCCGCGCCGGCGTGCGCGCCATGCTGCTCGGCACCGATGGTGAGATGGTGGACGATTTCCGCATCGAACGAAAAGGTGCCCACATCCACGTGCTCAATGCGCCATCGCCTGCCGCCACCGCGTGCCTTGCCATCGGCGAGCACATCGTGGAGATGGCGGTTGCCGAAGGAGTGTTGAACTAGTGTTTAGTTGTCCGTTATCAGTTGTCCGTTGTCAGGCGTGGCCGCGACCCAGAAAGTCGGCAGTTGCCGTCGGAAGCCTGACAACTAACACCGTACAACTGAGAACTGCACTCAAGCAGTAACCTTCCACTCCTCGAGGAGCTCGGCCCAATCCCAAAGACAGAAGGCCATGAGCTTGTTCACGCGACCAAGCACGACGGGGTTCGGTGCTCGTTGCTCGCGGAAGTAGACGTTCTGATGGCGGAAGAGGTCGTACTTGTGGAAGATCGCCTTGCTCATGGCGTACACCGTGTTCTTGCTCGGATGGTTGATCTTCGCCATGAACTCCTGCAACGCTTTGGTCTCGCTCTCCAGTTCCGCGGCTGAATGATCCAGCAAGGGAGCGAACTTGGAGAGGGCATGTTGTACCAGTCGGTGATCGGTACCAGCGGGCAGTCGCTTGGGAGCTTCCATGAGGTTGCCTGCGAAGACGATCAGAGCGAAGAGTTCGTCGTCGCCAGGGCCGAAGACGGGCTTCGTTTCGAATTCCGGTGATTCACGGAGCTCGTCCACGATGGTAGGATAGCCCTGCTCGGTCAAGCGCAGCACGGCATTCACGAACACGTTCGCCAGCTTGTCCTCGCTGATCTTCTTCTTGCCGAACAAAGTGGTTATCATGCCCTTTTCCCGTTGTGCGAACCTAGCCTATCCTTCGGTCGGTGATCATGGTATGACCCCGCGTATTTTCAACATCTTTATCCACTAAAAACCGACGATGAAGGAGATCATCCACCTCTATTCGGGCTACGACCTCTGGGCGAACACCCGCATGATCGAGCGCTTGCAACGCGAGGATGGGACCATTTTGGACCATCCTGTGAAGAGCAGTTTCTCTACACTTCGATCGTCCGTACAACATTTGAGTGGCGCCGGGAACATCTGGTACCAGCGTCTTTCCGGTCGGCCAGCCCCACGATCCAGCGAAGCGGACGATAGCATCGGATCACTGATCAAGCAAAGTTCTGCCATGAACGATATGGTGCTCGGGTGGGATGAGCAGCGGTTACTGGAACGCGTGGACTATACGAATCTTAAGGGTGATCCATTCACGCAGCCGCGTTGGCAATTGTTGATGCACGTCTTCAACCATGCGACCTATCACCGCGGACAGCTCGTGACGATCATGCACCAATTAGAATTGAATGAGGTGCCCAACACGGACATGGTCAAATACCAGCGGTCATTGATGGCCGGAATATGATCGGCACGAAAAAGCGGATCACTTTTTCGTGCCGATCAGGTCGATGCCGAGGTAGGTGTGCGGGGTGAGTGCGCGTAGCTTCGCCTTAACCGGCTCGTCCACTTCCAAGGCTTCGATGAAAGCCGCGATGTCCGCCTTCCCGATCTTTTCCTTGCCACGTGTGAGGTCCTTCAGTCGTTCGTAGGGTTCCGGATAGCCGGCACGGCGCAGTATCGTTTGGATCCCTTCGGCCACCACGGCCCATTGCGCATCGAGGTCGCGGTCCAGCGCTGCGGTATTGAGCAGCAACTTCCCCAAACCCTTCATTACTGAATCGATCGCGATCACCGTGTGCGCCATGGGCATGCCGATGTTGCGCGTCACAGTGCTGTCGGTGAGGTCGCGCTGCATGCGGCTCACAGGGAGCTTCTCGCTGAGGAATCCGAAAAGCGCATTGGCCAGCCCGATGTTGCCCTCGGCGTTCTCAAAGTCGATCGGGTTCACCTTATGCGGCATGGCGGAGGAGCCTACTTCCCCCGCTTTTACGCGCTGTCGGAAATAGTCCATGCTGATGTATGTCCACAGGTCTCGGCAGAGGTCGATGAGGATAATGTTGATGCGGCGCATGGCATCGAAGAGCGCGGCCATCGAATCGTAGTGCTCGATCTGCGTGGTGAAGCGTTGGCGCACAAGGCCGAGCTTTTCGGTGCAGAAGCGATCCGCCAAGGGCACCCAGTCCAGCTCCGGATAGGCAGCGAGATGCGCGTTAAAATTGCCGGTGGCCCCGCCGAACTTGCACGAGAACGGCACGGTGCGGAGTTGGCGCATCTGCTCGTCGATCCGCTCCACGAAGACCTCGAACTCCTTGCCCAAGCGTGTGGGTGAAGCAGGCTGGCCATGCGTTCGCGCCAACATGGGCACCTGCGCCCATTCCTGCGCGAAGCCGTGCAAACGGTCGCGCAAGGCGGTGACCATGGGAAGGTAATATGCGGTAGTGAATTCCTTCAGTAACAGCGGAAGCGCCGTGTTGTTGATGTCCTGCGAGGTGAGCCCGAAGTGGACGAACTCCTTGCTCGTGCCAAGGCCCAGTTCGTCCAGCCGGTCCTTCAGCCAGTATTCCACCGCCTTCACGTCGTGGTTGGTCACACGTTCAATGTCCTTGATCTCTTGGGCGTCGGCCTCGGAAAGTGTTGCCAGCCGCTTGGCCAATCCGCTGAGTTGATGGGTCTCGGTGCCGCGTAATTCAGGCAGCGGCGTCTCGCAGAGGAACGTGAACCAATCCAATTCCACGCGAAGCCGGTAACGGATCAATGCCAACTCGGAGAACCAAGCGGAAAGTGGTGCCGTGCGGTCACGGTAGCGGCCATCGACAGGAGAGATGGCGGTAAGCGGGTCCAGTTCCATGGCGCGAAAGTAGACCGCGCCGTCCGCTGGTAGAGGATCGGCACGTTCTTCGCCATGTGACCGCCATTACCTTAGCCCCATGAGGATGTCCCCACTTTTTCTTTCCACGTTGGTCCTGGCCTTCACCGCTGGATGCAAGAGCAAACAAGCGATGCCGGCGAGAACCGCTACCGATCCTGCACCTGTCGTAACGGCCCAGGCTGCGAACAGCTCGGACCCATCGACCCCGACCAATGCCAAAGCAGATCCCATCGTGCCCATCGGACCGGATAGCGTGTATTTCTCCTTGGAACACACTCCTTGTTACGGTACCTGTCCGGCCTATATGATCATCATCAACCAGGATGGCAGCGCGGTCTACTTGGGCCGCCGATTCGCAGCGCGGGAAGGTCGCTATGTGGGCACCGTGGATGCGGCGACGATGAAGCAACTGTATGATCAGGCTGTAGCGGTGGACTTTTTCGCGATGCAGGACAAGTACGATCAGCCGGTCACCGACCTGCCCAGCACCATCATTCGGGTGAACGCAAACGGCAAGGACAAGCAGGTGGTCGGACGCGTGGGGCCACCGCAGGGATTCAAGGATTTCGCGCAAGAAGCAGACAGGATCCTCGCCCATGTGGAGTGGACGAAGACGGGGGACCTGCGCTGAAGGGCGAACTTCTCTAGAGGTAGCGGACGATAACGATCTGAACCATTTGTACTTCGGAACGTTCCTCCTGCTCCATCCCGTGATCGTTTTTCCGAAATATTGAAGGACATCGTGCGAAGCGTTGCGGATGGGGCCATCAAAAAATGAAGCATGAAGATCACGAAGACCTTGGCGTTACTTCTCCTCGCAGCGCTGACGGTGAATATGGCCTTTGCCGGCGAGGGCATGTGGATGCTGAACAAGTTGAAGCAGGTGAATGAGGCGCAGATGCGCGAGCTTGGCTTCAAGCTCACGGCCGATGACATTTACAGCCTGAACCACGCAAGCATGAAGGACGGCGTGGCCCGCTTGGGTGGCGGCTTCTGCTCGGGTGAGATCGTGAGTCCCACCGGTTTATTGCTCACCAATCACCACTGCGGATATGATGCGATCCAAAGTATCAGCAGCGTGAAGCACGACTACATGACCGATGGGTTTTGGGCCACCAGTCCCGATCAGGAGCGACCCGCGGGTTTCGAAGTGAGCTTCCTGCAAAGCATTACCGACGTGAGCGATACGGTGCTCTCGGCGCTAAAGCCCGGAATGAGCGAGGATGCCCGTGATTCCGTGATCCAGGAGATGGCCTATGCCTTGCGTCGAAAGGCGATCGGCGGACGCCCGCATATCCTCGCGGACTTCAAGAGCATGTATGAAGGCAACCAGTTCTATGTCTTCGTCTACAAGAGCTATCCGGACGTGCGGCTCGTGGGAGCGCCGCCCAATGCCATCGGCGATTTCGGCGGTGATACTGACAACTGGGAATGGCCCCGACACACCGGAGACTTCAGCATGTTCCGCGTGTATACCGGGCCCGATGGTGAGCCTGCCGCATACGCCAAGGACAACATCCCCTACACGCCCAAGTGGTACTTCCACATCAGTCTGGATGGCGTGAAGAAGGACGACTTGAGCATGATCCTGGGCTACCCCGGAACTACCGACCGTTACCTCAATAGCGACGGTGTGAAGTTGGCAGTTGATATACAGGAACCCGCCGAGGTGAAGGTGCGTGGCGCGAAACTCGATGCAATGAAGAAGTACATGGATGCGGACCCTGTCGTGCAGATCAAGTACGCTGCCAAGTACAATGAGATCTCCAACTATTGGAAGTACTTCATCGGCCAGCAGAAGGAATTGAAGGACCAGCAGGTCGCAGCGAAGAAGCAAGCCCAGGAGACGCAGCTGATGGCCTGGGTGGATTCCGACCCAACGCTGAAAGGGAAGTACGGCGAGTTGGCCAGCGATCTGAGCACAGGTTATGCGGAACGTGACAAGACGGAGAGGGCGAGCGTTTACATGGAGGAAGGAGCCTTCGGAAGTGGAAGCGTGCTCCTAGGCCTAAAGCTCTATGGATTGAAGATGCAGTTGGACCAGGACCCGAAAGACACGGCGCGGGTAAGGGCATATGTGGCCCGGATCAAGAGATCCACCGCGGACCATTGGAAGGACTATGATGCCACCACGGATCGCGACCTGACAGCCTCGGTCTTCAAGATGGTCCATGAGGATGTGGACCCGGCGCAACAGCCTGATATCATGCAGGTGGTAGCGAAGAAATACAAAGGCAACTTCGACAAGTGGGCGGCCGCGATGTACACGACCAGCATCCTCACGGACAGCACACGCTTGGCGGATCTCTTGGCCCATCCCACCGCTAAGGTGATCGACAAGGACATGGGCATGCGCACCATGCTGAGCTGCTTTGACATCTACAACAACGTGCTTGGACCGACCCGGCAGGAGGCGCAGACAAAGATCGATAGGGGATACCGCCTCATGGTGGCGGCCATGCGCGAAATGGAACCGGACAAGATGTGGTACCCGAACGCCAACAGCACCATGCGTCTCAGCTATGGCCAGATCAAAGGCTACTCACCCAAGGACGCCGTCTATTACGAATTCGCAACAACGCAGAACGGCATCCTTCAGAAGGAGGATGATTCCAACCCGTTGTTCGTTGTGCCCAAGCGGGAGCACGACATGCTCGTCAACAGGGATTTCGGGCGCTACGCCAATGCCGATGGCAACCTGCCGATCTGTTTCCTCAGTGACAACGACATCACCGGCGGCAATAGTGGAAGTCCTGTCATCAATGCCAACGGTGAATTGATCGGTCTCGCTTTCGATGGCAACTGGGAGTCCATGAGCGGGGACATCTCATTTGATCCCGAACTGAACAGGACCATCTGTGTGGACATCCGCTATGTGCTCTGGGTGATCGACAAATATGCCGGGGCGAAGAACCTCGTTGACGAAATGACCTTGGTGACGCACGCAAAAGAAACTCGACCTCGTCCGGAAACCCCTTCAGGTCAAAGGGCAACTCAGGTGCCTGAGCAGGTACCTGTAGGAAGGAACTAGAACGCCCTCCTCATGCGTCAACGCACAAGGATCAAGCGTTGGGTGAAACGCTCTGCCGAAGTGGTGATCACCAAGGAGTAGATACCCGGTGCTATCCCCTGTCCCGGATCGATGACCTCATGCAGTTCAGCCCCGTTAAAGGAGTTCTGCTTATGAAGTACAGTTTGACCTTGAGCATCCAGGATATCGATGTTCGCGAAGCCTCCTGCCTGAGGCGCGATGTCCGAGAGGTCGATCATAATAGGACCATCCGAGGGGTTCGGATGCACCAGCATTGCTGGTCCAGGAAGGTGGTTTTCCCGGATGTCGGCCACTCCATCGCAATCGTTCTTCAAACTTCTGAACCAATTGGTGATATTGATCCGACCGAGAGTACCGCATCCAGCGTGGTCTGCTGTGGTCGAGAGTTCCACAAGGTCGACCGAAAGTCCACCGTTCTGCACCAATGAATCGTGTGCGATGATCGAATTGTCCGGGGGGACGAAAGTATCCCCACCGCAATAGCACAGTCGCACCGGGGACTTTGGGTCCCAATTGAAGACATCATTCTGCTCTAGCCTTTGGTCCAGTGAATCATCGGCGTCGATCGTTAGTCCCTGCTTCAATACAAAGGGCATCATGCTGGAAGGTACGGCTGGGATCAATGGGTTGATCGCACTGGTCTGGTGGTTCCCATCATAGAGTGGAGGGAGTTCCGTGTCATAAGGGCTTACCAAAAAATCCGAGGTGGAGGTGAACAGGTCGGGATATGCGGCTTGATAACCCAAAAGCATGTATACCAGATCCGAGCCGGTGTTCTGTGGTATATTCTGGGTCATTAGGTCCTCCATGGTGTGATGTATGGCATAGGGGCCGCTAATGGCTCCTGCAGCCGTCACGGAAAATTCATTCGGGTATTGGTCCTGCATCATTTGATCGGTGGCCAAGCAAGTATGCGCTCCGGCGGAAACACCCATCAGGAAAAGTTGGCTGTCCAACGGGCTGCCTTGTTGGTCCTCAAACTCACGTGCCGCACGCACCGCATCGATGCTGGTGCGCGCATTGACCGATGCATTGAGGTATGGATGGATGCCGGGGGAATCGCCAAGGCCGAGAAGATCCGGCAGGACGCATGCGAACCCATATGCACCAAAAGCGTACCCCTGGAACGCGTCACCTGAATTATCAAGCCATCGGGATGGTGCGTCTTCCTTAATGAGCATCGTGCCGTGGATGAAACAGACCAACGGTTTTGCGCAATCCGTAACAGGTGAAACAAATGCCGCGGTAGCAATGGATGTATTGCCGCCGAGGTCCGGGGTCCAGTAGCGCAACTTGTAAACGGCCACCCCGTTTTGGGCATCCGGAAATCCGTTATTCTGCATCCACGCGATATCCCTTTCCGTGATCAATTGAGCCGATTCCAAGATCTGGCCTTGCACGGTGAAAAGGCCCTGTAATACCAAAACCACCAAAAGCAGAACAAGCCTGACCTGACCCGGTTTAGCCAAATGGACCGGGTTCAATTCAGCTTTGTTGAGCTTTGGGAAGAAGGGAAAAACGCTTGGTGATCTTCTCATTCAAGTGGATCGGCGAAAAAAGTGGATCAAAGGGGCGCAAATCTAGACCCTCCCGATAGCCCCTCCATTCATAAGAAATCACATGACCACAGCTGCTAGCAGGTTCGCATGATTTTTCACTCGATCGATATCAACGTATCCTTTATAAATTTTTCGGAACGAGGAATGATCGATCTTCTTCCAAGGGCAAAGACACCCATGTGGATCAGTGGCAGGATCGCGCCATGCCGCTATCTTCCCGGCGCCATGTTCAGGACCTTCTCCCAACTTATGCTCAAGCTGCTTGGCTGGAGGATCATCGATCATCGGCCCGCTGACATTGGCAGTGCGATCTACCTCGTGGTGCCGCACACCAGCAATTGGGATTTCTTCATCGGCATCTTCGCCCGAAGCGTTGCGCGGATCAATGCCAACTATCTCGCGAAGAAATCCCTGTTCGACCCTCCTTTTGGCTGGTTCTTCCGCGCCATGGGTGGATATCCTGTGGACCGTTCCAAAAGCACTAACATCACCGACCAGGTCGTGGACTATTTCCGGACGGTGCCGGGCTTCTCCATGGCGATCACGCCCGAAGGCACGCGCAAAAAGGTGAAAGCTTGGAAGACCGGTTTCTGGCGGATCGCCAAACAGGCCGATGTGCCGTTGATACTCACCTCATTCGACTATCCGCGCAAGGAGGTCACGCTTAGTGGACCGTTCAGAGTGGGGCATGACATGGACACTGACATCGCCACGCTGATGGAGTACTTCAAGTCCTTCACCGGGAAGAACCCGAATTGAGTGCATGGCCCCATTCTTGCCGGACGCCGCGCCATGTATCTGGACCGCACCTTCGGAATTCTGCTTGTCGCCGCCTTCCTTGTTCGAGGCACACAACTGTCCGCACAAACTACCTTCCCTGTAATCCGTGGCGAAACCACTGAGGGCTCCGAAGTGACGCTGCCACAAGCCTCGCCGGAGGGATTCACGGTCATAGCGATCGCCTATGGCAAGAAGGCGCAGCCCATATTGGAGACCTGGTACGGCCCAGCATACTCGCGCTTCGTGAATGAGCAGGGCATCTTTGCGAGCAGCTACCACGCTGACCTGTTCCTTGTTCCGATGTTCGTGGGCTTGGACAGATCCGCTTACGGCAGCAGCATGAAAGAACTGCGAAGAAGTGCCGACCCGGACATTGCGCGACGGGTGGTCTTTTTCAAGGGCGACGCGAATGCGGTTATCGAAGCCTTGCAAATGACCGACAAGAACATCCCTTACTTCTTCGTGCTTGACAAGGACGGGCATATCGTTGCGCGCGTGTCCGGGGCATTCAGCGTGGACAAATTGGACGCGCTTGAATCGCCGATGCTTCAGTGACCATTCCATCACAACTTACTTTCGTACCCTCCAAAACAGACCATGAACCACATCCATGTCTCTTCGATCGCCGCTTGCGTGGCGTTGATCTTTGCTTGCGGCTTCAGCCCAGCGACCACTGTTCAACAGGATAACGCGTCGGAACCCGGTTCCGCCGTTCAACCCCAAACACCGCCAAAGACCACGGATCCAAAGGACCTGGGGGACGGGCTTTTCGCCGTCATCACCACGCGACTTGGCACCATCACCTGCAAGCTCGAATACCAGGATGCTCCGATCGCCGTGGCCAACTTCGTAGCACTCGCGGAGGGAAAGCAGCACAACTCGGCAAAGCCTGATGGAACCCCATACTATGATGGCACCATTTTCCACCGCGTTATCCCAGGTTTCATGATCCAAGGCGGCGACCCCATGGGCACAGGCAGCGGTGGACCGGGTTATACCTTCCCCGATGAACTCAACCCGGAAGCGGCATCCTACAAGGCCGGGTATCAGCGTGGGGTAATGGCCATGGCCAATCGCGGCCCGAATACGAACGGCTCCCAGTTCTTCATCATGCACAAGGATTACTCACTGCCCCACAACTACACGATCTTCGGAAAGGTGGTGTCCGGCATGGAGACCGTGGACGCCATCGCAGGTCTGCCGCGCAACGGAAGCGACAAGCCGAACGAGGACGTCAGCATGAAGGTGAAGATCCAGGCCGTGGGAAAGGCCGCCAAAGCTTTTGATGCGGTGAAGGTGCTACAGACCAACAAGGCCAAGATCATCCAAGGCTAAGCACGGCGCGATACCTCCTCCGAAAACTGGAACACTACTGATACGATCAACATGGAACAGAACAACTTGGGCGATGGCCTATTCGCCACGTTCAACACGACGAAAGGCACTGTGACCTGCCAACTGGAATACAAAAAGGCCCCGATGACGGTGGCCAATTTCGTCGCCTTGGCCAAAGGTGATCGCAAGAACAGCGCTAAAGAAGATGGCAAACCCTACTACGACGGTCTCGTATTCCACCGTGTGATCGACAACTTCATGGTACAAGGTGGAGACCCGACCGGCACCGGCAGCGGTGGCCCCGGATACATGTTCGCCGATGAATTCGATAGCAGCCTGAAGCACGACAAGCCGGGTATGCTCAGCATGGCGAATGCGGGTCCCGGCACCAACGGCAGCCAGTTCTTCATCACGCACGTACCCACGCCTTGGTTGGACAACCACCACACCATCTTCGGCCATGTGGTAAGCGGGCAGGATGTGGTGAACGCCATCAAGCAAGGTGACAAGATCGAATCGTTGAAGATCACCGCCAATGGCGCCGATGCCGAAGCATTTGACTCGAAGAAGGAACTGGAGGCCGGTAAGGCCAAGTTCAAGACCCGCTAGGTAATAGTGCTAGTGCCTGTGGCCGCTGCCACCTGGCTTTCTTCCTCCTCCTGAGTTTCCGCCGCGATGCCCGCCACTTGGGCCGCGGCGGTCTCCGTTGGAGCTGCTGCGCTTTACGCCTTCCGCGCGATATTCCGGTCCGGGGCCGAAGCGCTCCGGGATCGGCATTTTCTTCACCGGGTACCCGATGAGCTGTTCGATCTTGCCGAATTCACGCATGTCCTTTTCGGTGACGAAGGTGATCGCCTGTCCCTTCTTTGAGGCACGGGCGGTGCGGCCCACGCGGTGCACATAGTCTTCGGGATCCTGTGGCACGTCGTAGTTGATGACAAGATCGATGTCGTCGATGTCGATGCCACGGCTCACCACGTTGGTGGCCACAAGGATGCGGAGTTTGCGGTTGCGGAAGTCCAGTATCACCTGCTCGCGCTCACCTTGCTCCAGATCGCTGTGCATGGCTTGGGCGTTGAAGCCGCGCTTGTGCAGGTGCCGTGCAAGGTTCTTCACCTCGATCTTGCGGCCGGCGAAAATGATGATGCTCGTAGCCTCGTTCGTCCTCAAGATCTCCTCCATCACTGGGGCCTTTTGCGGTTCATGGACCACGTAGGCCTCTTGGGCAACGCCTTCTGCCGGTTTGCTCAATGCTATCGAGATCTCCACTGGATCCCGCAGGATATTCTTCGCCAGCTCGCGGATCGGCGGTGCCATGGTAGCGCTGAACATCAGCGTCTGACGGTCTGCAGGCAGGAATTTGATAATGCGGTTGATGTCATCGATGAAGCCCATGTCCATCATCCGGTCCGCTTCGTCCAATACGAGGAACTCCAGACCTTCTATGGAGACGTAACCCAGATTGAGGTGACTGAGCAACTTGCCAGGGGTGGCCACGATCACTTCGGTGCCACCACTAAGGGCAGCTTTTTGCTGATCGAAGGAAGCACCATCGCTTCCACCGTATACGGGCATGGAAGTGATCGGAGTGAAGTACGCGATGGCCTGCATCTGCTGATCGATCTGCAGGGCCAATTCACGCGTGGGCACAACGATGAGCGCCCGCACGGAACGCTCCACCTTGGGCTTGTACCCGAAGATCACTTCGATGAGGGGGAGGAGGAATGCGGCGGTCTTGCCGGTGCCCGTCTGTGCACAGGCGATCAGGTCGCGTCCATCGAGGACCGCTGGAATGGCTTGGGCCTGGATCGGGGTGGGAGTGCGGATGCCCATGGCGTCGAGGCCATCAAGCAGGCCGGGGTCAAGGCCGAGGGTGCGGAAGTCGCTGACCGGGGAAGTGGTTTCCAACGTATTCAAGGGATATGCCCAAATGGGCGGATGCGGCGCGAAAGTAGGGTATCCGCGGGCGGTGCTCAGGAGGCCATGCGCAGCACATCATGCTCCCCGTCGTCAAAGGTCATCTGGAAGGTGAGCACATCGCTTCGCAGGAGATGGATCGTTCCGTTGAGCTGCTGGGCAACGACCTGGATAAGTTCATTGCTGAAGGAGTCGGTCTGCAGGAAGCGCTCCTTTTCCAAACCGCTGCCCTCGTCGGTGAACAGTAATTCGCACCGATGTTCCGCTAAGGGCCGCAACACTACCAAGATCCGGCCTGAGCGTTCTTTCGATGCGGCATGCTTGGCACTGCTTGTCAGGAGTTCGTTCAAGAGAAGGCTCAATGGCGTGAGGTCCGAAGGACGTGCACGGTCGAGGGTGATGTCGAACTCCACCGTCATCCGATGCTCAAGTCCATGGTGACGGAGTACCGCATTGGCCAGGGCCATGAAATGGGCCTTCACGTTGACCCGGTTAAGGTCTCCGCATTTGTAAAGGTGCTCGTGCACTAGTGCCATGGAATGGATCCTGCTTTGCAGGTCTCTCATGATCGACTCGACAGCGGGGTCCTTGCCATGGGAGGCCTGCATCTTCAGCAATGCGCTCACCAGTTGAAGACTGTTCTTGGTGCGGTAATGCACATCCATGAGGACCAGGTCCTTCTCTTGTTCATTCTCCAAGATCTCCCGCAGTCGCAGGTTATGTTGTTCCAACTCGATGTTCTTGACCAGGATCTCGTCGGCTTGGCGATGGATCACCGCGTTCTTCAACCTTGTGCGGCGAAGGCTGCCCAGGTGCCTGCCTCGCAATACGGATAAGAGGATGACCAAAGTGAGCATGATCAATCCACCCCAGATGGACATGGTCACATGCCGACGTGCAGCGGCAAGAGAAACGGCGCCCGCCTCGTTCTCCGCTCGCAGTGTATCCATGTCCCGGTCTTTCAACTTCAGGGCATACAGTGCCTGAAGTTGGGTCAATCGCTCGGCCCTGGTCACCGTGCGCAGGGAGTCGGTCACTGCTATTTGCAGACGCACTGAGCGCAGTGCGCCGGTCATATCGCCCATACCTTCCTCGATGCGGGCACGAAGTCCATATAATTTCGGGGAAGTCTTTTGGGCGCTAGGGAGCAATGCAAGTCCTTGATCAAAATTGGCTCGCGCACCTTTCCAATCATGGATATCGGCGTTTGCACGGGCAAGTGCGAACAGGGTTTGGGCCTTCGCGCGGGGGCTTTCCATTCCGGCACTGTCCCTCAAAGCCAGATGCAGCAGCGACAAGGCATCCACGGGACGGTCCTGTTCAATGAGTGCTCGGCCCTGAATGGCCAGCACACGGGTATGCCCACTTTTGTCCGCACCATTTTTCATGTTGCGAAGCGCCTCATCGCTGGCATACTTGAGCTCCGGAAATCGCTTAGCTTCCAACAGGAGGTCCAAGAGATCCAGTAATGCCGGGTTCACCAGTGCAGGGTCATTGGTGATCTTTAGGATGAGCAGTGCGCGCTTTTGGGCATCCACGGCCTCCGATAAACTCCCTAATCGCTGATATGCTATCGCCATGGATGACCAGTCGTTGGCCATGGCCGGTCGGTCATTGGAGAGGCCGCTCATGCCAACGATCCGAATACCGTTGACCACGGCAGAATCCAAGGCGCCATAACCGATCTGCAGATCGCGGATCTGGCGAAGGACCTTCACTTCACGGGATCGATCTTGATCCTTTTCTGCAAGACAGAGTTCCGTACGCAGCCGATCCATGGAACCAGCGGCCAAGGCGTGGTCGGAAGGGGAGGGCAGCGGCGATGATCGCAGTGGCCCGTTGAGAAGGATGGAGGCCAATAGCAGAAGGTGGGAATGGCGCAGCATGGAGGGCCGTATTACGCATCTTCACATCATTGGTTGCGCACCGCTTCTGAGAGGAACAGTGGGCAGTTCAACGGAGCCGTATGGCGCACATGCGCTCCAGAAGATGCTTGGTACGTTCTGATCTCGTCCGGTCAGCACAGGTCGTGAAAGGCGATCTACGTTTAGAAAAAGGTCATGGACACTACTTTTTCTTTATGGGACGGTAATTTGTTCACACATTTAATATCGGTTGGCAAAGCCATCTATACTTGTAGCCTAGAAACGCCCAATCTCCTCCCGTATGAAACTACGATCCCTCTTTAAGTCCCTTACTGTTGGAGCACTGTTGCTTGCATCGGGCCAAGGCCTACTCGCTCAGGACACGGCTACCGTTGTCTGTGGTGATCCGGCGTTGAACGGAACCTATTGCTACACTGACAACGACAGCCATAACTGGCATTATCAATCCAGCGATGGCACCAGTCCGCTGTCCATCCTCTTCTCTGCTGGCACGATCGAATCGGCCAGTTATGACCATTTGTCGATCTATGATGGGCCCAATAGCAGTTCGCCGCTCCTATTCAGCCACACCATATCGAGTCAAGAGAACTTGGCGGGATATCAGTTCACCGCCAGCAGTGGTCAGATCTATATGACCATGAGTTCTGACCCTTCCGTGAGCTGTTCCACAGGATTTCAGACCCAATGGGCATGGCAGGTTGGCTGCTTGGATTGCACCCCACCGCAGGCCACCTATGCTGTGGTCACCGATTGCGTGGCGCAGAGTTTCACCATCAATGTGCATGTGAGCGTATTGGGTTCGGATCCCACCTTGGCCATCACCAATAATGCCGGCGCGGCAACGGTGACGGCCACGGACACGGGAACCTACACCGTCGGGCCTTTTACTGTTGCGACCGAAGTGACCCTTACACTGACCAATGACGCCAATAGCCTCTGCAGTATCCATTCGCCGGTGCTGGTGAATCCGTTATGCGCAACCAATGTCATTTGCGGAGATTCCGCGCAGGCCTATACATACTGCTATGGTGACAACCAGGTGCATGCTTGGCATTGGCATAACACCACGGCTAACACGCCCCTTTCAATGGTCTTTACAGCGGGGTATGTGGATTATTTCGATGGGGTGCCCTACGGTGACCAGCTGGTGATCTTCGACGGACCGGACAACACCTCCCCGGTGCTCTTTACGCCGCCCATTTACAATAGCTACGACCTCACCGGGCTGCAGGTGACCTCCACCGGAACGGATCTTTACATGGAGATCATCTCCGACGGTTACGGAAGCTGTCAGTCCTATGGCTATGAGGCCTGGGCTTGGACCGTGGGATGCTACGACTGCACACCGGCACAAGCAACCTATGCGATCAATACGGACTGTGTTGCGCAGACCTATACCATCGATGTGGACCTGAGTGTCTTAGGCTCAGACAGTTCGTTGAACATCACCAACGACTACGATTCAACGATGGTCACCACTGCCACGGACACGGGTGTTTATAATGTGGGGCCTTTCCCGGTGGCCACGGAAGTGACGCTTACGCTGACGAATGATGCCAATAGCCTCTGCACTGTTCATTCTCCTGTATTGGTGAATCCGCTGTGCGCCACCGATGTGAATTGCGGTGTTGCCCCGCTGGCCTTCACCTACTGCTACGGAGACAATACGGTGCATGCTTGGCATTGGCACAACACGACGCCGGGCACTCCCTTGTCCATGATCTTCACCGCCGGCTTCGTGGATTACTTCTACGGGAACTTCGGTGACCAATTCGTGATCTACGACGGTGCCGACAACACAGCGCCGGTGCTCTTCACGCCGCCGTTGTATAATAGCTATGACCTCACCGGTCTGCAGGTTATCTCCTCCGGGACAGACCTGTACATGGAGATCATCTCCGACGGTTATGGAAGTTGCCAGTCCTATGGCTATCAGGCATGGGCTTGGACGGTGGGCTGCTATGATTGCACACCGCCCCAAGCCACTTATGCGATCAACACGGATTGCATAGGACAGACCTTTACCATCGATGTGGACCTAAGTGTGCTGGGTTCCGATACCACCTTGAACATCACCAACAACTTCGACTCCACGATGGTCACTACGGCCACGGATACGGGTGTCTGGACCATAGGTCCTTTCCCAGTGGCAACCGAAGTGACGCTCACGCTGACGAATGATACCAACAGCCTCTGCACGGTCCATTCGCCGGTGCTGGTAA
>JBEPUG010000051.1:0-20419 GCA_041691695.1 Flavobacteriales bacterium
GGATTGCGCGATCCTTCGAGCAAGGTGGACCGGATCTTGGCGGTGGGTACGGATGTTACCACCAATGTTCACGCACGGGAAGTGGTGGAGGAACGTGAAAAGCAATTCCGGCTGCTTGCGGATGCCATGCCCCAATTCGTGTGGACAAGCGATGTGAACGGTATGATCACCTACGTCAATAGGTCCTTGACAGATTTCACGGGACGTAGCAGCGGAGACCTCCTGCAAAATGGATGGCTCCAGATCATTCATCCAGAAGACCAGAAGGCCAATGAGGGCAAGTGGCAGGAAAGTATGCGCACGGGTACCGCTATGATCTTCGAACACCGTTTCCGAGGGCTGGATGGCCAGTATAATTGGCAACTCAGTCGCGGGGTGCCGGTACGCAATGAGGACGGCAGCATCCGAATGTGGATAGGTACAAGCACCAATGTGCAGCAGCTGAAGGAACAGGAACTGGAGCGGGATTACTTCATCGGTGTAGCCAGCCACGAGTTCCGCAACCCCCTCAATGTGCTGAAAGGATACTTGGAGATGCTGATGATCGACCATGAAGAAGGACCGGACGAATTGCTCGGTAAGGCACTGCGTGTGATGGACAGGCAGGTGAACAACCTTACCGCACTCACCAATGAATTGCTTGACCTCTCCAAGCTGCGCGCCGGGGCTTTGGAATTGCAACCCACCATCTTCGACCTGAACGCCTTGGTGCTGTCCACCGTGGGCGATATGCGATTCGCACAGCCCACAGCAGTGCTGGACTTCGAGCGCACGGCCCCGGTGATGGTGGATGCGGATCGTGTGCGCATCGGGCAGGTACTTACCAACCTGCTCTCCAATGCCGTGAAGTATTCCCCTGTCGGCGCACCTGTGGAAGTAGAGTTGAAGATGGAAGCAGAGTTCGCGGTGGTGAAGGTCCGCGACCATGGTATCGGCATCAACAAGGAAGATCAGCAGCGGGTGTTCGATCGTTTCTACCGCGTAACAGGTTCGGACGAGCGCCGTTACCAAGGGTTCGGCATAGGCCTCTTTCTTGCGGCGGATATCGTTCGCCTACATAAGGGTATTATCGGGGTGGAGAGCGAAGTGGGCCAAGGATCCACCTTCCACTTCTCGGTGCCGCTGCACAAATAAAGTGCGACTAAACTCCCGATGTCAACGGCCAAGCAGTTGAGCTGAGCGCTTAGGACCGCCATTACAGATCACCCACGCACGCGAACCTTCGGGACCTAGGGGACCAGACGCGATCGCTTACCGGCCTTTGCCCAAGACGTTCCAATAGCGTTGGTGCATGCGGCGGGCCAAGCCCAACAGGTCTTCCGTGGAAACGGTTTCCGTATGCAGCTGGATCGGTGGTCGCTCTTGGAAAACGCGACCTCGTTCGTCCACCGTGTACACCCCGGCGTACTGCGGTAACACAACGCCCCGCAGCTTCCGATACACGGTGCAGGGCATGGCGAACACGAAATAATTGGGTCGGCGGCAGGCGGTCTCGCCGCGCGCAAGGCGACGGTCCTCCACCAACTCGTTCCGCGTTTTCCCCTTGCCGGTGACCTTGTGCATGAAGCAGCCGTTCAGCAGCATGCCTTGGCTGTGTTTCGGCTTCTTCATGTCATTCAGCAGATCGCCACGCGAGATCTTGATCTCCACCTCGCACACACGGCGCTGCGGCGTTACGGTAAGCAGATCACTTTCCAACGCATATAGCATCGCGTTCGGTGTTACCCGATCATGTCGCAGCGCCCGCGCATGTAAGTGCATGTGCCAGGCAATATCCTCACTGGTCATGATCGTTCAGATGATCGACGTGCTTTTTGGCAGCCGCGTGATCGCAGTATACGGGCCGCCGACCCATGTTCTTTCAAAAAGCGAAATGGACAGAGCAGGACAAACGTGGACACGCGCGCAAGAGCGAGAAGCGTTTACCGGTCGTGGTCCTACTTCGCTGCGGGCCCACCTCCGCGCTTCCTTGCTTGCATCACGCCCCTTACACGAATGAACCACCAGATCAGGACAGTAACGAGGACAATGCCGGATACGATGTAGATCGCGTTGTTCATTGCTTTCGGTTTGATGTTCAAATCTATCGCTTCATCGACATGCTGTGCAACCGACACCTGCGTTCCTCCGTGGATTCCACGCACAGTTCACCACAACATCAGGTCGCTCAGGTGCTGGAGCTGGAGGTGCATTCAACGCAGCACTTGGTGAGGATCTAAATTTACCCCTATGCGGTTTCTTCTCCATGTCTTCGCAATAGCGACGCTCCCTATCAACAACGGGGTTCGTACACAGCAGAAGGCTGCCGAACTTGGGGTGGAGCAGCGCGAAACAGTTCAGCTAACGGACGCGGATCTGCGGATAGACCCTAGCGTGGACACCGTGCAGATAGCGAACCAGGAAGCCATCGCCTGCCTGCGCCGGTTCCTCACGAAGAAGTTGGATCCTGAAGCGGGTAATGACTTCTGGTATGGGCCGGATCTTGATCAGTTCGGTACTCCATACAGCGAATTGTATTACGCGGAATATGACAGCATCGGCGACATCCGCTTCTTTCCCACGTTGCTATCGATAGCACCAGTGGACGAAGGGTTATGGATGCGCGTAATGTGGGCGGCGGACGGTAGCGAAGGCAAGCCGCGTTACCTATTCGACTTCCTTGCGCGCGAGACCGAGGACGGTGTGCGCCTTTCATTTCCGATCAGCTTCAACACCAGCACGTGGGAGCGAAGGAAGGTGGGGGATATCACGTACGTTATCTCTCCGCAGCATACGTTCAGCATGGCGCAGGCGCAAGAGCAGAACAACGTGATCGGTCAACTATCCGCCTTCTTCGACATCCCCGCATTTCCCATCACCTATTATGCGTTCGCTGATCCGGTGGACCTGTTCATGGCGAAGGGCTTTGAGCAACATCCGCTGATGCACACGATCGCTACCGGTGGCATGGTGGATACCGGTGATAACGTGTTTGCGGGCAATGACAAGGACATCTATACCCATGAGGTGGTACACCTGTTCACGCATCGGAAGTTCCCCACTTGTCCTAGCCTACTCGATGAAGGACTGGCAACATTGATCGGTGGCAGCACTGAGCTCGACTATGCATGGCACCGGGCGAACATGGAGCGCTACCTCCGTTCCGATCCCACGTTGGATCTGCGTGACCGGTGCAACACGTACGCCCAAGATGATATCGATGAGGACACGGACGTTCCGTACATGATCGGCGCCCTACTGTGCGAACGGATCCTACGCAAGGATGGCAAAGCAGGCCTTTTCAAGGTCATGGCGTCCGGTGATGATCTCTGGCCAGCACTTGTCGATCAGGGCATAACGCAGGAGAACCTGACGGAGGAATTACGCCAAGAGCTCCAGCTTCCACCGATCCATGTTTTCTAGCCCGACGGCGGTTCCCAGCGCTGTGGTAGTTTCTTGGCGAGCTGCGGTGGAGCCAACTGGATCTGCGGCGTGACGGAGATCTTTTCAATGCATGATCACTACGGTGTGCCAACTCACCACCGTGCCGGAACCCACTTGGATGCCGTAGGTGCCGTTGGGTACGTCGCTCAGTGAGAATTCCGCATGGAGGCCATCGGGCTTCCAGGTGCGGATCATACGCATGTCCGGGCCGTACACGGTGATCTGCTGGATGGGCGCATTGTCCTGCTCCACGGTGATGTTCCCCGTGGATGGATTGGGATAGATGCGCAGCCCGCGGATGTCGCCCGGGGCGCGTATGCCCACATGGAGGTCGCTATTCATGCAGCGCATGCTCATGCCGTACCCGCGGTAGGCATCGTCTGCGGGTGTCATGAAAACATCCCCGATGGAGAAGTCCTTGGCATAGGGGCCACTGGGCGTGCTGCTCCAATAGTTACCATAGAGTCCCGCGTTAATGATAGAACCTGTGCCACCATCGCGTGAACCGGCGACCACCAGTTTAAGTTCCGAAGTATAGGCGCTTACATTACCGGTGATCGCTTCCGCGGTGATCACCGTGCCCCATTCGGCCGCGGTCGGCAGGTGCCACGAGACCCCCAATGAGTCACAGGGGTCGATGCCATTAGTCGCACTCGCCGTAGTACCTTCCCAACTGTCCGCATCGCTGCCCGCTCCCCACCAGTCGGCGGGGTTCGCACCGATGAAGAATAAGGGATATCCGATGCCAAGCCCCAGCGGGTTGTTGGAACTGAGCAAAAACACATCTGCCGTGGTGCTGGTGCGCACGCCGTGGCCATCGTTCCAGCGACCCCATTGATAAAGGTCGCCGAATGCAGTTGCGTCATCCATCGACGTGCCCACTTCGGTTGACCCGAGGTTCTGCTGGAGCCATACGTTACCGTCCGTTGCGCGCACGGTCACCAGGGTTGAAGTGCCAAAAGGGACCGAGCCGATGGAACCGGGAGTTTCACCCGGCACCACCTCCTGCGCGGATGCGGCCATGCAAATGGTGAGGGACAGGGGGAGGCAGAGGAGAAGTGCTTTCATGTGTTGGGAATGGGAGGTTCCAACAAGTATAGGATACACTTCGGCAGGGACCGCAGCCAGCAAGTACAATGTGCGGACAATGCGTTACACCTTTTGCTGTCACCGCCAGAGGCCGAGTGAGGGCCACCACACGAGCGTATATGCGAGCGTCCGTCGTGAAGACTTGCATAAACGAGGGCCATGATCCATAGTGCACAACGCAAAACGGGCACGAGCTGGAATGCTCGTGCCCGAAAATGGCGTGGTTTTCAAGATGATCCTGAACCGGCTCTTGAACGTTCCCTTTACTGCTTCACTACCCTGGAGACATAGCTGGCGTCATGGGTCGTAGCGCGCAAGGTGTAGATACCGCTGGTTAATGCGGAAATGTTGACCAACCCAACGGTGCCGCCTATGGCTTGCTGCAGTACGACCTGCCCATTCATATTGAGGAGCGTGATCGTTTCGAGCTCCTTGGAAGATGCTATGCTCAACATGTCAGTGGCAGGGTTTGGAGAAACAGAGATAGAGGGCTTCTCATGTTCACTCACAGCCGTTGTCGTTCCTGCGAACAAAAGGTCATTCAAATAAACGATCCAGCCATTGGCCGCGAAAGGCGATTGATCATCCCAGCCAGCGATGTATTGCCCGTCCGGCGAGATCGCGATGGCCGTACCCATGCGCCCCGATGGAGCATCGATATCGACGCCATTGGCCAGTAGGATGTCCTTCAGCAAGAGGGGTTGAGCACCCAGGTCGGGATGGTAGATGATCGTCTCGCGCAACACGTCGCCGAAGTTCCCGAGGATCTGCGCATAGCCCACAGCAACGCCATCGTTGGAAATGCTGGTGAACGTGGCAGATGTGTACCCGGCGGGGATATTGAAGGTAGTGAAGGTGTTCGAGGTGAGGTCGAAGAGGAAAGGGTGACTGTCAATGTCCCCCACCATCATGGAGGATGCATTGATATCATTGACCGCATTCACGGAGGTTAGCGGCGACGTAGGACTCACTTGGATGATGGTGGAGTCGGGTGTGATGTATACCGGTATGCGGTGAGTACTGCCCATGGCTTGATCATCGGCCCAGCCACCAATAGTGCCGTCGTTGGTGACCACATATCCGGCCACGGCCACATAATCCGTGCTGAAGATCGAAGAGAGCACACCTGTCGTGGTGTTGTACAGGAATGTTCCGAAATCGCAGCAGCCGTTCGACATCTGGCCGGTGACCCAGACCCCATTAGGCGAAATGCTGTACGTGCTGTAAGATGATTGGGTCGGGTCCGCGGTAGGGAACCATCCGATCGGGGTCCACGTGCCATTGATCTTCACCGCTGGCTGGAAAATGTAAAGTGTGGTGTCGTAAAACATGGATCCCGCTACATCCCCACTGTCGTTGATCGCTACCGACTGCGAAGCGATGGATTCGAGCGGTGTCCACGTAAGTGTCGGAAAATTGAAATAGGCCCCACCGCTTACGGCCAGGCCACTATCATTGACATCGTTGAACCTGCTGCCGAAGGAGTTGGCAAGGTAGTATTGCATTTGTGCAACCGTTGTAGCGGGGAAGGCGCAGGCCAACATGATCGCTAGTGCGATCGAGTACAGATGTTTCATATTCCTTTGTTTCGTGGTGAGGTGGGTTTGTTTGAAGATACTTCGATGTTCAATGGTGGAACACCGATGCGATCGGGTAAATATAGTGGCGCTCCCTAAGCTCATCCGCATAATGGAACGGCAAGCAAGTAGCTATGGTGACCCGAAGGTCAGCCGCGCATCCTCAGCAGTCCGATCACCGGATCACCTGCAATTGCTGGGTCTTTGTCCCTGTCGTGGTCGTCAACACCACGCTGTAGATGCCACTCTGTAGACCGCGCAGGTCGAAAGTGGTCAACTCTGCTCCTGTCGCCGTGAAGTTATTCTGATACCCTACGCGTCCAGTAACATCCAGGATCCGGATCTCCGCATTCCCATTCGCGTTGCCGGACAGGCGCAGATGAAGCTCGTCGGTCGCAGGGTTCGGGTACATCGTGAAGTTTCCCTCCTGTTCCTCGGGGATCCCATTAGTGCTACTACCATTGCTCGCGGAAAAGACCCATTCCGTTAGCCCCCCTCCTAGCAAACCACCCGTGGCACAACAATTCGTTGCGTTCGAGGTGAACGTCATGAACATATCCGTACCAGTGTTCCACAATTCCAAGCCTGCCAGTTCCTGAAACACGGTGCCATAAGGATTGGCATAGAGAACCGGCGCATTCTGGTTCGCCCCATCATAGACCGTCAATAGATCGTATTGGCTCCCTTCGATGGCCCCTGAAGTGACTTGAAGGATGATCGGCTCGCCAGGACATTCGCTGTGCCAATACCAGGAGTGTTCATCGTTGTTCACATAGCAATAGACCTGACCCACGGAGCTACCATTGCAGGGCACCGTAATGGTATCCTGAGCGCGCAGGCCGTGTGTCGCAGTAAGCAAAGAAGTACCGGCGATAAGGCAGTTGTAAAGTAGACGCATGTTCTTGGGGGTGTTGATCGGAGCCTTCCACACGCTAAACTACATAACCTGAGTAGCCGACCGCGTTGTCCAATAATTCTGGGGTGACGCTACCTTGACCCGGAGATGAACGAGCTGCCTTTCCATAAAAAAGTGCTGATCACGTTGGGGATCACCCTTCCCATCGTGCTGGTTATCCTGCTGTTGGGTGCCGTGTTCAAGGTGTTGCTTTTGATATTGGCCGGTGTCCTTGTGGCCATTGGCATATCTGCGTTGGCCGGGAGGATACGCTCGATCGTGCCGGTGGCCGAATCCTGGAGCAAACTGATGGCCGTGTTGCTGTTCCTTGGCGTTGTAGTAGGGGGCGTGGCTGCCTTGGCACCAAGTGTAACGCAACAGTTCGCGCAGTTAAAGGCGGACCTACCTACAACTGTGGAACATGTCCGATCACAACTGGAAGGCAGTCGGCTTGGTTCGTTGCTGGTGGACCAGTTTCCGGATGACCCCCAAGCGTTCCTGAAACGGCACACCGGATTGGTGAAGCAAAGCTTTGGTGTCTTCTCCACCACGTTCGGTGTGATCGGGGATATTTACGTGATGCTCTTGCTGGCCGTGTACTTCGTCATCTCCGCCCAGCCCTACAAGAAAGGCATCGGATCGTTGGTGCCCAAGGCAGGAAGACCAAGGGCACGAGAGGTGTTGGAGAAGCTGCACCTCTCCTTGGAAAATTGGCTTAAGGGCAAATTGATATCGATGGCCCTGGTCTGGATGCTAACGGGTATCGCCCTCTGGATCATGGGCATTCCCATGGCCTTGTCGCTCAGCCTGGTGGCTGGCATCCTGTGTTTCATACCCAACTTCGGGCCTTTGATGGCCATGGCCCCCGCAGCGTTGGTGGCCTCTCTGCAAGGGCCTCAAATGGCATTGAACGTCATCTTGGTCTTTACGGCGATCCAATTCGTAGAGGGCTCCTTCATTACGCCGAAGATCCAGGAAAGAATGCTGAACCTCCCATTGGCCATGATCATGATCGCGCAGGTCACCTTGGGAATGCTCACCGGCGTGTTGGGTTTGATTTTAGCCACGCCTATCATCGTCATCATCATGGAGCTGGTGAAGATGCTCTACGTGGAGGACGTGCTGGGCGGCGTTGCGGAAGAGGTGACATGATACCCCGACCAGTCCAGGGCGGTAAGCCCACCGATCCACGAAATAAAGACCTAGCTTCGGGGAAATCCATTGGCATGAGATCCGAAGAGAAGCTCACGAATGAAGCGCGTGGTAAGGTCCTTATGGAAGAGCTTGAACCTATGAGTGCCTACATAGAAGCGTTGAAGGCCAAGCATGGAAATCCACCCGTCGGCCTAACGGAAAAGGAGCGGGACCTCATGGATCAGTACAGGGTGAAGATGCGCCCATTATTGGAAGAGCTTGCCCAAGTGTCGGATGTGCTGATGAATGCTCAGCCATTGAAGGACATGGGCTAGCCCAGCGACTCCGTGGCTCTGGCTAATGCATCGCCCTTGGAGGCTATTAGTTCTTCGGTAGTAAGTGCATGTCGAATTCGTGTTGCAAATGCAAGTACAAGATCGCATCGCAGAGCTCGCAATGACGACAACGGGGTGTCGCAACGGCGATGGAAGGGTGTCGCGATGATGTTCTTCAAGCAAGTCGCTCAATGGATGACCTGTAAGCGCTGCGTCTTCACCGAGTTCGGGGTGTTCAACACCACGCTGTAGGTTCCACTCTGTAGGCCGTGCAGGTCGAAGGTCATCAACTCCGCACCGGTCGCCGCGAAGCTGCTCTGATACACCACACGTCCGGAAACATCCAACATCTGGATCTCCGCGGGCCCGTTCATCTGGTTGGACAGGCGCACATTGAGTTCGTTACTCGCAGGGTTCGGATACACGGTGAGATCCCCGGCCCGTTCTTCGCGGATCTCAGTAGTGCCTGCACCGTTGCTTGCGGAAAAGACCCATTCTGTTAGTCCTCCTCCTAGTAAGCCACCAGTGGCGCAACAGTTCGTGGCATTCGAGGTCATTTCCATATACATGTCCTCCCAGCCACCGGCGTTTACAAACTGTAAGCCGGCCAGATCCAGATCTTCTGGGCTATTCCAATTCTGGAAAAGAATGGGCGCAGTTGCGTTCCCTCCATCATAGATGGTAAGATGATCGTAGTCGCTTGATTCTATGGTCCCTGAAGTGAATTGCAGAAAGATGACCGGCTCGTCAGGACATTCACTATGCCAATACCATGTATGGTCGTCATTGTTCACATAGCAATAGGTGGCACTCACGGTGTCACCATTGCAGGGTACATTGATGGTATCCTGAGCGCACAGGCCGTGTGTGGCGGTCAGTAGAGTGATACCGGCCAGAAGGCAGTTGTAGAGATAGCGCATGTGCAAGGGATGTTTGTTACAGTATTCCAATGGGGAAATTACATCAGCGGAATAACCTGTCCTACCGCGTGAAGCGGAATTTTCAACTGGTGAAGGGTCTATCGAACAGGTCCTCAACGTAGAGGATGCCAGAACGGGACAACTTCTAAAGTCCCATGCATGCAGTAAGCAGGTTTGCCAGTATTGCACCACTATACCAGGACAATGCTCAGGACTTTCCCACCCAGCTCCACGCGTCATCCCGCTCGGCCATAGGAAAGAACTTCAGTGTAGCGGAGGTGAAGGGACGCATGAGCGGCGCTAGAAGCCGTTCCCATTTGGCACCGCTCACCACCGCTATCCTGTCGAATCCTCGCGCGTGTCGGACGCTAAAGGTGATATCATCCCACAGCGCTCCCGGAGCCCAACCGGTAAATTCCTCCATTTCAAAATACCAGTTGATCTTGGGGTACAGCGCAAGACGACCCCGAAGGTCGGGGAGAAGCTTTTTTTGATAATCATCGGCGGTCAAGGTGCCGCTGACCTGCACGGCCGAGACGCTCAGGTCGGGATGGTGTAGGAGCTTCAACATGATCGTTCAGCGGTACGCAGACAAGGGTTCTTTCCTACTTCTTCTTCTTTTCGCCACTGCCGCCTTTCTTGCCTCCTACGTCGTATTTGTTCACTGTGACCGAAGCGATGTGCTCCGCGGCCTTCTCGCTCTTGCCTTCCTTCTGCTCGCTTTTCTCGATGTGCTCGGCTTCGCGCTTCTGATTGTCCGTGTACTTGTCCTTGTCTCCTTGGGGCATGTCAAGGTAGGTGTTGGCGCAGCTATTTCACAACAGATCACGCGCCTTTCTCCGATCATGACCAAGTAAAGGAAGAATATCCCGCGGGCAAAGACTCAGGCTCGCATAGCGAGACCAAAGCAGATCAATCGCGCCAAGGTTGGTATCGCAGCGAGATCCAGGAATAAAAGCCTCTTCAAGAGTTCCATCGTTAAAAGAGAAGGCCCCGTCGCGATGTGCGTCCGGGGCCTTTCTCATGGAGGTAGTGGATCGTCGTCTACTGTATCCCGGTAGCGGTGTCCGCATGTTCGGCTGCGTCGGGGTGTGCGTTGATGGTGTCTTGGGCGCTATTGTTAGGGTCGTATGATGTGGTATCGCTGAGGTCGTTGTTCGAGGGTGCTGTGTGATAGGTATCGGAACCAGCGCTCTTGTTGGCGTCCGTTGAGGTGCATGATCCCCACAGGAGAACACAAAGGGAAAGAGCTGCGAACAGAGGTAATGCGTATTTCATCGGTCTTGATTTGCCCCAACCGTTTCAATTGCAATGCCGCGCTTGGCTATGCGCGATCCTGTATGTATGACGCATGAAGCGCCAACAGCGGTTGCTCCGGACCGTGCTTTTCTTGCCCGTTCCCTGTTGCGGAAATTTCCCGATCCCCCACTTGGTCGTACGCCTTCACCTTGGCAAATAGGGCTCTCGCCAATGGCACGCTCTTCGAAAGTGAAAGGGGAACCCAAACCCAAACAGCATCATGAATAAGCAGGAGAGTACCCCAAAGGGGAAAACGAAGAAGAGCGCATCGGAGGATGGAGGCAAGGACCTTCGTAAGTTGCTGGAAGCCCAGTTGGCGGACATCTATTACGCGGAGAAGAAGTTGACCAAGGCGATCCCCAAGATGGCCAAGGCAGCGCAGAGCGAGGATCTGAGCCAAGGCTTCACCGACCACGCCAAGGAGACCGAAGGGCATGTGGAGCGTTGCGAAGAGGCTTTTGAGATCCTCGGCATACCTGCCAAAGCGAAAAAGTGCGAGGCCATAGAAGGCTTGGTGAAGGAGGCCGAAGGGCTGATGCAGGAATTCAAGGATAGCAAGGCATTGGACGCTGCCCTCATCGATGCGGCCCAAAAGGTGGAGCACTACGAGATAGCCACCTATGGAACCTTGGTGACCTGGGCCCGTCTGCTGGGCGAGGATAAAGTAGCCGACCTGTTGCACGAGACACTGGAAGAGGAAAAAGGCTGCGATGAGAAGCTCACCGAACTGGCGGAGGCCGGTGTGAACGAAGAGGCGGAATAAGTACAGCTGATGAAAATGGACCCCGCATGTCGAACGACTCGGCATGCGGGGTATCCTTTTGAAGGGTAGGGTGATCAATTGCTAAAACGGAAGATGCTGGATATGAGGAGCACATTGGAACGAATGACCGAATTGCTGCACCGCAAGGAACGCTTCATGTACGATCTGCGCGGGGAATGCCAGGTGTACGAGGGGATCGCCTGTGCATACCATGCTACTCCGGATGCAGAGCACTTCAAGGACCTACTGAAAGTGGTGGCGCACGCCGCCGCACATGACGGCATCATTGGCGCTTGTAAAGATCCAGCGTCGAATAGCGTTCAGTACGACAGCTGCCGCCTCTTTACCGATCTGGCGAATGCCAAGCGTTTTGCGCAGGAGCAAGGGCAGCGTTCAATATTCGACCTCTACAGGAATGAAGAGGTTTGGCTTGTTGAAATGGACAAGGTGAAGTAGCGCAGAATAGCAGGACACAGCACTTCAGATGGTGTCCTATTCGCTGTCCTCGATGGGGATCACTAGTTCTTTCTCAAGCGAACCATTTGCAGCGTGAATGCGCAGCGTGAGTGGATCTCCTGCTTTTTCGGCCCACTGGCTCATGGTCTCTATCAGCTTATCCCGACTCGCATAGCTCACCACCAGTTCATCGGCTCCAACAAGTACCGCCTTCCAATTGCCTTCTTTATCGGGAATGATGTTGTAGATCTGCATGTTATGCGTGTCGCTCAAGGTCCTAACGCTGATAACAGAGTGGGAATGAAAGATTCGACCTCTGTGGACCGGGCAGTACTGTGCTAGTGCTCGCAGTGCGAATACCGCGCCGCGTATCAGCATTGTCACCTGGCGGTGCAGGATGCACGTGTTGGAGCGGTCCAACATGTTGCGTACCCGCATGATGAAGCGAACATTAGCGGGGATGCTGCGATGGCATAGCGATCAGGAAGGATCGCTCAATCGCGGGGAGAGATCGCATCAAGAGGTGTATATCATTTCCCACTTTTTGGGGTGATCGCAGTATCATATCAACACCATTTCGCATGGCCTGTAAATTGAGGGGCGGCAAGCAGATCCACCACAGCAATGGCTAAAAAGCCCTCTACGTTCACACGCTTCGCAAAGGCGACCTCCCATTACGCAGGTACACCCTCGACTTTCGCCTTGGCAGGTGCGATCATTGTGATATGGGCCGTTACCGGACCGATCTTCAACTATAGTGATACGTGGCAGCTGGTGATCAATACCGGCACTACGATCGTTACCTTCCTGATGGTCTTCCTGATCCAGAATACGCAGAATCGGGATAGCATCGCACTGCAAGTGAAACTGGATGAGTTGATCAAGGCCATGGACAAGGCTGACAACTCGCTGATGGATCTGGAAGAGTTGGAAGAGGATGAGATCGCTGCGCATAAAGTTGGCTATGAGCGATTGGCAAAGGAGAAGCGCAACGAGTTGGATGAAGAAAAGGGTAAAACACAGGGCTAAAGTGATGGAAGAGAACGAATTCGGATCCTTGCCTCCTACCGCTCCGGGTCTGCTGCACAGCTTGCGCACCTTGTTCGATACCCGCAGCAGTGTTCTTCGCTTGGAGGCACTGGCCGCTTGCAAGATCACTGATGCCGCATGTGTGCCCGTGAAGTTCTTTCACCGATGCATGGAGGTAACCGCCTTCTACGATCGGCTTACTGATCGATTCACGCAATTGCGCGCCTGCGATATTGGCGACGTGGACATGGAAAGTCCGACGTTTTGCATAACACTCCAGTTGAACCCGGTAGAATAGGTAAGACCGAGCACGGTAAGATCATCAATACCTCGCGCTTCCCTCTCCTCTGGATCGGTTGTCACCGGGCCTACCTGTTGATCGATGGCGGGACTGTTGCTGCCGATAGCGTTGGTCCTGCTTTCTCAACTTCGCAGCTGCCACGTTGAATATTCCGCGAATGTGGTGGCCGTGGGCGGGTAGTTCTCCTTCGGCTTGGTAGGGTGATCAGCACAGCGGAAAGGATCGTAGTCCCGATCTACTTATTGGACGGTTCCATTCACCTTTTCTTCATTCTTCTCTGGTGCATCGCGGTCGCGGGCAGCACATGACGGGGCAGACCGAACTGGTTGTACCTCTCCTACGCCAGTGAACGGCTTGGATAAGCAAGGCCCTGTCCGCTACTGCTAGGTCTTATGGATAAGGTCGACCTCGGCGATCAGCAGTTCCTCCGCATTGCCTTCGGCCTTCACGACCACCTTCGACACAGGATGTGTCACTTGGCTACGGCCGCTAAGCACGGCATCGATACCGGGTGCCTTCAATGCACCTGCGGCATTGCAGTAAGCCAGAACGATGTTGTTCTCGAACGCTCGCGCGGTACAAAGCGAATCGATGAGCAGCACCTCATCATCCACTACTCCTTCCACCACTGCGGCAGGCACCGTGAAAGACCAATAGGTGGGTGAGATCACCATTTCCACCCCTTGTGCGATCATCGCCGTGAAGAGAAGAGGGAAGGAAAGGTCCCAACAGATAATGAGGCCCACACGGCCGAATCGGGTAGGGAAGACGGAAACCGCATTCCCTGGTGTAATGGCTGCCTTCTCCGTCTCCCAGAGGTTGATCTTGCGGTAACTCCCCGCAATGGTGCCGTCGGCGTTGATGTAATAGGTGGTGTTGTAAATCGCCGCACCATCATTCACCGCCCAAGAGCCGGGAACAAGGTCCACGGCATACTTGACCGCCAAGCGTTGGAAGTGCGCCAAGTAGGTAGGTGCATAAGCCACGAACGCGGTCTGACCGGCCAACGGACCCGCAACGGCGTCCTCGGGAAAGATCACCAGCTGCGCTCCTTTCTTCGCGGCTTTACTGATGAAGGTCTCCATGCGGCGGAGGTTTGTTACGGGATCGGCAGGTGCGATCTTGAATTGGACCAAGGCAAGGGTTGCTGGCATAGGTGTTCTGGAAAGTTGTAAAGCTCGGGGTCGTGGATGGATCTTGATACAAGGCGTCTTAAAATAGAAACGTCCCCGTGAAGGGACATTTCTAATAGGTCCGGATATCTGCTGCCACACAGGGTGGCCGATCTTCCGTTCCTCACCTTTATCGGTAGCTGACCGGCATCGGTGCAGTATTAGTGACGGGTCGTCTTGTCGGTCGGCTGCGCACCCTTGGTGTTGGCCTTGTCTTGTGGGGTGTGGGCTTGCGTACGTGCAGCGTCACCACCAACACGGTTCTTGTCGTTGGCTTCAGGCTCGCCTGTCTTGGACTGAGGCTGACCAGCTTTTGCTTGAGGCTGTTGGCCTTGCTTATGGTCCTGAGGAGTCGTTTGGTTCGTCTTGTTGGGCTGATTCTTTTGGTCCGACATTGTACTGTGGGGTTTTAGTTCCTGTGCTTGCAGGTCCGCCTAACGGATCTTCCACCAGCACCGCTTCACTCAAGACAAGAGCGATACCAAGTGTGCAAGAGATCTGACCCATACGCGGAAATGCCCGTCCGGCTTGATCCTCCGGTGGTTCAGGAACGAGGCAATAGAATATGGCATGACCGAACTATGTGGATGTCGATGCACCATACCTGATGGGAACTGGGTAATTCCGGCCCCTTGATCGATCGGCACGGGACGTTCCAAGAGCTGTAGCTGTTTATGTGGGTAGTGTCGAAACTTTTGGAAGAGTTCATCGCAAATTGGTTTGAGTGAACTTGAGATGCACTGATGTGTCGCGCGTCATCCTTTGAACAACCAAACAGTACTCCGGGCTGCGCAATGAAAGCTCTGCACTAGGCATTGGAATTGCGGGTGATGGGCTAAACATCAAAGATGGATCCCCAGAAGATCATAGGCATCACACTTATAGCATTTGCCATGGCGCTTTGTTCTTGCACTGCACCGGACAATGAAAGCTCAAGGACAGCAGCGCAGGACAGCATAAGAGTGCAGAAGAAAGTGTCTGGAGACAATAGCGGAAGCTACAAGACCAGCGACCAGATGGAACAGCGCTGGGACAGTTCGCATGTTGCACCCAGCAAGTGAAAGTTCCGGTGCGTGGTGCGGGAGTCTGCCGGGATCAATGTGCATCGTGTAGATGATACCTCCTTGACGTCGAAAGTTCAGATCAAGGGTAAGTCCTCTGTTGTAGTTCTAAGATCTACCAAGAATGAATGAAAAGCTACACAGTATACCATGGGATGTGAAGCAGAAGGAGCAGAGTAAATACGTTCTGCAGCTTTTCGTTTCCTGCAACACAGTTTACGCTGACCGTGTCCTGGTGAACGTTCGACGTGTATGTAAGAAACCTTTAAAAGAGAGATATGTACTGGAGGCGGTGGATCTTGTGCATTCACAGGAGCGCATTTCCACTGCGGAGATGGTCGCGCTGCCGACAGTGGTGACGAGTTCATCTGGACGACTGCGTCACTACGTTGGGGACCTATCCAACATCAAAAGGCTCCTGAATTCATCGGATCATCACGCATCCACAGAACGCCCATGATGGAACTGGATGCCCTAAAGTCCGAGAATGAACGACTGCGTGAAAGGCTAAGCGAGTTCGCCCAAGCGTTGGAAGCTATCCGCGATGGAAAGGTGGATGCCTTGATGGATGGTTCGCATGTGTTCGCATTGGGAAATGCGGAGATGAACTCGAACAATTTTCGGGGCCAAGTGCTGGAACAGATCGAAGACGTGGTGGTAGCCGTTGATCTCGACGATCGCATCACGTACATCAATGCTGCAGCGGAAAAGAAATACGGTCGAAGAGCGTCGGACGTATTGGGGTCGCCTTTGACTGCCATGTATACCCAATTGTGGGTTTCTCCAGAGGAAGAGGACAAAGCCAACAGAGCTTGGGCCCGTGGAGATACATGGCGAGGGGAGAAGGTGCATCTCATGCCCAGTGGAGAGCGCATCACTGTAGAAGCGACCGTATGCGTCCTGCACAACAACGATGGTCGCCCCATCGGCCGTTTGGCTGTGTTGCGGGATATTGGCGAGCGGATACTTGCGCAACGAGCATTGGAGGAATCGGTTCGCCAAAAGGACCACTTCCTTGCCACGTTGGCCCATGAGCTGCGCAATCCGCTTTCTCCCATCATGAACGGATTGCAGTTGCTGGAATTCGCCCAGGACGATCCGCGCACGATGGATATTACCCGCGCCATGATGCAGCGGCAACTGGACCACTTGGTCCGCTTGGTGGACGACCTGATGGATGTGAGCCGTATCGATCGCGGCACGCTGGAGTTGCGCAAGCGGACCATTGATCTGCATCACACACTGACCATGGCGGAAGAGGCCGCTTTGCCGCTGATCGAACAAAGCGGACATGTTCTGGTGAAGCATATCGCGGAGCAACCTCTTTGGGTGGACGCCGATACCAACCGCCTGATGCAAGTGATCTCCAACCTGCTCACCAACGCGGCGAAGTATACCGATCCCGGTGGCCGCATCGACCTGTACGCTAGTGCCGAGGGGAAGCATGCCGTAGTGCGGGTGAAGGACAACGGCATCGGGCTTTCAAAAGAGGACCACCAACGCATCTTCGAGATGTTCGCCCAAGTGAAGGGTGGACCAACGGTGGGGCGCGGACTTGGCATCGGGCTGAACATCGCCCAGCGTCTTGCCCACATGCACAACGGCACCTTGGAGGTGAAGAGCGAAGGCCTTGGCCATGGGAGCGAATTCACCCTGCGCATCCCGTTGGTGGTCCACACGAACAGTATCGAAAATGCGGACGTCCCCGAAACGGATCTTGAAAATGGCGCCGCCCGTCGGATCCTCGTAGTGGACGATAATCGCGATGGCGCCACCTCGCTCGCGGCCATCCTGCGTAAGTCGGGGCACCACGTGGAGATAGCCTTCTCCGGCGAGCAGGCGTTGGAATTGGGAAGTACTCTTCATCCCGACCTGGTGTTCATGGACATTGGAATGCCTGAAATGAGCGGCCACGAGACCTGTCAGCGCATGCGTGCGGAGGATTGGGGAGCGCGTATTCGGATCATCGCCTTATCCGGTTGGGGGCAGAAGGAGGACATTGAGCGTTCCAGGCAGGCCGGTTTCGACGATCACCTCGTGAAACCGATCGCCAGCGCTACCGCAAGGCGATTGGCCGAGGCAAGCGGCGAGCACGCAAGCTGACCTCCGGTCGATTGCAGAGGCATGGATCTTGAAATGGATCCGGCCTAGGACAGCACATGGAAGGCCCATCCCTATTCTTGGCCAGCGAGCAACTACAGCCGTTTACCGGCAAGCGGATCCTGGAGGTCCGCGGAAATACGAAGATCGACAAGGAGCGCTGCGAAGGACAAGTGGTGTCAATGGTCATGGCTGTCCACTTGGCGAACTGCCATCATCTCAACGTGAAGGTTTATTCCTACATCACGTCCTGTTCGGATCCATTCGGATCGCGCTGATCAGAAAGATGCTCAATGGGGCGCTTCGACCAAGAGAGGCGCGCAGCCAGTGGCAAGATGTACCAAAGAGCTATGAAGATGATGAACAAGATGCACGCATAGGTGCCACTAAAAGAATTCTGGAGGATCACTGTTGCCAAGAGGTACAGGTCAATGCACAACCCAATGGCCAAGGGGACCATGCTCGCCATCAGCAGACGCGCGGTCAGGCGTACCAGACGATCGGATATCACCAACGGATCGGTGTGCCGGTTGAATGCGGCAGGTGCCATCACCAAGGCAGCCGCCACTGCCACTGCAGTGATGGCCACAAGATGCATGCGTTGTTGCAGGGGGTCCAGCAACTGGCGAAAGCTGGAGTTGAATACTACGATCAACTGGAAGCCGAATGTCATTTGAATGCCGGGGAGCACCATGCGGCATTCCTGCAGCAGGTTCATCAACGCCTTTTCCAAGGGGATCTCCTGCCGTCTGTCTTTTTGGATCCCGGCCATTACTCAATGTGGCCTAAGAGTTATCCTCCTTCTTCGCGAGACCTCCCCGTATACCTGCTTTATTGGCGATGTCCCTGCCGTTGGAAAACCGTCCGAGGAGGTTCCTATCCAACTTGCCTGTATCCTCCCAAGGTTGGCCGGGATCGAAATCTTTCTTCGCCGCGTTCTCCAACTCACGTTCCGGCGCGGAGGACTGCACGCGCGTCTTCATACTCGCTTGGGTCAGCGTTGGATCTTCGTATCGATGGGATCTGGCTCGACCTGCTCATCGTTGCCGGGTTGAGCAACAGGAGAAACGCCGAAAGTACCTGACCGATGGTCGGCATAACGCCCCGCTCCGGTCGACGTGTCAGTGGAATAGGAACCGCGTCCCGTCTGCCCGGTCTGGATGCCGGTAGGAAGGATGTCCTCATCGTTGATCACCACATTCTCTTCGGCCATTTCAGTGGATCGGTGGTCGTCCATTAGAAACGTTTGCTTGGCCTTCATGTCCAAACCCTCCTCTTTGCGGATCTCGGTCTCTTCTCCTTGATCCACACCTGCATCCTCGCTGCCCGAGCCAGGATCCCTCGAGTAGGGATCCTGGACACCGGGCTTGCGTGGTTCCTCTTGCTCGATCGGGCGGTCAACGCCTGATGGACGGGCCTGCTTAATATCGTGCTGCTTGTTGTCCATGGTATTCATCGAGTTAGGAAGTGCTCGCGATCAGATGCCGATAGCGAGATAGAGCTGTGCGCAGGAATTCTTTGCGCTACCCAAGAACGCTGTGGCATCGGCGCTATTGGCGATATTGGTCAGTCCATAGTCGTAACGCAGGCCGATCTGCAGAGGACCTGGGTTGAAGGCGATGCCACCGACCAAGCCGGCATCAAGGGAGTTGAAATTCGACTTGTCCAAGCTGTTCGTCCCATTCCCGAAATCACCGGTGGTGGTCACATCCGCACTCACCAAATAGGCGGCATAACCACCGGCTTGGATCTCGAATGCGCTCTGACCGAAGCGTAGGCTCACCATGATGGGCAATTGAATGTAACCGAGTTTGTAATCCACGGTCTGGTTCACGTATTTTCCGAAAGAACTGTAAGTCGTCTTGGTACCATTGGTGGTGTAGAGCAATTCGGCCTGCAGCCCGATCGCCTCATCTGCTGATGTGCGACCCATAAGACCGAGGTTGAATCCGAATCTGGCGTTGTTGTCGTTCACTTCGCCCTTATGAAAGTTGCTCAAATTTCCACCGACCTTCACTCCGACGCTGGGGCCTTGCGCTGAGACGCTAAGTGCGGTAGCAAGGAATGTGGCTCCGACGAGGGCCATTTTAAGGATGTTCGGGTTCTTCATGTTGAATTCCAGTTTTGGTTGACATCCCTATGCAAGTGCCGAACCGTAACGCGTTTCAGGTGCACAAGCGTCAAGATCGGGAATGCAGTGGGCAATCCATTCCGCACTTTGCTTACATGCTGAGAAGAGCTTCCTCACTCCAAGGTGCAGGCGATGTGTCGTCATGCGAACAAACTGATCCTCTCGATCGTCCTATCAGCTGCCACTCGCGCGTGTACTTTTTAACTTCGTTGCCCTAACATCAAAGCAGTTCCATGGAGGGATCGCCACTCTCAAGTACATCGTCTTTGTTAGAACCCTTTCATCTTACCGCCGACCAGGCCCCGGCGATGATGTGGATCTGCGATGTGGAGGCAAGGCCTATCTGGTTCAACAAACGCTGGCGTGATTTCACGGGCATGCCCGACTCCTTTACACTGGAGGAGTATAGTGCCGACCACATCCACCCCGAGGACATCCAGCACTGGATGCGACTGCACAACGAAGCATTGCGCACACAGGGACCTTATTCACTGGAATATCGGATGCGCCATAAGGATGGTGGATTCCGATGGGTGCTGGGAAGCGGCTCCCCCCTTTATCTGGAAGGCGTTCTGAAAGGATACATGGGTTCTTGCGTGGACATCCATGACGGAAAGGAGGGGCTGGACCAATTGCGCCTGATGACGCAGGTGGGGAAGTTGGGAGGCTGGAATTGGGACATCGTGAACAACAGCATCAGCTGGACCGACGCGGTCTATGGGGTTCACGGCATG
>JBEPUG010000052.1:0-20308 GCA_041691695.1 Flavobacteriales bacterium
GGGATAGCATGCTCTCCGCCGGTCGCCACCAAAGGATGCCCGGGAAGGAAAGGCTTCAACTTCTCGTTCACACAGATGGGGCCCATACCGGGGCCGCCGCCGCCGTGCGGAATTGCGAATGTCTTGTGCAGGTTGAGGTGGCAAACGTCGGCACCCACTTCGCCCGGCGAGGTGAGACCTACTTGCGCATTCATGTTCGCGCCGTCCATGTAGACGAGTCCTCCGTTGGCGTGGATCGCTTCGATGACCTCCCTGATCGCCGCCTCGAACACTCCGTGCGTGCTCGGGTAGGTGATCATGAGACAGGCGAGGTTCTCCTTGTATTGTTCGGCCTTGGCCTTGAGGTCTGCCACGTCCACCTGTCCGCGTTCATCGGCCTTCACCACCACCACCTTCATGCCGGCCATTACGGCACTCGCAGGGTTGGTGCCGTGCGCGCTGCTTGGGATCAACGCGATGTCGCGATGCGTGTCGCCCTTCGCATGGTGATAGGCCCGGATGGTGAGGAGGCCGGCATATTCGCCTTGGGCACCGCTGTTGGGCTGGAGGCTGGTAGCGCTGAAGCCCGTGCACTTCGCCAGATCCGCTTCCAATTCACGGATCGCGGCCTGGTAGCCACCCGCCTGTTCCACGGGTACGAAGGGATGCAGGCTCGCCCATTCGGGCCACATCAAGGGGATCAAGGTGCTGGCGGCATTCAGCTTCATGGTGCAGGAGCCGAGCGGGATCATGCCATGGACCAATGAGAAATCCTTGTTCTCCAAACGCTTCAAGTAGCGCATCAATTCGGTCTCCGTGTGATACGAGCTAAAGACCGGATGGGTGAGGAAATCGGAGGTGCGCTGCAGGGACTTTGGGGCAGCGATGGCCGCTTCGTTCGATCCGGAAACCGCGCCGGACTTTTTTCCGCAGGCCTCGGCCAGCCCATCAAGAAGGTCGCGCACATCCTCTTCACGCGCGGTCTCATCCAGCGCGATGCCGATGAGGTTGCCGCGGTAGGAGAGGTTGATGGAACGCGCTTCCATGGCCGAGCGGACCTTCGCTGCCATGGTCCCTTCCGGTAGCGCAAGGGTCATGGTGTCGAAGTAGGCCGTGTTTTGAAGGCCATAACCCAAGGCCTTGGCGCCTTCGGACAATTGATGCGTGAGGCCATGGATCCGCTTCGCGATCTGCTTCAAGCCTTCGGGGCCGTGGTAGACGGCATAGGAGGATGCCATCACCGCAAGTAGGGCCTGTGCCGTGCAGATGTTGCTGGTCGCCTTGTCGCGACGGATGTGCTGCTCGCGCGTCTGTAGTGCCATGCGCAGGCCTTGCCGACCGCGACGGTCCTTGCTCACACCGATGATGCGGCCGGGGATCAAGCGCTTGAACTCGTCCGTGGTGCTGAAGAATGCGGCGTGCGGGCCACCATAGCCCATCGGTACGCCGAAGCGCTGGCTGTTGCCCACGCAGACGTCCGCGCCCCATTCGCCCGGAGGCGCCAACAAGGTGAGGGCGAGCAGGTCGGTGCAGACGGCCACTTTCATCCCTGCGGCTTTTGCCTTCGACGCTACTTCACGGTAGTCGTTCACCGAACCGTCCATGGCCGGGTATTGCAGCGCGATGCCGAAGCAGTTGTCCGGGATCGGGCCTGCCAGCGCATCACCGACCACGATCTCGATGCCCAGCGGCGCTGCGCGGGTGCGCAATACATCGATGTTCTGCGGGAAAAGTTTGCCATCCACGAAGAAGCCTTTGCGGTGTTGGTGTTCCTTCAAGCGTTCATGGTGGAACATCAGCATGGCCTCGGCGATGGCGGTGCTTTCGTCGAGCAGGGAGGCATTGGCGATGGGCAATCCGGTGAGGTCGCACACCATCGTCTGGAAATTCAGCAATGCCTCCAAACGTCCTTGGCTGATCTCTGCTTGGTATGGCGTGTAGGCCGTGTACCAGCCGGGGTTCTCAAAGATGTTCCGGCGAATGGGCGAGGGCGTGATGGTGCCGCTGTAGCCCATGCCGATGTAGCTGCGGAAAACCTTGTTCTTCGCTCCAAGCTCGCGCATATGGTCCAACTGTTCGCGCTCGCTGAGAGCCGCGCCGATGCCCAGTGGGCCGGAGGAGAGAATGCTGTCCGGAAGGGTGCGTTCGATCAGCGCATCGAGCGTGGGCTGGCCGATGACCTTCAGCATTGCTGCGGTCTCTTGCGCGTCGGGTCCGATGTGACGATCCTGGTAGGTAGTGGATGCCATGATGGGTAGGGGCTTGAAAGGGCGGGCAAAGATATTGGGCGCCGTGATGCTTGAAATGCGGTTGTCAGGCTTGGTGGATGAGTCTTGCGTCCTTTAGTCGTGGATCGTGAGCCCCAAGCTGTAAGCCACAACCTTGAAGCTTATGGCTTACAGCTTGGGGCTCGTGGCTCGCATTCCACATTGTGAACCAACTTCGCCGTCGCATGCGGATCATCCTCTTCCTCCTCCTGCTGGCGACCATTTCCAGTGCACGCGCTCAGGATACGATCAACCTGATGAATGGGCAGCTCCTGAACGCTAAGGTGATCGGGCAAAGCACCATGGAGATCCGCTATCTCCTGCCGCGCCACGGAAAGATGGTGGAGCGCACCGAGCCTACGAACGGCGTGTTCAGCGTGACGGACAGCCTGGGCCAAGAAAAGGTGTGGTATTTCAAGGACACCCTCTTCGGTAACACCTACACCATCCCGGAGATGCGCTGGTTCATCAAGGGCGAACGTGATGCGCGACTCGGCTATAGGCCGATCGTGCCAATACTGGGTGGTTTTGCAGTGGGCGCGGGCCTGACCATGGCGATGAACCTGCAAGTGAATTCCTTCTTGATCCCGCCGCTCTACGCCGGATTGATGGCTTGGCCGCGCGTGTATGTCACCCGGGGGTCCATCTCCGATCCGAACATGGAGGGTGATCCGATCTACGCCACCGGGTACAGCGTCGCGGGGCGGCCCAAGCGCGTGATCAGCTGCCTGCTTTCCTCCGCCGTGGGGGTGTTGGTAGGTCTAGCGATGAACCGCTATGTGATCTACCCGGAGCAATACAAGTAGGCATGAAGGGTGAGGTACGCAACCCGTTGCTTCAATGGCTGATCTATGGCCATATCTGGGTGGCCTTAGCGGTGGCCGCGCAGATCCTGTGGACCACGTTGTTCCTGCATGAGGGGACGTTGGCGCGACGTTACGCCTTAGCGGCTTTATTGGGATCGTTCACCGCGTATGGTGTGATGCGCTTGGCGCGGATCGAGGGTCCGGAGGGCAAGGAGTATGCGAACCTGTTGTGGTACAGGACCAACAAGATGCTCATGAATGTGCTGGTCGCGGCGTGCGGCATCGCGGCGTTCCTCTTGCTGTGGCCGTTGTGGCCGATCATTTGGCCAATGATGGTACCGGCGGTGGTACTTACCTTCTTTTATGTCACACCTTTCACGTCATCCAAAGGCATCGGCATCGGCTTGCGCATGGTGCCTTTTCTCAAGGCCGTGTTGATCGCGGTGCTGTGGGCGATCGTTACCGTGGCCATACCGTTGCAGCTGGATCCCGTGGGCTTCTCGAAGTTCACCGTGATCGGCCTCACCTGCATGCGCGTGCCGCTGATCCTGGCTCTCGCCATCCTCTTTGATGTCCGCGACCAAGCCAGCGATGATCCTGCGTTGCGCACCGTACCCATCGTCTTCGGCACCAAGGGAGCGAAGGGCATTGCCTTGTTCCTGCTGTTGTGCTCGGCGACATTCGAGTTTGTCATGCTGCGCGGCCTCGGCTATGCCACTGCTTCTTGGGTGATCCTGATCGGATATGCATTCGGGATGGTTCTCACCGTGCGTGCCCGGCCCGTGCGCGATGCGTTCTACTACGCCATTCTCGTGGACGGTGTGATGATCGTGATACCGCTGTGCGCTTGGATCGGGGTGATGCTGGGGTGACGTTTTACCGCCAAGACGCCAAGAGCATCAAGCCTGATCTGCGGAAGCTGCCCTTGCATTTCTTGACGTGCTTAGCGTCTTGGCGGTGAATAGAAAACCGGGTTCCCGCTACTTTCGCGGCACGCCATGACACTTCCCGAGAACACCTTAGCCTCCGCCCGCCAACGGGACGCCGAGGACCCTCTCCGTTCCTTTCGCAGTGAATTCCTGGTACCGCAGCACAACGGTTCGGATGCCGTCTACTTCACCGGCAACTCGCTCGGCCTGCAGCCCAAGGGCGCCGAGGCCGCGCTGAAGCAAGAATTGGAGGACTGGGCGCGTTTCGGCGTCGAAGGGCACTTCGAGGCGAAGCATCCGTGGTATAGTTACCACGAGGAACTCACGGATGGCGCTGCCAAAGTGGTGGGCGCGCGCAGCGAGGAAGTGGTGATGATGAATCAGCTCACGAGCAATTTGCACTTCTTGCTGGTGAGCTTTTATCGTCCGAAGGGAAAGCGCGTGAAGATCCTCACCGAGCAACGTCCTTTCCCAAGTGATACCTACGCATTGGCTTCGCAGATCGCCTTCCACGGACTCGACCCTAAACAGCACCTGGTGGAAGTGCAGCCGCGCAAAGGCGAGCACACCCTGCGCACGGAGGACATCCTCGCGAAGATCACCGAGCTTGGCGATGAATTGGCCTTGGTGCTGATCGGTGGCGTGCAGTTCTACACGGGCCAAGCGTTTGCGTTGCAGGCCATCACTGCGAAGGCGCATGAGGTGGGCGCGATCGCAGGTTTTGATCTCGCACATGCGGCGGGCAACATGCCGTTGCAACTCCATGACTGGAACGTGGACTTCGCCTGCTGGTGCACCTATAAATACCTGAACAGCGGCCCGGGCAGCGTGGGCGGCGCGTTCATCCACGAACGGCACTTGAAGGCTGATCTACCGCGCTTCGCAGGCTGGTGGGGCCACGACAAGAACACACGTTTCAAGATGGGGCCGGAGTTCAGTCCGATGCCCACTGCGGAAGGCTGGCAAGTGAGCAATGCAGCGGTCTTCAACATGGCGATCCACCGCGTGTCACTGGAGCAGTTTGGTCGCGCCGGGATGCAACGTTTGCGCGCGAAGGCATTGCAACTCACAGGCTATGCGGAAGCCCTTATCAATGGCATCAGCGCAAAGCACAACGTGAATCTGGAGATCATCACGCCGAGCGATCCGGAACAGCGCGGAAGCCAGTTGTCCATCTTCGCACACGGCATGGGCAAGGATCTTTTCGACAAACTCACGGCGCAAGGCATCTCCTTGGATTGGCGCGAACCGAATGTGATCCGCATGGCGCCGGTGCCGATGTATAATTCGTTCGAGGACGTCTTCCGATTCTGGGAAGCACTGGAATCGCAGATGAAGAAGTGAATAGTGGCTGGTGATAGGTGATAGGAAACCCTTGGCTTACCCACCTGTTATCATAGGTTACCGGTATCACCGATCGCCAGCTACGAAAAGCAGATCTCCGAGCCTCAGCAGCCAATCACCAATCACCAATCACCAATCACCAATCACCAATCACCAATCAGTAGCCCCCGATCACTGACCACCTATCACCAAAATGAAAAACATCACCATCGTCGGCGGCGGATTGGTAGGCAGCTTGCTCGCCGTGCTCATGGCCAAGCGCGGCCACAAAGTGGATGTGTACGAGCGGCGCAGCGACCCTCGCACCGCTGATCAGTACGCGGGCCGCTCCATAAACCTTGTGGTGAGCCATCGCGGTTGGACGGCTCTCCGCGCGGCCGGCATCGAGGATCGCATCCGCGAGATCACAGTTCCGGTCTATGCGAGGATGACACACGATCCACAAGGCAAGACCAACCGCCTGCCCTACAGCATCGAGAACAAGGCGATCTATTCAGTAAGCCGCGGGGAACTGAACAACCGGCTGCTCTCGGAAGCAGAGCGGATACCGGGCGTCACGCTGCATTTCGGTTATCGCTGCATGGATGTGGATCTGGATAACGCGAGCTGCATCTTCAGCCGGAAAGGCGAGGAGGCGAAGACCGTGAAAGCCGACGTAGTGCTGGCCTGCGACGGTGCGTTCAGTGCGGTGCGTGCCAAGATGCAATACGGTCGCTTCAACTACAGCCAGGAATACATCGAGCACGATTACAAGGAGATCGCTTTTCCCGCAGGTCCGGACGGCAGCCCGCTGATGGATCCGCAATGCCTGCACATCTGGCCTCGCCGCTACTACATGTTGATGGGCCTCGCGAATCAGGATGGTGGTTTCACCGGCACGCTCTTCATGCCACACAACGCAGGTCCGGATGCGCCCGACGCAGGCTTCGACAAGGTGCGCACTGAGGCAGAGGCCGACCGATTCCTGAAGCAACATTTTCCCGATGCCTACACCATGATCCCGGACATGACGCAGCAGTACATGCGCCATCCGCAGAGCACGCTCGTCGTCATCCGTTGCAGCCCGTGGACGCATGGTTCCACCGCCGCGCTTTTTGGCGACGCCGCACACGCCATGGTGCCTTTCTATGGCGAAGGCATGAACTCGGGCTACGAGGATTGCAAAGTGCTGAACGACCTGCTGGACCAACACGGCGATGACAACTGGGGCGCGGTCCTTCACGCCTATGATCAGCATCGCGTAGCGAACGGTCATGCCATCGCAGACCTCAGCCTGCGCAACTTCACCGAGATGCGCGACCTCGTCGCCGACCCACGCTTCATCCTCCGGAAGAAGATCGAAGGCCACATCCAGGCCAAGCATCCGGACCAATGGCTGCCGCTTTACAGCCAAGTGAAATTCACAGACATTCCTTATGTGGATGCGCTGCGCGAAGGCCGTCGCCACGACCGTATAATGGAGGAAGTGCTGGCCATGCCCGGCATTGAAACAAAGTGGGAAAGTGAGGAGGTGGAGCTGAAGGCTTTGGAGTTGTTGAAGAAGGTTTGAACAAGGGTATGGACACATTAAAAGCAAGTGCCTGCCAGAAGATGAAGGCCTGACCTCCTTCACAACCCTTCGTTGACACTTCCTTCCTGCTTTCCCCGTTGAAGGGGCATGCCCGTTACTGCCTTTATATCCATGACCCGCGCCTTCCTCATCACCCTATGCCTGCTCTTCGCAGGTTCGCTCTGCGCGCAGGGCATTTACGGCCGCAAGAAGCCTGATATTTTTCCCACGGACGGCAGCATGCGGCGTGGAGGCTTCTACTTCGCGCCAGGCATCACCTACGCGTTGCCCCGTTTCAGCAACAAGGAGGAGACGGTCTTCAGTAATGCGGACACCAGCTACACCGCGCTGTTCGATCCGAATGGAAAGATCGCCCTCTACCTCGAAGCCGGTTGGTTCGTCTCCACGCGCGATCCCATCATTCTCGACTATTGGGACTTCGGCGTAGCCTACAAACAACTCAAGGGCACAGAGGATTTCACAAGCACATTGATCCGCGGCGACAGCATCAACCACCTGGCAGGCACCGATGCGTTCAACGACCGCCATCTCACCGCGCATGTCAATGCCAACAAGCTCTTACAGACGAAGGCCTACCAATTCGTCCAGTTCAGCTTGGGCGCAAACTTGGATTGGCGCTTCGGCACCAGTAGAAGCTATACCGCCGATCTCACCGCACTCAACCGCTGGGCCTTTCCGCCAGATCTCATCGGGCAAGTGCATGTGAAACTGGGCTATGGCTTCCGCGTCAACAAGCAGTTGATGATCATCCCCGCGATCGAGACACCCGTATTCAGCATCGCGCCGGAGGACGGTGGCAACTTCGGCAAGATGCAGTGGTTCAGCAGCACCTATCGCCCGTTGATCTTCAGCGTGCGCTTCCTTTTCCTCCGCTATCCGAAAGGCTTCGCCTGCGTGCCGGTGCGAAGCAACGCCGGGAAGAGCAAGACGGTGGATCCGAGCTATAAGCGGAAGTAAACGGTTCTTAGCACAGATGCCCGCACTTGGCTTTTTGCCGAGTGCGTTCCGGCTCTGGACCTCCGGCCCGACTCAGGATGTGGTGCTTATGGAACAAGACAGGCCAGAGGCCTTACAGCGCCCACTCACTCGGCAAAAAGCCGATCGAGTGCTCACGAGAGCACCCGCACAAACGGATTCTCCCGCCGTTCCTCACCGATGGTCGTTTTAGGTCCGTGGCCGCTGTAAACCACCACATCATCACCCAAGGTGTAGAACTCTTCGCGGATGGTTTTCAGTAGCGTTTCCATGTCGCCGCCGGGCAGGTCTGTGCGGCCGATGCTGCGGTGGAAGAGCACGTCACCGCCCAAAAGGAAACGCTGCTTGGGGTTGAAGAAGGCCACATGGCCGGGGGCGTGGCCGGGCACGAAGAGCACGTCGAGGTGCTCATCGCCCAAGCGGATCACATCGCCCGCTTCGAGGAAGGCTTTCGGTGCGGGTACCGGGTCGCACTGCACACCGAACATCGCGCCCTGCATCTCCGCCGCTTCCAAGATCAGGAGGTCTTTCAGGTGTACTTCTGGGAGCAGGCCGTAGCGCTCCTTCAGCCAGGCGCAACCCATCACATGGTCGATGTGGGCGTGGGTGAGCAATACGCGAGTGGGCAAAATGCCGTTCTCGTCGAGCCACTCTTCCAACTCCCGTTGCTCGTTCTTGTCGTTGCAGCCGGGGTCCACGATGATACCTTCACCCGCCGCATGCAGCACGTAGGTATTCTCCTGAAAGGGGTTGAAGGTGAAGCTGTGAATATGCATCCTGCGGAAAAAGCGTGAACTTCGCGACTGCCCTGCAAAAATACCGACCGAGTCCCGTGTTGTCCCCGATCCGATCCCTCTTTTTGACCTTGGCGTTGCTGCTGGTCCTGGGTGCGAGCGCCCAGTTCTACAACGGCAGCCAGCAGCAGTTCGGGAAAAACCGGGTACAGTACAAGGAATTCCTGTGGCAGAGTTACCGCTTCCCGGAGATCGAGACCTATTTCTACAAGGAGGGCCGGAATGTGGCGAAGTTCGTCTCCATCAGTGCGGTGCGGAACAAGAAGCAGCTGGAGAAGTTCTTCGACTACACCATCGACGACCGCGTGCAGTTCGTGGTGTACAACTCGCAGAGCGATTTCCGCCAGAGCAACGTGGGGATCACCGATGATGAGCAGTACAACATCGGGGGAGTCACGCGGATCGTGGGCACGAAGGTCTTCGTGTACAACGAGGGAGACCGCGCCCTGCTGGACCGGCAGGTCCGATCGGGCATTGCGCAGCTGATCATCGACCAGATGATGTTCGGCGGTAACTGGCGCGAGGTGCTGAAGAACAGTACGCTGATGAACCTCCCACCGTGGTACACCAAGGGCGTTGTGAACTATGTGACCGGGCCGTGGAGCGCGGAGGATGAGAGCCGCGTGCGCGATGGGGTATTAAGCGGCCGGTACGCGAAATTCAATCGACTCGAAGGGAAGGACGCGGAGTTGGCGGGGCAAGCGCTATGGTCCTATGTGGCCGATGTCTATGGACCTGCAGTGATCCCCAACATCCTCTACATGACCCGGGTGAGCCGTAATCCGGACAGCGGTTTCCTCTACGTCCTCGGCGTGTCTTTGAAGGAACTCACCACGGAGTGCTTCGGCCAATACAAGAGCCGATACATGGAGCAGGACCGGCTACGCTCGGACCCTAAAACGACGGAGCTGAAGGTGAAGACGCGTAAGACACGCAGCTATTCGCAATTCAAGATGAGCCCGGACGGCAGCCATGCGGCTTGGGTGAGCAATGAACTGGGGCAATACAAAGTGTGGATCTACGACACAGCGACGAAGAAGGTGAAGAAGATCGCGAAAGGAGAGAAGAAGATCGACCGCATCATCGACACGAGCTATCCCGTGCTGGCCTGGCATCCCACAAGCGGTGCGCTTACTTGGACCACTGAGCGGAAAGGCGAGCTTTACCTGAACACCTATACGCTGGATGATAAGAAGACCGTGCGTAAGCCTGTATTCATGCTGGACAAGATCCTTAGCATGGCGTACAGCGCCGATGGGCGAAACATGATCTTCAGCGGCGTGCGCGAAGGACGAACGGACCTCTATCTCTATTATGTGATCGGTAACCGCCAAGAGCAGCTGACGGACGACCAATATGACGACCTTGATCCCGCCTTCGCGGACCAAGGCCGTTCGATCATCTTCAGCAGTGATCGGCCGGACGATACGCTACGCGCTAACGGAGACCCGACATGGTTCGATCCCTCGAAGGACATCTTCCGCTTCGACCTCGCCACGCGCTCGCCCATCCTTGCACGACTCACGAACACACCTGGGGTCGATGAGCGCGAACCAGCGATGTTCGACAGCACGGCCTATAGCTGGCTAAGTGATGGCGACCATGTGCAGGACCGCTGGGTGGCGCGTTATGACAGTGCAGTGAGCGCTGTGGATACCACCGTGCATTACCGCCATTTCACGGTGGCCCAAAAGGTGACGGACTACAAGCGCGGGATCCTGGAACAGGACGTCGCTGCAGGGAGCGGACGTTTCACCGAGCTCACCTTCCGCGATGGAAAGTATCATTTCCGGGAGGGGAACGCGGGTGATCTTCACGTTGCGGATGACTTGGGCGCAGGGCCTTTGAAGGATGAGGTGGTCGGTTCGAAACCTGCGGCCAGCTCGATCACGAATGACTTGAGTACGGTGGTGAAAGTGGACCTGCCGCCTCGGGACAGTGGCGCGATCGATGTGGAGAACTACCGCTTCAGCGACGAGGGGCCTGCGCCACCGCCGGGACAACAACCCGCCGCGACGACTGGCCCCGACGTTCCAACCATTGGTCTTCCTGCCGCACCAGCGGATACCACCTTGGTTACCAACCTCAATTTTCCGGAGCAGCGCAATTACAACGTCAACTTCTCCACGGATGAGGTGCTCACCCAGTTGGACAACAGCTACGACGCTCAGTTCTACCAACCGCTGATCGGCCCAGGCGCGCTCAACCCTGGCTTGAGCGGTCTCACACGCTTGGCGGCCAGCGATCTCTTCGAGGACTACAAGATCGTGGGCGGCTTCCGCTTGGCGCTGGACCTGAATAACAACGGCTACATGCTGAAGTATGACAATTTGCGCAAGCGATTGGACAAGGAGTTCGTCTTTCAGCGCCAAGCCACCCAAGGGCTAAGTACCAACGGCGTGGTGAAGCTGCACAGCCACATGCTCACGTACAAGGTCTCGTACCCATTCAGTGAGTTGGCCTCGGTGCGCGGATCACTCACGTATCGCAACGACCGCTATGTGACGCAGAGCATCGACCAGTTCTCCCTGGTTACGCCAAATAGCAATGACCAAACGGTAAGCGCACGGCTGGAATACGTCTATGACAGCAGCATTCCGCACGGACTCAACCTCTACACCGGCTGGAAGCTCAAGGGCTTTGGGGAATATTACAAGCAACCGAATGGACCGAGGACCGACATGCAGGTGGTGGGCTTCGACCTGCGCAACGGCATCAGCATCCACCGCGACCTCATCTGGGTCAATCGCTTGGCGGGCTCCACATCATTGGGCAGCCGCAAGGTGGTATACTTCATGGGCGGCGTTGACAACTGGCTCTTCTCGAAGACGGACAACAGTGTTCCGATCGACCCCTCGCAGAACTACTACTACCAGGCGTTGGCCGTGCCCATGCGCGGGTTCTACTACAATGCACGCAATGGCAATTCCTTCGCTGTGCTGAACTCCGAGATCCGCTTGCCGGTCTTCCGCTACTTCATCGATCAGCCCTTGCGGAGCGATTTCCTACAGAACTTCCAGATCGTGGTCTTCGGTGATGCGGGCACCGCTTGGACAGGCAATGATCCCTATGCGGACAACAACTACTTCAATCAGCAGGTGATCCAGAACAATCCGCTCACCATCACCATCCGCAACCAGAGGGAACCACTGATCTATGACTATGGCTTTGGCCTGCATGCGCGCTTGCTCGGATACTACATGCGAGGGGATTGGGGCTGGGGCGTGGAGGACGGCGTGGTCCAGAAGGGCATTTTCCAATTCTCCCTCAGCTTGGACATTTGATCCATGGCGGACGCGGGGACAAGCACGATCACGATCCAACGCATCAAGCAATTGGTGGCCGATGGGCATCCCGCTGTGGTCGCGGATCGGCGTCACATGCACCAGCATCCGGAATTGAGCTATCAGGAGGAAGCTACCGGCAGGTTCATTGCGGAACGCTTGCGGGCCATGGGTATCGCGGTCCGGGAAGGCATCGCGGGTACGGGTGTCATCGGTGTTGTACAAGGGAAGGACGGTGACGGATGCGTCTGTCTGCGTGCGGACATCGATGCGCTACCGATCCAAGAGACGGGTGAAGTGCCCTACCGTTCACAGAACGCAGGCGTAATGCATGCCTGCGGCCATGATGCGCACACGGCGATGGTGCTTGGCGCAGGACGCATCCTTCATGCTTTACGCGAGGAATGGAGAGGAACCATCCTGCTTCTTTTCCAGCCAGGCGAGGAGAAGATCCCGGGCGGAGCAACGATGGTGTTAAAGGAAGGTGCGTTGCGCGATCCGACCCCCGCCGAGATCATTGGTCAGCACGTTACGCCGGAGTTGGAAACGGGCAAGGTGGGTTTCCATGCAGGACCGTTCATGGCCAGTAGCGACGAGCTTTATGTGACCGTGAAAGGCAAAGGAGGGCATGCCGCCTCACCGGAGAAATTGATCGACCCGATCTTGATTGCCGCGCGGCTTCTGCTGGCGCTGAAAGATGAATTCGAGCGCTACCGAAAGGACCGGCCGCTGGTGCTTGGATTCGGTAAGGTCATCGCGAATGGAGCCACCAACGTGGTGCCTGACGAGGTGCAAATAGCAGGCACGTTGCGCACGTTCGATGAAGAGCAGCGCGCCGAGCTTCATGAGTGGCTTCCTCGCTGGTCAAATGAATTCTGTATGATCCATGGCGGCTCATGTGAATTCGAAGTACGACGTGGTTATCCAGTGCTGGTGAATGATGATGACCTGACCGCTCGGATGCGCACCGCGACAGAGGAATTCCTCGGTCGGGAGAACGTGGTGGAGATGCCGCGCCGCATGGGTAGCGAGGATTTCGCCTTCTATACCCAAGTGATGCCGGGCAGCTTTCACCGCTTGGGTACCGGCGATCCGAAGAAGCCAATGAAAGGGCTGCACACACCTGATTTCAACATTGCGGAGGAGGCCATGGCCATCGGAGTGGGCGTGATGGTGGTGGGGGCGTTGGCGGAGCTTCGTCGCGATTTCTAAATGTCCGGAGCTATGAATTGAGGGCTTGGGCTTCCCTCGCGCCACAGACGTGGACCTCTCACGCTGCAAGCGCGGGCTAGCGAAAGGGGGTGAAAGAGAAGAGCGGCCACAATGCTGAGCGTCTGGCCGCACTTCCTATCACTTATCACCGATCACTAAGAACCGGCAACTAGTTCGCCACTTCGCTCATGAATTTCAAGCGCATCAGCCGCAATTCTTCTTCGCTATAGTCGCCGCCGAACTCCTTAGCGGCATCGTCGATGCTGTCGTTATCGGCGGTGCGGAAATAATCCATGATCTCCTCCTGAGCATCCTCCTCCACGACATCATCGATGTGGTAGCTGATGTCCAGTTTGGTACCACTCATCACGATCGTCTCCATCTCATCGAGCAGTGTGCCCATGCTCAGGCCCTTCGCCTTGGCGATGGACTCCAGTGAAAGGCGCTTGTCGATGTTCTGGATGATGTGGACCTTGTTGCTGCTCTTCTTCATCACCGAGCGCACCACGGTCTCATCCGCGCGTTCGATCTCATTCTCCTCCACGTAACTCTCGATCAGTTCCACGAAAGGCTTTCCATACTTCTGCGCCTTGCCGGGCCCCACACCGCTGATGAGCGTGAGCTCCTCGATCGTGATGGGATATCGCATCGTCATCTCCTCTAGGGCCGGGTCTTGGAAGATCACGTAGGGCGCCAGCTTGGCCTTTTTGGCCATGGTGTGGCGCAGATCGCGCAACATCTTCATCAGGCGATCGTCCGCTGCGCCTCCGCCCTTCGCACCGGCGCCGTCGTCATCGCTCTCAGTGTCGCCGTAATCACGCTCTCTAACGAAGGTGATGGAAACGGGTTTCTTGAGGAATTTCTTGCCTTCGTCCGTTAGGCTGAGGTTACCGTAGGTCTCGATATCCTTATGGAGGAACCCGCCCACGTTGGCCTGGCGAACCACGGACATCCAATGCGGGGCATCCTTGCTCTCACCGGAGCCGTAAGCCTTCAGACCGTCACCCTTGTAGTTCTTGATCTCGCTGGTCTCTGTACCTGTAAGCAGGTCGCAGATGAAACGGGCGCGGTGGCGCTCTTTGCTCTCCTTCACTGCGGCCAGCACCAATGCCAGGTCCTCATTGCCCTCAAAGAGCTCCTTTGGACTGAGGCAATTGTCGCAAGCTCCGCAATTGTCGCCCGACAATTGCTCCCCGAAGTAGTGAAGGAGGTATTTGCGCCGGCACATGCTGGTCTCGGCATAGCTCACAGTATCCGCCAAAAGCTGCCTGCCGATCTCCTGCTCAGCCACCGGCTTGCCTTGGAGGAACTTCTCCAACTTCTCGATGTCCTTGTAGCTATAAAAGGTGACGCACTTGCCTTCCCCACCGTCGCGACCTGCACGACCGGTTTCTTGATAGTAGCTCTCAAGGCTCTTGGGGATGTCGTGGTGTACGACGAAGCGGACATCGGGCTTGTCGATGCCCATGCCGAAGGCGATGGTGGCCACTATCACGTCCACGTCCTCCATGAGGAAGCGGTCTTGGTGGTCCACGCGCTGTGCGGCGTCCATTCCCGCATGATAGGGGAGCGCCTTTATGCCGTTGACCACAAGGGTCTCCGCGATCTCCTCCACTTTCTTACGACTGAGGCAATAGATGATACCGCTGCGGCCCACGTACTGCTTCACGAAGCGGATGATCTCCCGAGCCACCTCGCGCTTGGGCCGTACCTCGTAATGGAGGTTGGGCCGGTTGAAGGAAGCCTTGAACGTGTTGGCGTTGGGGATATCGAGATTCTTGAGGATGTCCTCCTGCACCTTCTCGGTGGCGGTGGCCGTGAGGGCGATCATCGGTACGCGCTTGATCTCATCGAAGATCGTTCGCAGCCGCCGGTACTCGGGTCGGAAATCGTGGCCCCATTCGCTGATGCAGTGCGCCTCATCGATGGCGAAGAAGCTGATGTTGATCTCCGACAGAAAATCAACGTTCTCCTTCTTGGTAAGGGACTCGGGCGCCACATAGAGCAGCTTGGTGATACCCGAGCGGATGTCTGCGCGCACCTGCTGGGCTTGGTTGCGGGAAAGGGAACTGTTGAGAAAGTGGGCCACACCATTCTCGCTGCCGAAGCCGCGAAGCAGGTCCACTTGGTTCTTCATCAAAGCGATCAACGGGCTCACAACGATGGCGGTGCCTTCGCTCATCAGCGCGGGGAGCTGGTAGCAGAGGCTTTTGCCGCCTCCGGTAGGCATGATCACGAAGGTGTCGTGCCCATCGAGCACGCTTTGTATGATGGCTTCCTGCTCACCTTTGAAGGCGGTGAACCCGAAGAATTGCTCAAGGGCCTCCTTGGACTGGATGTCGACGTTGGTCATTCTGATGATGTACGGGAGAGGGGCCGTCTTTTGGTTGCGGCGCTTAAAAGTAGGGCGATCAGCGGAATTTTCGACGCATTCTTAACAAGCTGTTGCAAAGCCAAGGGCAAGGGCCGGGTACCATCCTCCGGGCTGGTTCAACCGAGCCGGCCACGGCGGTCCACGGCCCGGATGCGCCTCTATCTTTGGCGCGGCCCATGGGCCATGGCGCATGGCTGAAGCAAAGAAGGAGCTGACATTTCTGGGGCATTTGGAGGAACTTCGCTGGGTTTTGGTGAGGTCCTCCGCTGCGATCTTGGTGGGCACGGTGGCGGCCTTCATCTACAAGGACATTGTCTTTGACTCTATCATCCTGGCCCCGCAACGAGCCGATTTCATCACCTATCGGGTACTCTGCCAGCTCACCACCTATTTCGGTCTTGACCGTACCCTCTGTGCGGACAACTTGGGCTTCACCTTGATCAATACCTCTATGGGCGGCCAGTTCATGGTGCATATCACGGTGTCCATTGCTGTGGGTGTGATCATTGCCGTGCCGTACATTCTTTGGGAGGTCTGGCGCTTCGTGCGACCCGGACTCGCAGTAAAAGAGCAAAAGGCGGTTCGCGGGGTCGTCTTTTATGCCACGCTGCTTTTCATTGTGGGCGTGGTCTTCGGCTATTTCGTGCTGGCACCCATGAGCATCCAGTTCCTTGGGACCTATACCGTGAGTGCCTCGATCCCGAACATGGTGAATCTGGACAGCTACATCGGCACCCTCACCGCGGACACGATCTGGACCGGCTTGGTGTTCGAATTGCCTTTGGTGGTGCTTTTCCTTGCGCGGATCGGGATCGTGGGGCCGGAATTCTTGAGGACCTACCGTCGACATGCCTATGTGCTTATCCTAATAGTGGGGGCCATCATCACGCCTCCGGATGTCACAAGCCAGCTTCTGGTCTCCATTCCACTCATCGCCTTGTATGAGGCCAGCATACTTCTGGCCTCCCGCGCATTGCGCGCCAAGGCCCGGGCGGAGGTTCAAGCGAGCAAAGCCGGAAAATGAGGGTAGGGCCGGCAACGATCTTCTTGCGCCTGCTCGGTAGCGTTGCCTCTTTGGCACTCCTGCTGACAGCTTCCGCACAGACCACGCGCATCACCGGTACGGTCATCGATGCCAGCAACGGCGACACGCTTCCATTTGTCAATATCAGCTTTGTGGACAGCCGTGTCGCCACCAACTCGGACGTGGACGGGCACTATGCCTTCGACACCTACTACCCGACGGACAGCATCCGGGCAAGCAGCGTGGGCTATGCCCCCATATCGATGAAGGTGAAGCGCGACGTGGCTCAAGTGATCGACATCCGTATGAAGCCACTCAACGGACAGCTCGCAGCGGTTATGGTGCAGCAGACCGAGAACCCGGCCTTCGCGGTGTTGCGCCGACTGGTGGCGAACAAATCGGTGAACAACAGGCAGAAGCTTGAGGCTTATCAGTATGAATCCTATAATAAGATCGAGTTCGACCTGAACAACATCACCAAGGATTTCGAGCAGAAAAAGATCTTCAAGGGCCTTAGTTTCGTCTTCGATCATGTGGACACCACTGGCGGCAAGCCCTTCCTGCCCATCTTCATCTCCGAGACCCTTAGCGACGTCTATTACCGGCAGCATCCGAAGGCACAGCGCGAGGTGATACACGGCACGAAAGTGAGCGGACTGGAGAATGAGAGCGTTTCCCAATTCATGGGCGACATGTATCAGAACGTGAACCTGTACGATAACTATTTGGTGATCTTCGGCAAGAATTTCATCAGCCCTATCGCCGACGGGGGAAAGACGTTTTACAAATACTATCTGGTGGATAGCAACTGGGTTGGCAACAATTGGTGCTACAAATTGGAGTTCAAGCCGAAGAGGGTGCAGGAACTGGCCTTCACAGGCAGCATGTGGATCGCGGACACGAGCTATGCGGTGCGCAGCATCGAAGCCAGTATCGCGCCAGGAGCCAACCTTAATTTCGTGCAGGGTTTCGAAGTGAAACAGGAATACAAAGAGGTACAGAACGAAGTGTGGATGCTCTCCAAGGACCAACTGTTGGTGGACCTTAATGTGGTGCATGACACAGGGAAGAAGAACAAGAATCCGGTTCAGGGATTCTATGGGCGAAGAACGGCGAGCTATCGGGACTTCGTGATCAACGCCCCTAAGCCCGATGACTTCTACAAGGGCGCGGACGAGGTGGTGATGGACATCGATCCGCTCAGTACTGGTGCCGACTATTGGGATCAGCACCGGCACGAGACCCTCACCAGGCAGGAGCAGGAGATCTACCATATGGTGGATACTATCAAGACCATACCGCGCTTCCGCACCTATTTGGATATCGTTTCAACCGTCGTCACGGGCTATTACACCAAGGGCAAGGTCGATATCGGTCCCTACTTCACCACCTATAGTTTCAATGCGGTAGAAGGCAATCGCTTCCGCGTCGGAGGACGCACCAGCAGCGATTTCAGCACGCGCACCGAGTTCGATGCCTACACCGCTTACGGCACGAAGGATGAGCGCTTCAAGTTCGGCGTCAGCGGGAAGACCTTCGTGAGCAAGACCTCGCGCCAGATCGTGGAACTGGGCTACAAACAGGACGTGGAGCAGTTGGGCCAAAGCCCGGACGCATTCCGGCAGGACAATATCCTAAGCAGCGTCTTCCGACGAACGCCCAATACGAAGCTCACCTTGGTGGAGGAATCCCGCGCGAGTTACCAGCGCGAGTGGTTCACAGGGTTGGATAACACGTTGCAGGTGCGCTATCGCACGCTCTATCCATTGGGGGACCTCATCTACCAGAGACCCTCGCCAGTGGATGGGCCTCCCACCGCGATCAATACGATCCACACGGCCGAGGTCAGCCTGAACACTCGATTTGCCTACAAGGAGAAATATGTCAGCGGGGATTTTACTCGGGTCAGCCTCGGCACGTCCTATCCGACGTTGGAACTGCATTTATCCAGCGGCTTGCCCAACCTTGGCACGCACGAATACGGGTATCAGAAGGTCGTGGCACATGTCTACCAACGGCTGCAGCTCGGTGTCTTCGGCTGGATGCGGCTTAACACGGAGGCCGGACAGGTCTGGGGTGCATTGCCCTATCCGTTGCTGATCCTGCACAGCGGCAACGAGACCTTTTATGATGACGACCTCGCGTTCAACACCATGAACTACTTCGAGTTCATCAGTGACCGGTATGCGCAGCTGTTTGTGGAGCATCATTTCGAGGGACTCTTCTTCAACCGGATCCCGTTGTTGCGGCGCTTAAAATGGCGCGAGGTGGTAGGGGCCAAAGGCGTAGTGGGGAGCTTGGACCGCGAAAAGACGGAGAAGGAAATGCTGCTGCTGCCGGGCATGTACAGTTTGAACCATGGCCCTTATGTGGAGGTCTCCGCAGGGGTGGAGAACATCCTGAAGTTCATTACCGTGGAGGGACTCTGGCGCCTGCGCTACAATGATCACCCGGACACTAAGCGGTTCTCGCTACGTGTGAAACTCTTCCTTAATTTCTGATGATCCTCCGCGCCGACCACATCGTGAAACGATACAAACGACGCACCGTTGTGGGCGGAGTGAGCGTGCAGGTGGAGCAGGGAGAGATCGTAGGGCTGCTCGGTCCGAACGGTGCGGGCAAGACCACCAGCTTCTACATGATCGTGGGACTCGTCCGGCCCAATGAAGGCCGGGTCTATATCGAGAACGAGGACATCACCGAGTTGCCCATGTACAAGCGTGCACAGAGGGGCATCGGCTATCTGCCGCAGGAGGCCAGCGTCTTCCGCAAACTTTCCGTTGAGGATAATATCAAGGCCATCCTCGAGATGACGAAGCTCACTAAGGCCGAGCAGCAACACAAGTTGGAAACACTGCTTGATGAGTTCAGCCTCGGTCAAGTGCGCAAGAACATGGGCGATGTGCTGAGCGGTGGAGAGCGCAGGCGCACGGAGATCGCACGGGCCTTGGCCACGGAGCCCAAATTCATCCTCCTCGATGAGCCCTTCGCGGGCGTGGATCCCATCGCAGTGGAGGATATCCAAGGCATCGTTTCCCAGTTGAAGAAGCGCAACATCGGGGTGCTCATCACCGACCACAATGTGCAGGAGACGCTCTCGATCACCGACCGCGCCTACCTGCTCTTCGAGGGCAAGATCCTCAAGCAGGGCAGCGCCGAGGAACTCGCGGCGGATGAGCAGGTGCGCAAGGTCTACCTAGGGCAGAACTTCGTACTGCGACGGGCCAAGGTGTAGGGACTTAAGACCGGTTGCGAAACGACGTCGGTCAGCGGGCAACAAATTCCATGTCACCCGGAACGATGCTTAGGGTATCTCCTTCCACTGAAACGATCTGTTTTGCCAGCCCTGGTGAGGGAGATAGCACATGTACCGCGACGATCATTCGTGAAGTGTCCCTCCCGGACAGAAGCATGGCCTCGTAAAAACCATTCCTGAAGATGAACGCACCGCAGGTATCGCTGGGCAGGCCGGAGATGAAGAGACGGTGATCAACCGGTACCGCGGGTATCTCGGCCACGGTACGTTCAATGATATGTGATGCGATCACCCAATGCTGGTCATTCCGAAAAAGTGCGAGCATTGATAGGAGCAAGATTGGAACCACAGCGATCCATCGCTTGGCGACCGGGACCAATATGCAGATCGCAACAGCTAGCAGCATGCAAAGGAAGGCGGAGGGCATATAGAGGAACCGGTCACTTTCGGAAGTGCGTGTACTGACACCTGCAACGATCGCCACGATCATGGAC
>JBEPUG010000053.1:0-19634 GCA_041691695.1 Flavobacteriales bacterium
CCATATTCCAATAGCCCTCCGAACAATGAACGAGGCGTGGTGAAGTGGGTCCCTGCTTCTTCAGTGGGGGGCGGAGGAGGCTGTGGTTCCGGTTGGTCACTACAAGGAAATAACACCTGCACCGCTTGGGATGGAAATCCTTGTATCCCTCAGGCCATTGATATGGTGGGCATCGGAACGGTCAACCCTGGTGCCAAATTGGACATTTATAAGCAGGCAGGCTCCAGTGGTACTACCCCTCAAGCAGGACTGCGTTCCACGTTGATAGCAAATGTTGGAACAGCGTTGAACATAGCGATCGATGCTTATATAACCCGCCTAACGCCAATGAATGTAGCAGTTCGCGCGACAAGTGTTGCAGGGCTCAGGAATTACGGGGTTCTTTCTGAGGCATACGGCACACATGCCAACTATGGAATATGGTCAAGTGGCCATGATGCGTTAAACAACTATGGAATCGTAGCAAGTGCCTATGCAGGAGGCTCGAATATTGGGGTTAATGGTTCCGCCTACGGAGGATCAGGTTACAACTATGGAGTTGTCGGTGGTGCATCCGGCATAAATGCATGGGCCGGATATTTTAACGGAGATGTCAACGTCACGGGTCTGGTTTATGACGCGAGTGACGCGATGTTGAAAACGAATGTGCAGGATATGCAGGGCGGGCTTGATGTGGTAATGAGCTTGGCGCCTAAGAACTATAGCTTCCTGACCGAGGAATACCCGCAAATGAACTTTCCTACGGGGCAGCAAGCGGGTGTGCTTGCAGAGGATCTGGAAACCGTGCTGCCCGGCTTGGTCAAAACCGCCATTCAACCCGCCGTATTGGATAGCTCGGGAAATGTGGTGACCGAGCAAGTTGAATATTCAGCGGTCAGCTACGTTGGCATGATCCCATACTTGGTGGGCGCCATCCAAGAGCAGCAAGCGACCATAGCTCAACTTCAAGATCAGATCAATCAATGCTGCGCTTCACAAGGCGGCGGTATGGTCCCAGATGGTAATGGGAATACGGGGAATACACCCCAAGACCAAAGCGACCTCCAAGAGGAACGCCTGCTAGTTCAACCTAATCCGTTCACGGACCATACTACAGTAAGCTACTATGTACCCAAAAGCGGTCGGGTAAGCCTGCAAGTGAGCAACGGAGATGGTCGCACGCTTGGGACCTTGCTTGACGAACAGGCCGATGCGGGGGCTTACAGTTATGAATGGAACACCACGCAACTGACTCCCGGCACTTACTTCTGCGCATTGCTGGTGGATGGCAATGTGGTGGTAAAGCGCGCGGTGAAGGTGGCGCGGTAAGCAAACGAACCTGAGCAGAGCGCCCCCGATGTATCCGGGGGCGTTCCTGTTTCCGAACCCTGTCCCCACGCCGTTCTTACCTTCGCACGCTTATGAACGCCCGTCTTTTCACCCTATCACTCCCGCTTCTGTTGGCCACGCTCTGCATGGCCCAGTCCGGTGCCGCCATCAATCAGAAGGATGCCAAAGGCCGCAAGCAGGGCCCTTGGCAACGCACCTGGGCGGAGAGCAGCCAACTTCGCTACACGGGTCAGTTCAAGGATGATAAGCCCGTGGGCGATTTCACCTTCTACAGTACCGGCGGCAAGATCGAAAGCCAGATCGATCACTATCCTGGAAGCAACGCCTCACATGGCCGCCACTTTCATGAAAATGGCGTGTTGATGGCGGAGGGCCGCTACGTGGGCGAGGCCAAGGACAGCACCTGGAATTACTATGGCGCGGACGGCATACTCGTAAACACCGAGCATTGGAAGAACGGCAAGAAGGACGGCGAGCAGGTCACCTACTTCCCCGACGGCAAGGTGACCGAGCGAGCGCACTTCGTTGACAGCGTTCAGGTGGGAAGCGCGGAGCTGTTCTACCCCGATGGCACACCGCGCTACACGGCCACCTATGTGAATGGTGAACCGGAGGGCATGGAGACCTACTACTTCGCAAACGGAAAGAAGCAGATCGAAGGGCAGCGGGTGAACGGGAACCGCGACGGCGCTTGGATGTACTACAACAACGACGGCACGCTACAGGTGCAGGTGCTCTACGCTCAAGGAGAGAAGGTGAAGGAAAAGCGCGAGAACGGAGACTTCAAGGACTACTACGACGACGACCAGCTCAAAAGCCGGATCACTTACAAAAAGGGACTTCGCGAAGGGCCGTTCACGGAGTGGTACGACAACGGAAAATGGGTCACCAAGCCGGTGGAACTGGGGCCGCAGGGCGAACAGCAGCAGGATGAGGAACGCGAACTGCAAGGACAGACGAAGAAGCGCGAAGGCAGCTACAACCATGACGTGCTGGACGGCACGGTCAAGGAATACGACGAGAGCGGCAAGCTGCTTTCATCCTTGGACTTCGTGAACGGCGCGCCCGCCACAGGAGGCACGAAGCCATGAGCAAGCACGGAAGAATATTGGTCGCCATGAGCGGCGGTGTGGACAGTTCGGTCACTGCGATGATGCTGCACGAGCAGGGCTACGAAGTGATCGGCGTGACGATGAAGACCTGGGACTACAGCGCGAGCGGCGGCGGCAAGCGCGTCACCGGCTGCTGTGACCTGGACAGCATCAATGACGCGCGGGAGATGGCAGTACAGCTCGGCTTCCACCACATGATCATCGACATCCGCGATGAGTTCGGTCCGGCGATCATCGGCAACTTCACCAGCGAGTATATGGCGGGACGCACGCCTAATCCCTGTGTGCTTTGCAATACCTTCATCAAGTGGGAGGCTTTGCTGAAGCGCGCGGACATGCTGGATTGCGAGCTGATCGCCACGGGCCACTATGCCAAGGTGCGCGCGGAAGAGGTCGCCACGGATGGCGGCGTCGAGAAGCGGCACATTATCAGCATTGGCATGGACCCCAGCAAGGACCAGAGCTATGTACTGTGGGGGCTGGAGCAGAAGAACCTCGCCCGCACGCGCTTTCCCATCGGCGGTTTCAAGAAGAGCGAGATCCGCGAGATGGCGCTGAACAGCGGCTTTCCGCAGTTGGCGACCAAGAGCGACAGCTATGAGATCTGCTTCATTCCGGACAACGACTACCGCGGCTTCCTGAAGCGGAAAGACCCGGTGGCGTTCGAGAAACTGGCACACGGCAAGTTGGTAGGCACCGACGGCAGCACGCTCGGCGAGCACGACGGCTATCCCTTCTTCACCATTGGTCAGCGCAAGGGCCTCGGCATCGCCCTAGGCACACCGATGTACGTCACCGAGATCATCCCAGAGACCAACATCGTGGTGCTGGGCGGCAAGGAGGACCTGGACAAGCACAGCGCCTGGGTCCGCAAGCCGAACTTCCAGAAAATACCAGCGCTGACCGGCGAGTTGGAGACGACGACCAAGGTCCGCTATAAGGACAAGGGCACACCGGCCACTATCCACATGGACGGTGAACATGTGCGTGTGGATTTCCATGCGAAGGTGGCGGGCATCGCACCGGGGCAGAGTGCCGTCTTTTACGATGGGCAGGATGTGATCGGTGGAGGATTCATCGACCGTGAGCCCCATCGGCAATGAAAAGATCCCTGCTGCTCATCCCTGTTGTGGGCCTCGTGCTCGCTTCCGGCACGGGCTGCAAGAGGGATGCGGAGACGCCACCTATCGATCTCGGCCACGACTACTTCCCCATCGATACCGGACGTTGGATAGACTACCACGTGGATTCGGCTTGGCAGAACGACCTCACCGGCGTCACCGGCAGCAAGAGCTATGTGGTGCGTGAGAAGATCACGGAGGATTTCGCCGATCCCGCTGGCCGCGCCGCTCAACGCCTGATCCGCTACTACCAGGTCAGCACCACGCAGGCTTGGACGCCACACGATGTCTGGTGGGAAGTGCTCAGCACCACACAAGTTGAACGTGCTGAGGAGAACCAACGGCGCATCAAGCTGACCTTCCCGCCACGCACCGGCCAATACTGGAACACGAACGCGACGAATACCGACGCGCCCTACGAACTTACCTATGAGGAAGTGGACGTCCCCTGGAGCGCGAACGGCCTGAGCTTCGACAGCACTCTCTTGGTGAAGACCACCTATACCAACAACGCCGTGATCACCAACACCTACTACGAGCGCTATGCGAAGCACGTCGGCCTGGTGTATCGCGAAGTGGACAGCACCAATACCCAGACCACCGGCGTACGTGGGAACTGGCTCAAGCAAGTGGTAACCGGTTACGGACAATGAGGATGGGCCGCAGAGGCGCAGAGGCGCAGAGAATGCAATTGGCACCTACCCAAGTAGGGCTCACGACTCCCGACTTACGTACTCACGACTTCACTCTCCCCTCCGCGCCTCTGCGCCTCTGCGGCTTTTTGATCCCCTTCCTCCTCTCCGCCTCCCTCTCTGCTCAGACCGCACCGGAGACCTACTGGGTACAGTTCACCGACAAGAACAACACGCCCTACAGCCTTTCCGATCCAGCAGCCTACCTCTCGCAACGCGCGCTGGACCGTCGCGCCCGACAGAACATCCCCATCGATTCACTGGACCTGCCGGTGGATCCCGCTTACATCGCACAGCTTCTGGCCTCCGGTAACATGCAACTGCTCACCCGAAGCAAGTGGTTCAACGCGGTCACCATCCGCAGCACGGATACGCTCGCCTTGGACACCCTTGGCCTGCTGCCATTCGTGCATGAAGTGCGCATGCTGGTCGATGGAAAGACGCGTCCACAGCGCAACGCAGACAAGTTCGAGAAGGAACCGAAGAGCTACCAGAGCAACTACGGCACGTCCTACCGCCAAATACAGATGATGAATGGGCAGCTGCTCCATGAAGCGGGCGGCGCTAAGGGACAAGGCATGTTGATCGGCATACTGGACGCGGGCTATCAGGATGCGGACATACTGCCTGGGCTGGCCGCCCTGCGGGACCGCAACGGCATCGTACTTACAAGAGATCTAGTGGACCCCGGTGGTAATGTGTACTCAGAAATGTATCATGGGCGCTCCGTGCTTTCCGTGATGGCGGGCCAAGTGGATGGAAAACTGCTGGGCACCGCACCCGCCGCGGACTATGTGCTGCTGCGCACCGAGAACGCCAACAGCGAATACATCGTGGAGGAGGATAATTGGGTGAGCGGCGCGGAGATCTGTGACAGCATCGGCTGCGACGTACTCAACACCTCGCTCGGCTATACCACTTTCGATGACAGCACGCAGGACCGCACCTACGCGGACCTCAACGGCCTTACCTCACACATGACCCTCGCTGCGGACATCGCCACACGGAAGGGAATGATCCCGGTGAACAGCGCGGGCAACAGCGGGGAAACACCATGGTACTACATAAGCGTCCCTGCGGATGCGTTCGACATCCTTGCTGTGGGGGCGGTGGGTGCTGACCGCATGCTCGCTGGCTTCAGTTCACGCGGACCCAGTGCGGATGGACGTGTGAAACCCGACGTGAGTTCAATGGGCTTGAACACCATTGGACTGGACGCAGGCGGCGACAACGTGGCGGGGATCAGCGGCACCTCTTTCGCATCCCCTCTGGTGGCGGGCCTCGTAGCCTGCCTGTGGCAACTGCATCCCGATCGCACTGCTCACGATATCATGGACGCCGTGCGACGCAGCGCCTCGCAATACGATCATCCGGATGGCGATCTCGGTTACGGCATCCCGGACTTCTGGCGGGCGCATCTCCTGCTCGGCGGCCGCGATCTCACGCAACTCTCCGCTCCCACCGTCCTCAACCTGATGCCCGTGCCCTTCGCGGATTTCCTCGACGTCGAACTCTACGCCGGCGCATCGAACACGATGGACCTGACGATCTATGATGTGCTCGGCCAACAGATATGGTCCACTACTACCGCGCTGGAACCGAACACCTACGCCCGTGTGCGCGTGCAGGACGACCTGCTTACACAACTGCGCGCTGGAGTGTATGTGGTGGTAGCGCAAGTGGGTGATTCAAAACTGACCCAGCGCGTGGTGAAGGCGCAGTGATGGCGGACGACCCGCATCCGGAGCGTTCAGGACTTACGACCGGCTTGCTGCTGGCCGCCTACTCGGAAGGCTTCTTCCCCATGGGCGATGAGGATGGTCAACTGGAATGGCACAACCCGGATCCGCGTGCAACATTCCCGCTGGAAGCCCTGAAGCCGAACGCACGCTTTCGACGCTTTCTACGGAACAGCGGCCTGCACTGCACGATCGATTCCGGCTTTGAGACAGTGATGCGGCACTGTTCCACCGAACATGGCGATACATGGATCACCGAGGAGATGATCGCGGCATACACCGGGCTGCATCGCATCGGGCATGCGCATAGCGTGGAGACCTGGGAAGGTGAGGAGCTGGTCGGCGGCCTCTACGGTGTCAGCATCGGCGCGGCGTTCTTCGGGGAAAGCATGTTCAGCTTGGTTCCCAATGCGAGCAAGGCCGCGTTCTATCACATGACGGAACACCTGCGGGATCGCGGCTTTTCACTATTCGATTCGCAGTACCTGAACGACCACACCGCATCCTTGGGCGCGATCGAAATACCGCGATCGGAATTCCTGGACGTATTGCAGGACGCCCTCGAACGGCCGTCTTCCTTCTGATCAGCGCTGCGCGATCTTCATCACTTGCACCAAGGAACGCACTTCCTCGGGATCCGCAATGTGGTCCTCGGACCTTGCCGTGATCGCTGAACTGTGGAACTCACGGGCACCAGTAGCCGCGATGATCTCAGCCAGGTTTCCGCTGCGCACTCCGCCGCCCGGCATGATCGTGAACCGCCCTGCGGCCTGCGCCACCAATTGCTTGATGGCCCGTGAGCCTTCCAAGGCATTATTATGAAGGCCGGAGGAAAGCACACGAGCACAGCCTGCTCGGATCAGCACCTCCAAAGCAGCCGATGCATCGGGCACTTGATCAAAGACCTTGTGGCAGGTAACCGCCATCGGACCTGCGCGCTCCACGATGCGCTTCATCAGGTCCTCATCCAACGAACCATCGCTGCGCTGCACTCCTGTCGCGATGCCTCTGCAACCATGATCGCGGCAAGCGCGGATGTCGCGCCACATCACGTCGAGTTCTTCTTCCGTGTAGATGAAGTTCCCGCCGCGTGGCCGGATCATGGGAAACACGGTCAGGCCCAACTCCATCGCGGCCGTGATCAAGCCCCAGCTTGGTGTGGTACCGCCCTGCAACGGATCCGCGCAAAGCTCCACGCGGTCCGCTCCCGCTTCCATCGCGATCCTGCAGGAGCTGAGCGAGTATGCGCAGATCTCCAGCAACATCCTAGAAGTGGTGCTTCACCGGAATGATCTGCTCCGTGGAGCCGCTCTTCACCGCGAACGTGAAGCCGTCCTGCAATGCATACGCGCCATAGGAACCGTCCCGACCAAGCGCTAGGAAACCTACTTGCACGGCCTTCGCCGCTGCGGCATCGCGATGAACGATCCGTTCAACCGTTTCGCGGCAGGCATCTTCGGGTGATCGTCCTTGACGCATCAGCTCCACCACGGTGTGGCTGCCCACGATGCGCATCACCTCCTCACCCACTCCCGTGCTGGTGGCGCCTCCCACCTCGTTGTCGACGAAAAGGCCCGCGCCGATGATGGGCGAATCACCCACGCGACCACGCATCTTGTAGGCCATGCCGCTGGTGGTGCAGGCTCCGCCGAGATCCCCGGCCGCATCAATTGCGAGGATACCGATAGTATCGTGATTGCGTGCGCCACCTGGCAACGCGTTCTCGATGTTCTGAACCGGCTGGTATTTCGCGGTCTTCAGCCATTCCTCCCACTCGAGTCGGCTTTGCTCGGTCAGGAGGTTCTCCTTCTTGAAGCCGTTCTCCAGCGCGATCTGCAAAGCACCGTCACCGGCCAACATCACGTGGGGCGTTCGTTCCATCACCATGCGCGCCAAGGAGACCGCATGCACGATGTTCTCCAACGCGGCCACGGATCCGCAGCGCCCGCGAGCGTCCATGATGCAGGCATCCAAAGTGACGTGCCCATCACGGTCCGGGCGTCCGCCGAGCCCCACCGACTGGTTGTTCGGGTCCGCCTCAGGAATACGTGCTCCGGCCTCCACCGCATCCAAGGAAAGTCCGCCATTCTTCAGGATCTCCCATGCTGCGGCGTTCGCCTCCTTGCCGAAGTCCCATGTGGAGATCACGATGGGCGATCCGGTGGTCCCCAGCGGCGCGAAAGGCTTACGCCTAGATGCGAATGAACGCCCGACCAGCGCGGCCGCGGAAGTGATAGCGGAGAGCCGCAGGAATTTCCTTCGATCAATCATGGTAATGGCAGGGGGACGAAATGTACGGTTGGCATGGATTGAGATATCCACGCAGCGGAGCATCAGGGTCCCGACGCGGGGTGTCCGATCCATATCGGCGATGACCCGTCCTGAAAAAGGTTTACAGGTTTTGGTTGATGTCCGAAGATAGGTTTACGGTTTTGGTTTCGTCCTGAACTGGGTTTACGGTTGGTCGTTTCTTGTAGTAGTTCTTCCAAGTACGTTGCACAGGGACCGGGGTGTTATGGACCGTCTCAGGCGTGAACATGCTGATGCTGGCATGTGGCCGCTGGGTGTTGTACAGGAATACGGCACGATCAAGCTCAGCGCGCACTTCCTCAACGGTATCCACATGGCCTAGGTCCAAGTACTCCTGCTTGAGGATGCCGTTGAGCCGCTCGGCCACCGCATTCTCCAAGGGGTCGCCGTTCTCGGTCATACTGATCCCGATGCCGTTCTGCTGGAGCATACCCACGTACTTATGTGAACAGTATTGAACGCCTCGATCGCTGTGGTGGATCAAGCCCTGAGGCGCTTCACCCACTTTGGTGATCGCCATGTTCAAGGCCTCAAGACTGCTGACCGTTTCGAGATCCGTGGCCAAGTGGTAGCCCATGATCCGATGTGAGTAAGCATCGGTGATCAAGGTGATGTATACCACCCCTTCCTTGCGTGTGCGGAAGTAGGTGATATCGCTCACCCATAGCTGGCCCACGTCCGTTGGCTGCCAGTTCTTGATCAAATTGGGCCACTTGCGCAGCCAGTGCGAAGAGCGCGTTGTGATCACGCGTGTGCGTAAGCGCTTTACCAGCAGGTGATGATCCGCCAGTAGGTCGAAGAGCGCATCGCGCCCCATCTTGATCCCATGTTCCAACATGAACGGATCGAGCAGTTCATACAACTTGCGTCCACCCATGCGCTTGTGGCCACGGCGGATGGCATGCACTTGTTGTAGCACCAGCTCATGCTCGGTGCTCATGGCCTGCGCTTGCCAGCCGTGTTGGTAATGGGCCTGTCGCGTAACACCAAGCAACCGACAGATGCGCACCAGACTGATGCGGGGATATCTGTCCTTCATGTCGCGGATCACTTGGTGTTGTCCTTTTTTCGGATGCTGATCCCTTGCTCGCGTTCAGCCAATTCGATCAGCCGCGCGTATGCTTCCGAGCGTAGTTTCTCATCCTCCAATTCGCGCTCCAACTCCTTGATCCGTCGTTGTAGCATTTCGGCATTGTCCTTCCTGGGCTTCATCAATGTGTAGGCTGCCAGCTCCTGCGCGGGCTTGGGTAGCCGACGAATATCCACATATCCCAGCTTTGGCATCCAAGCTTGGAACGCCCCTTTGTAGGCGATGCCGTACTTGACCAGTAGCCGCTCCTTCGGAGTGCCGGTCTCCAAATAATCCTCGATCACTTTGCGCTTGAACGCTTCAGTGTAACGCGATTCAAATTTGCCCTTCTTGTTGTGCTTGAACTTGTCCTTCATGGCTTACGGTTTTGAGTAAACCCAGTTTAGGACGAGTCACGAGATCGATTTTCTGGCCCGACCCTTGTTCAACGGGAACATCCAGTTCAAAAGCCATTGGCATCTTTGCGCCTTCGTTGATCTATGCGAGCAATTCAATTCCTCCTTCTTGTGGCCCTACCGGCGTTCGGCATCGCACAAAGCAGCCTGAAAGTGCTGGTGCTGTTGAACAAGCCAAGCGCGAGCGGTGTGCTGCACGTGGCGCTCTGCCCCTCCGTAAAGGCCTACAAGGCGGATACCGGTTGTGTATTGAGGACCGTGCGGGTGGACGGCACCACGGTCAGTTGCACTTTCGACAGCCTAACACCCGGCACCTATGCCGTGAAGGTGTTCCAGGATATCAATGAGAACGGCAAGCTGGACACGAGCTGGATCGGTTGGCCGCAGGAACCCTATGGCTTCAGCAACGATGCCCCCGTGAATGCCGGACCGCCTTCATTCCGGTTGGCGGCGATAGAAGTGAAGCCTGGGAGACAGACCGCGCGGATCAGGTTGCGGTAAGAAGGCGCGGGCGGTCAACGCGAACAGCTGCTCATTCCACGCCGCGCTTCCCGCGTTCCGCCTGCGGCGTAGTGGCATTGCGTTCATTCAAATAGCGCTGGTAGTCCTCGGTGTATGCAGCACGTTGATCGAAGACGTAGGCAAAATTCCCGAGCAGCTCGATCACCGCTTCGGTGGCTTCGCGCAGGCCGTTCTCCCCGCCGCTGTTGGCCGTCACAATGTCCGCCTCGCCGCGCGCGATCACGTGATCGGTGAAACGCTCTCCCGCCTTGCGGCCGATCATCACGCGCAGGCCGCACTGTTGGGCCAAGGAAAGGTCGATGGCATCATCGAAGAAGAAGGCCACCTCCTCCGCCTTCAGTGCGTGCTTCGTCAGGAATTCATCGAAGGCATCGGGCTTGTTGATGAAGCCCATGTAGATCCCGTGGAACTTTTCGCGCTGCACGAATTTCTCCGCCAGCGGATTGACCTGCCCGGTGATCACCGCGGACGGAGGATTAACGCCATGCTTCAGCCACAATGCGAAGCGCAACATATTCACGCCCATGCTACCAACCTCACTGAAGGGGCTGCCCCAGTCGGAGTCTTTCCAGCCGTCGTTGAACACGCCGTCCCAATCGAAGATGACGGCCTTGATGTTCTTCACGCGGCGTTGCAGTTCAGCTGGGTCGTGCAGGAAACGGGTCTCGCTCATTTCAGTTGTTCGTTGTTCGTTGTCAGTTGTCCGGCTGCCGACACTTTGCCGCGAAATGGCTCGCGAAGAGATGCCGGTGTTGATGTGACATTACCAGTTGCGCCCTGACAACGAACAACCGACAACTGACAACTAGCCCGCAATAGCCTTCATCAGATCCTGGATGTCCAGCATGCCGAACTGCTTGCCGCTCTCGCTGACGCTGAGCGTGTCCACCTTGTGTTCCTTGAAGAGCTTCTTGGCCTCATCGAGCAGGGCTTCCGGTGCAACGGTGAAAGGGGCGTTGAACTTCAGCGAGCTGAGCTTCTTTGCGAGGAACTTGTTCCCCTCCTTCTCGATGCCGCGACGAAGACCGCCGTCAGTAAAAACTCCCTTGTTCTTGCCTTTGGCATCCACCACCATCACGGCACCGAAGCCATGCTTGGTCATTTCCACCAAGGCCTCGCTTACGGTCGCTGTCTCCTTCACGATGGGGTTGCTGCGCGAAAGAACATCCTTCACCTTCATGGTGATCAAGCGCGTGTCCTCGTAGAACTGCTGCGTGCCGATGGTGGTGAAGTGGTTATCTGTAAGCTGCTTCATCAGCTTCCACGGCACGGTGATGGTGTGAACGCCGATCTCCACCGCATTGCGGACGTGCTCCACGGTGCGCACGCTGCTGAACATGATCTTGCTGTCGTAGCCATAGTAGTTCACGGCCTCCACGCACTGTTGAACAAGACTGAGCGCGTCGTGGCCTTGGTCCTGCAAGCGGCCCACGAGCGGGCAGACGTAGTTGGCCCCGGCCTGCATCGCCATGTAGGCCTGCTGCAGCGTGTAAACCAAGTGAACGTTCACCATGATGCCTTGATCGCGCAGCATTTTGCAGGCACGCAGGCCTTCCAGGCTAACGGGGATCTTGAAGACGGTGGTCTCCTTCTTCAGGCCCATCTTCAGTTGGCGCTTGGCTTCCTTCACCACTTCCTCGGCCGTCTCGCCCAAGGCTTCCACCTGCAGGATGGGCACCTTCTTCGCGAGGTCGAGGATCATCTTGTCGATGTCCGTGACCCCACCGCGGTGCATGAACGTTGGCGTGGTGGTGAGTCCGGTGAGGAAGCCGAGTTTGAAGGCTTCGTCGATCTCCTTGATGTCGGCACTGTCGAGGTATAGTTCCATGGTGAGGGTGGTGCGTTGGTAGGTTCGGGTGCGGTGCGTTCAGGGCACCTGTAGCGGTCGACCCAATGGGTCGACGGTACAGGTGTAGCTGCTTATCAGGCAGTGATGCTTTCGTGGCGGTATTTCACCTCTATCGCGTGCAGGTCGAGCAGCGGCTTGAGGAATTCTTCGAGGTCGTACACGCAGAGCTGGCTCGCGGCGTCGCAGAGCGCGGTGCTGGGATCCGGATGTGTTTCGATGAAGATACCATCGACTCCAGCGGCCACACCTCCACGGGCGATAGTGGGCAGGAATTCGCGATTACCACCACGCGGGTCAGCGCTGGGAATACCGTATTTGCGGATGCTGTGCGTGATGTCGAACACCACGGGATAGCCCGCTTGGCGCAGGTGATAGAAGGCGCGAGGATCCACCACGAGGTCGTTGTAGCCCAGCACGAAGCCGCGCTCGGTGAGGATGATCTTCTCGTTGCCCACGCTCTCGATCTTCTTCACCGGCTTCACCATGTTGTCCGGCGCGAGGAACTGCCCGTGCTTCAGGTTGATCACTGCGCCGGTCATTGCAGCCTCAGTGACCAGCGTGGTCTGCATGCAGAGGTAAGCCGGGATCTGCAGCACGTCGCAGACCTCCGCAGCAGCCTTCACCTGCGAGGGGTAGTGCACATCGGTGAGAAGCGGGAAGCCGAATTCCTTCTTCACCTTTTCCAACACCTTCAGTCCCTCATCAAGTCCGGGGCCTTGATAGAACTCCACACTGCTGCGGTTGTCCTTCATGAAGCTGCTCTTGTAGATCACGGGAACCTTGGTGCGCTCGCTCACTTCGCGAAGTTTCTCCGCGGTGCGCATCATGATGCTCTCGTCCTCGATGACGCAAGGGCCGGAGATGAGAAAGAGTTGGTCGGCGCCGCAATCGATGTTGCCGACTTGTACGTGCTTGGTCATGCCTAAGAGGTGACTGGTGATAGGTGACTGATGATCAGCGACTGGAAAGCGGGTGCAAATCTACCGTTTCCCCACGGTCGCATTGAGCAGGCGCTTGCCGTTGATGAAGCCCTCCAGAACATCGCCCTCCTTGATCGGGCCTACCCCCGCTGGAGTGCCAGTGAACAGCAGGTCACCCGGCTCCAGGGTGATGAAGCGGGAGACGTAGGCGATCAGTTCCGCAACGGGAAAGATCATTTCGGCCGTGGAGCCTTTCTGAACGGTCTCTCCGTTCTTCTTCAATTCCAGAGTGAAGGCCTGCAGGTCCGTGGAAGAGGTCATGGGTAGTTCCACTTCGCCCAACACCGCGGAACCGTCCCAGGCCTTTGCTTTTTCCCAAGGCAGACCCTTTGCCTTCAACTCATCCTGCACGGTCCGCGCCGAGAGATCCAGGCCCAAAGTGAAGGAGGCCACCATGCCCAACGCCATACCGACCGGCACATCCTTCGCGTAGCTGTCGATCATCACCACCAGTTCCAGCTCATGCTCTATGACTCCGGGTAAATGGGGCAAGATGATGGGCTGGCCCGGATAAAGGCAGGCAGTGGTTGGCTTGATGAAGAAGACCGGTTCGGACGGAACTTCATTCCCCAATTCCTTGGCGTGGTTGGCGTAGTTGCGGCCGATGCAGATGATCTTCATGGTGGTGTTCGATCAAGCGTGAATGTCGGCAAGCACGTTCTTCATCTCGGCGATCGTGCTTCCAGGGAGCTCTGCCTTGGTCATCAGCCATTGCAGATAGCCCGGGTCATTGCGGCCGATGTTCTCGATGAGCCAGCCCTTGTACTTTCCAAAGGCGAGACAGACGGCGCCGTGTTCATCGAATTGCAGCTTCCCTGCGGCATCCGGAGAACGTTTGCGGTCGCCGCAGAACTCGCCAAGCGCCGCTGTGCCCCGTGGCAGGTCCGAGTAGCGCGCCAACTGGGCGAGCAGCACATCGGCGGTCATTTCGGTATCTGCCAAGGCGTCGTGCGCACCGCTGTGTTCGCGGTCGAGATAGAATCGGGCGGCAGCGGTAAGATCGCGGCGCTCAAAGTGGTGGAAGATGCGCAGGGCGTCGATCACCCGCAGTGCGGAAGTGTCCCAGGTCGTCCCTACGCGGAAGAGTTCCTCGCTGAGAAAGGGAAGATCGAAACGCATCACATTAAAGCCGCAGAGGTCACAGCCTTTGAGTTGTTGAAGGATCTCACCGGCCAATTCACCCAAGGTCGGCGAATCGGCAACATCCGCGTCCGATATGCCGTGCACTTCAGTGGCTTCGGCCGGAATGTGCATCTCGGGATCCACCAAGCTCTGCCATTTCTCACGCGTGCCGTCAGGCATCAAGCGGACGATGGCGATCTGTACGATGCGATCCTGTCCGATCCGTATCCCAGTGGTCTCCAGGTCGAAGACCGCTAGTGGGCGTTCCAATTCCATATCCATGGTGCAATGTTGTCATGAAAAAGCCCCCGTGCTCACGGGGGCTTTCCATTTTTTGAACAGGTGTCCGATCAATGGACCTTCAGTTTCACGTATTGGAACTTGCCGTATTTGTCAGTGTTCAAAGGGTCCTTGGCATACTGCGGCCCCTGCACCAAGTGCGTCAGCGCCTCCAACTTGAGGTTGTTCGGGTCGAGTCCTGCAGCCTTCACCGCAGCGACCAGTGTTTTGCGCGCTTCTTCCATGCGCTTACCGCTGAGGTTATCATTGGTGCTGTAGGTCTTGGTGGGCACGTGCGAAGCGCTGGCCTCCACCACCACGTTCACCTTGCCATTCTTCCTGAGCAGCTCGACCGTTTTGGCGACGAGGTTCTTCCACGCTGTATCCGTGGTGTCGACTCCCATGCCATTGTAGTCATAGAACTTGGAGTATTCCGCGTCGTACTTCGCATTCGGCATCACGTGTGCCGCTGCCTTCTCCTTCAACTGTTCGTCCGTCAACGGGGCTGCGGTCACGGGTTCGCCGATCTCCTTGGCTCCCGGGGCGGACCCTGGTGGAAGATCCACGATGTTGGCGGTATCGCCCAGCGCCACCGGGCTTAAATAGACCTCCTTGTTGATCTCCTGATACGCACTCTCGCACGCAACGAAGATGTCCTCGGTATGCACCGTAGTATCGTTCACGCGATAATCGAGGTTGTAGTTCTTGCATGGGGGAAGGATGGCCACGTAGACACCATCACGTTGGCGAGGCCGATAGCTACGCACCTCGCCGCTGGACTTGTCGGTGATGTAGAGCACCGTGTTCGGGGGCAGCTTTTCCCCTGCCGGCGGAATGATGAAGCCCTTTAGAACCGCCAGTCCCTCCGAACCCATTTCCTCGGGGAAGTCCACGAAATAGATATCCTTCTCACCATATCCACCCGGCTTGTCGGAGCTGAAGTAACCCCGGCGTCCGTCCGCAGTGGTCACGAAGTAGATGTCATCATCCACGGTATTGAGCGGGTATCCGATGTTGACCGGCTCACTCCACGTGCCATCGTCCTGCAATTCGGTGGTAAAGATGTCGAAGCCACCCATGGTGTTGTGGCCCGTGCTAGCGAAGTAGAGTGTGCGGCCATCAGGGTGGATGAAGACCCCGTCCTCATCATACTTAGTGTTCACGACCCCCCCGATGTTCCAGGCCTTGCTCCATTCGCCGTTGGGCAGTTTCACTACACGATAGATGTCGCGCCCACCAAAACCGCCTGGGCGATTGCTCACGAAATAGAAGGTGTTGCCATCGGCGCTTAGGGTACCATGAGGCTCCCAGTATTTGGTATTGATGTCCGAACCCATTTTCACGGGATCAGTCCACTGCTCCCCTACCAGATGGCTCTCGTAAAGGTTTCCATCTCCAGCATCATCGCGGTAGATGAAGAGGGTCTGTCCATCCGCGGAAACGTTCACTGTGGCCAAGTGGCCTGTCGGCGGATCGATGTTGATGGCCTCCGGCTTTTGCCAATCCCCTTTGCGGTCCTTGTAACTCGCATAGATATTCTCGAAGGGAAGACCTGCGGTCTGGTCGATGACCCCCACATTGCTACTGTCTGGACGGATGCGGCGGGAAGTAAAGAACAGCGCATTTCCGTCCACACTGATCACCGGGCTGTAATCCGGGTATTCACTGTTCACCACAGGACCGACGTTGCTGATGGCGAAGGGCTTGGGATCCGCCATAAGTATGCGGGCATTGGCCGTTTCCTCCAGTCCACGCTTGGCCATGGGAAGGAAGTCATTCTTCTTGCCGGCCTCCGCTATGAACTTTTTGTAGTACTGGTCCGCTTTGTCGAACTGGCTGTCCAAGTGATAGGCCTTGCCCAACCAATAATCCACCTCCATGGGCGCGTTGGTCATCTCCGGATCGAGTGGGTCGTATCCCGAAGTGTTGAATCCTCCGTAGCTGTCCCCACGTTTTGCCGCGGCCTTTTCCAAATAGGGCAACGCTTTCGCCTTCTGGTTGTAGGAAAGCATATAGGTGTAACCCAATTTCCAGTTCAGGTTGGAGTTGTCCGGCTGCTGCTCCACCAGTTGCTTCCACACCTCTGCCGCCTGATTGTAAAGCTTTTCCTCCATAAGGTGGTTGCCTTCCACGAAATCAGCGGGCTCACTGGGCGGCGTGGCTTGTGCCGAGGCGGTGCCTGCACACAAGGCCAATGGAGCGGCGATCAGTGCAGCATGGATGAACTTCCTCATGGATCTCAGTTGCATGGATGGCCAAGGCATTGCCGGGGCAGTTGTTGAACAAAGGCGATTGTGCAAAGCGTTCATGGGGCTCAGATCTCCGTGTCCAAGGACCAGGATTCGAGGATATCCGCAACGCGCCGCACGAATTTTCCTCCCAACGCACCGTCCACCACGCGGTGGTCGTAGCTGTGGCTGAGATACATCATGTGGCGTATGGCGATCACGTCGCCGGTTGGTGTCTCCAGCACGGCGGGCTTCTTGCGGATCGCGCCCATGGCCATGATAGCCACCTGCGGCTGGTTGATGATCGGCGTGCCCAGCACATTGCCGAAGGTGCCAACGTTCGTCACTGTATAGGTGCCGCCGGAGATCTCGTCGGGTGAAAGTTTCCCTTGACGCGCGCGATTAGCGAGGTCGTTCACCGTCTTGGCCAAACCAACCAGATTCAAACGGTCCGCATTGCGTACGACAGGTACGATCAAATTGCCGGAAGGCAAGGCGGCGGCCATGCCAATATTGATGTCCTTCTTCTTGATGATCGTCGTGCCGTCCACCTGGATGTTGATCATCGGCATCTCCTTGATCGCCTGTGCGATGGCCATGATAAAGATGGGCGTGAAGGTGATCTTCTCCCCTTCTCGTTTCTCGAATGCGCTTTTAACCCTATTGCGCCAGAGCACGAGGTTGGTCACGTCGGCCTCCACAAAGCTGGTAACGTGCGGGCTGGTGTGCTTGCTCATCACCATGTGGTCCGCGATCAGCTTGCGCATGCGGTCCATCTCGATCACTTCATCGCCGGGAGCGGGTTGTACGCGAGGCGATTGGGGCTTGGCAGTTGGTGTTGCGGCGGGAGCGCTGGCCGGTGCGCTTTCCGCGCGTGCCACGGATGCGGCGGCTTTTACTACGGAAGGCTGTGCTGCTTCTCCATCGCGGTTGGGCAGGTAGCCCAGTATGTCCTTCTTTGTGACACGCCCGCCTTGTCCACTGCCTTCGAGGGCTTCCAACTCGCTCATGGAAACGCCCTCGCTCTGTGCGATGTTGCGGACCAATGGGCTGTAGAATTTTCCGCTCGGCCCAGTGCGCTCCACGTCAGCTCCGGCGGAAACCGGGTGTTCTTGGACATTGGACTTCGCTGCTGCATGGCCGTTAGTGGCCGGAGCTGCGGCGGGCGCACTGGCCATGGTGCTAGCTGGCACGGTAGCCGACGCGGCAGCTTCTCCAGCAGTGCCGATCTGGGCGATAGGCTGCCCTACCTGGACCACGTCGCCGTCGTTCACAAGTCGTTTCAAGAGGATACCATCCTGCGGAGCGGGTACCTCGCTATCCACCTTGTCCGTGGCGATCTCCACCATCGGCTCATCAGCTTCCACGCGATCGCCCTCTTTCTTCAACCACTTGATGATAGTGGCCTCCGCCACGCTTTCGCCCATCTTGGGCAGCAGGATCTCGATCTGTGACATGGCTGTTACCGCTTCCTACTTTGTGGATAGGCGGCGCGGCGAAGTTATCCGCCCCGGAGGAACATACCGCAGCCGGGTCAGCTTCCGGCAAAGCCATCTTGACTAATGACCCTGCGCACCGCCCAAAGCGGGGAAGTTCCGCAGCACGCAGCGCAGGTCCCGCCAGGCCCGATAGTCCTTCGCATACTCAAGGTTCATGCGACGCACGACCAAGGGCACCGGCCGCATACCGTCCGCGTGCACGATATCGAGCACGCATTCGCGCAACCGCGGCAATCGCATCGGACGTTTGCCCGGTTCGAGGTAGCCCACCCAGGTCTGATCTCCGTTCAGCACACGGAAGATGTTCCGGACAAAGCCCGTACGTTCATGCACGATGAGCAGTCCGATGGGCAAGGTGATCAGGCAGGACAAGGCGATCGTGATGTCGAGCACCCGTTTCGTTCGCCGTCCGCCCGCACTGCTCACCGCATGTTCTCGCAGCACCAGCAGGTCCTGCAAGCTCTCTGTGGTGCTTGGACCGATGATGAATTCGGAACCCGGCTGGGCGATCTTGAAGGTAGCGCGAACGTTGGAAAGGCGCTCCATCAGTAGGATGATCCGTTCCCAGGAAATGTCGCTCGCACAGAACACCACTTCGTCCAACCCCTGGCGCTTTATGGCCTTCTTGATCGCCTCAGTGCCGTCGGCGGCCGCAGCGGAATTCGCATCCATGGTCACTTCGCGGCCCAGCCCGAAGTGTGTCTGCCATAGCAGTGCTAGCACCCGTGCATTCTCTTCAACGGAACCTATGGAAAGCACCCGGACCCGTTCATGGGTGCGCGACCCGAAATCCTTCGCACGAAGCAGGTGTAGCACGAAGCGCAGACCGATCAGCGCTAGGCCCCACAACAGGAAAGCCAGAACCAGCCAATGACCCCAAGCGCCTCTCATATAAGTGATCCAAACGGAGATCACCGCGAGGACAAGCATTCCTTTCGCCACATGCAGCACACGCACCGGCCGGTCGTATGCACCGAAGAGCGCAAGAACGCCAAGAACAGGCAAGGCGATGGCGACAATGCTCCACCAAGGGAGTGCGCCGTGATCCAGCGTATTCTCTACAAGCAGCAGCCCCGTCGCAGTGATCAACAGGTCGAGCATAGGCAGCAGCGCACCGCGCAGGAAACGGGAGACGATAGCCGCTGCTGCACTGAGGTAGATGGCCGCGCGGATGAGCAACGAGAAGAGTTGTGGCCCGCGCCGCGTGAAGTGCTTGCGCGCAAAAATGGCCATCGCGTTATAGAACACGAAAACGTAATTCACGCTGCTCTTCTTCGTGCTCTCGCCCTTGTAGTGGATGATGCGGGCATCGGGGAAATACCAGTTGGCATAGCCGCCAAGGGTAATGCGGTAGCTCAGGTCGATGT
>JBEPUG010000054.1:0-19598 GCA_041691695.1 Flavobacteriales bacterium
GTGCCCGCCCGTGCCGCCGCCGGCTATAAGGACCTTAAGCGACCGCTGCGCCATGATCGTCGACAGTTGTTGTGCGCGCGCGCTTTCCATCGGCGGGCACAGGTTCATCATCGTATACGCTGCGGCTCACGCTGAGCAAGATCCCAAGCGAGAGGCAGGTGAACCAGGTGCTGGTGCCACCCATGCTCACCAAGGGAAGTGGTTGTCCTGTCACCGGCACGAGATTCACAGCGACGGCCATGTTGACCAAGGCCTGCAATACCAAGCTGAGCGCGAGGCCCACGGCAAGCAATGATCCAAAGCGTTTCTCACAACTGTTGGCGATGCGGATCGCGCGGAAGAGCAGGATCAAGTAGAGTAGAAGCAGGCCGAGACCGCCGAGGATGGAACCGTATTCATCGATGATGAACGCGTAGATCATATCGCTTTCGGGGTGCGGCATGAAGTTCCGCGAGATGCCCGTGCCGGGGCCGTTCGGCAGCATGCCGCCATGCACGATAGCGATCTTGGCATTGTTCACTTGATAGTTCGCATCAGGATCGGTGCCGCCATGGTTCGAGAGCCGCGACTCCCACGTTTGCAGGCGTGGCAGCAATTCAGGATTCGCCTTGGCCAGCACCAGCAGCACCGCGAAGCCCGCCACCGCAATACCGAACAGCCCCAGCATGTGCTTGATGGGCACTTGCCCGATGAACATCACGATCATGCATGTGCCGAAGAGCAGCGCAGCAGTGGAGAAGTTCGCCGGAAGGATGAGCCCGCAGATCGCGCCCACCGGAAGGATCAGTTGCAGGATCACCGAGCGGAAGGTCCACGGCTCTTCGCGATGCCGGCCCAGCACGCGTGCTAGGTAGACGATGATCACCACGCGGGCGAGATCGCTTGTTTGAAAGGTGATGCCTACGCCGGGGATCGCCAGCCAGCGCGAGGCGCCGTTGACGTTGGATCCGATGAGCAGCGTAAGCAACAACAACGCGACCGTGGCGCCGAGCAGCACTTGCGAAAGCTTGGAATACACCGTGTAGCGCAGCTTGCTCGCGGCGTACATGATCCCACCGCCTGCGGCGAGGATCAGCATCTGCTTGATCAGGATATGGAAGGTACCACCGGGCTCTCGCCAACCGATCCACGAACTCGCGCTGTACACCGCGAGCAGGCTCGTCACGCCAAGGAGCAGCGCCACCATCCAGATGGTGCGGTCACCCTTGAGGTGATGGTTGAAGAGGTGGTTCATGCCGTTCATCGCCGCTCGCTTTGCTCAGAGGTCCTTTACTGCACGCTTGAATTCCGCCGCGCGCTCGGCGTGGTTCGCAAAGCCATTGCTCGCAGGACAGGCGGGGCTGAAGAGGACGTTGCCGCCTTCCACCGCCAGCTCGCGTGCCGCGAATACCGCCGTGCGCAGATCGCCCGCGCTGTAGATGTTTCCGATCAGCGCGTCCACGGCCTCCAAGTGTTCCTCCGAGATCGCGCCATAGATCACCGTCGCATCCACATGCTCCTTGAGAAAGTCCGGCACGTGCGCGCCCCAAGACCCCACCATTGTTGCATCGGTGATCCACACCAACGGCTTGCCGACATCCGCGATAGCGAGTAGCGTCGCATCCATGAAGGTGCTGCCGCTGTCATCGAAATAGCGCACGCCCTCTGTCACCTCCAGTTCGCGCAGGTTGTGCGCGCCACCGCGCAGCTCGCCGAGGCCATGCTCGCGCAAAGCGATCAGCCGCCGGGCCATTTCCGATGTGGTCGTGCGTTCCATCGGATCGTTGGTCAAAGCGCTCGCACGGCGGACTTGAACTTGCGGCCACGGTCTTCGTAGTTTTCGAAGAGGTCGAAGCTGGCGCAGGCCGGGCTTAGCAACACCACGTCGCCGGGCTCGCTCAGTTCATAGCTCTTCTTCACCGCCTGTTCCGCGGAAGTCGTGTCGGCGATGTTCGTCACGATGTCACCGAAGGCTTTGTGTATCTTCTCATTGTCCACACCGAGGCAGACGATCGCCTTCACCTTTTGGCGCACCAGTTCGCGCAGCTCCGAATAGACGTTGCCCTTGTCCTGTCCGCCCACGACCCAGATCACGGATTTCTCCATGCTCTCCAGCGCATACCAGGTGCTGTTCACGTTAGTGGCCTTTGAGTCGTTGATGAACTCGACGCCATCCACCATGCCCACGCGCTCGAGTCGGTGCTCCACATTCTGGAAGTCGCCCAGCGCCTCGCGCACAACGTCCTTTCGGACCTCGAGCACGCGTGCCGCTATGCCTGCGGCGAGGGAGTTGTAGACGTTGTGCTTGCCTTGGAGTGCGAGTTCGAGGATGCTCATGTTGAACGTGTTTTTATCTGTGGTGATGTGGATGCTCTGGTTGTGCATGTACCCGCCTTGATCGATGGGTACTTTGATCGAAATGGGCCACTGACGGGCCTTTACGGTGTGCCGACGCATGCCTTCGCGCGTCTCGGGATCGTCGGCGTTGTAGATGAAGTGGTCGTCCGCACCCTGGTTCATCGTGATGCGGAACTTGCTGTCCACGTAGTTCCGCATCTGGTTGTCGTAGCGGTCCAGGTGGTCCGGGGTGATGTTGGTGATCACCGCGATGTGGGGCTTCAGCGTGCGCGTACCGTCGAGTTGGAAACTGCTTAACTCAAGCACGTAGAGCGCGTGATCGCCCTGCGCTACCAGTCCAGCGAACGAAGTCCCGACGTTGCCGCCAAGTCCAGCATCCATGCCGGCCTTGCTGAGGATGTGGTGTACAAGAAGTGTCGTGGTGGTCTTGCCGTTGCTGCCGGTGATGCCGATGATGGGCGCGTTGGTATGGCGCGCCGCGAACTCGATCTCGCCGATCACGGGCACACCACGGTCGCGAAGGGAACGCACGATGGATGCGGTCTCCGGAATGCCGGGGCTCTTGATCACCTCATCCGCTGCTAGCACGGTGCGCACGGTGTGGCCGCCCTGCTCGTACTCGATGCCTGCCGACTCCAAGCGCGTGCGGAAGCGCTCCGGGATGTGGCCCGCGTCGCTGACGAAGACCGGGATCCCGATCTTCTTCGCGAGCAGTGCCGCTCCGACACCGCTCTCCTGCGCGCCCAGTATCACGAGCTTCTTCATCGCAGCTTGAGGGTTACGATGGTGAGCACGGCGAGCATCACGCCCACGATCCAGAAGCGCGTCACGATCTTGCTCTCGTGGTAGCCGAGCTTCTGGTAGTGGTGGTGCAACGGGGCCATCTTGAAGATGCGCCGGCCCTCGCCAAACCTGCGGCGCGTGTATTTGAACCACGCTACCTGCAGCACCACGCTGAGGTTCTCCACGAGGAAGACACCGCAGAGCACGGGGATCAACAACTCCTTGCGGACGAGGATCGCCAATGCCGCGATGACGCCGCCCAATGCGAGACTACCGGTGTCCCCCATGAAGACCTGCGCTGGGTAGGCGTTGTACCAAAGAAAACCGATGCACGCGCCGAGCAGTGCACCGACGAACACCACCAGCTCGCCGATGCCGGGGATGTACATCACGTCGAGGTATTGCGCGAAGACGATGTTGCCGCCGATGTACGTCAGCACACCAAGGGCCAGCACGATGATGGCGCTGGTGCCCGCGGCCAGCCCATCAATGCCATCGGTGATGTTCGCACCGTTGCTCACCGCTGTGATGACGAAGACCACCACGAGCACATAGAGGATCCACGTGTATTGGCGGGCCTCACGGCCGAAGAGGCCGAGCACCGAGGAGTAGTTGAATTCATTGCCTTTCACGAAGGGGATCGTGGTGTTCGGCAAGCGACGGTCGAGGAGGAAATGCTCCGTGCCGTTCTCCTCGGTGAACGTGGTGACCTCGCCGGCCTGGAACTGCTCCGCGATCACTTGCGGTACTTCCACCTTGGTGCGAATCGCCGGATGGAAGTAGACGGTGAGGCCGATCACCAGACCGATGCCCACTTGACCGATCACCTTGAAAGCCCCGGCCAGCCCGCGTTTATCCTTCTTGAAGACCTTAATGTAGTCGTCGATGAAGCCGATGGTTCCGAGCCACACCAGCGCGAGCAGCATCAATACGATGTACACGTTGTTCAGCCGGGCGAAGAGCAGCGTGGGGATCAGCGTGGCGCCGATTATGATAAGTCCACCCATGGTCGGCGTGCCCTGCTTTTGGAGCTGTCCCTCGAGGCCGAGGTCGCGCACGGTCTCGCCGACCTGCATTTTCTGGAGGAGCCGCACGAGGTCCTTGCCGAACCACATGGAGATCACCAGCGAGAGGATCAGCGCCATACCGGCGCGGAAGCTGATGTAGTTGAATACTCCGCTTCCGGGCACGGAGAAGTCCATCGCTTTGAACAAGTGGTACAGCATTATTTGTGCATCAGTTCAAGGGTTTCCTTCAGCACTTCCGCATCGTCGAAATGGTGGCGCTCGCCGTGCACCTCCTGGTAGGTCTCGTGTCCTTTGCCCGCCACCAGCACCACATCGCCGGGCTTCGTCATCGCCACGGCCTGCCGGATCGCTTCGCGACGATCGACATTCACGAACACGCGCGAGCCATCGGCTGCGAGGATGCCAAGCCGCATCTCATCGATGATCGCCATCGGGTCCTCGCTGCGCGGATTGTCGCTGGTGAGGATCATCGTGCGGCTCATGGATACCGCGATGGCCGCCATCACCGGACGCTTCGAGCGGTCGCGGTCGCCGCCACAACCCACTACCGTTACAACTTTATCGCGATCGCCGCAGACGTCCGCGATGGTGGAGAGCACGTTCTTCAAGGCGTCCGGCGTGTGCGCATAGTCCACGATGCCGATGACGCCGGTGCTGCCGCGCACCACCTGGAAGCGTCCGCGCGGCGGCTCGAGATCGCTCAATGCGGTGAGCACGTCGATTGGTCGCTCACCCAACAGGATCGCGGAGGAATACACCGCCAGCAGATTGCTCGCGTTGAATTCGCCCACCAGCCGCGAGAACATGTCGTGCCCGTCGATGTTGAGCTGCAGCCCTGTGAGCTGGTTCTCGATGATGCGTGCACGATGGTCCGCCAGGTTGCGCACGGCGAAGGAGCACTTCTTCGCCTTCGTGTTCTGCACCATCACGGCGCTGTGCGCATCGTCGGCGTTCACCAACGCGAAGGCACCGGCGGGCAGCTCGTCAAAAAAGGCCTTCTTCGCCTGGATGTAGGCGTCGAACGTTTTGTGGTAATCGAGATGGTCGTGCGTGATGTTCGTGAAGACACCGAGTACGAAATGCAGTCCGGCGATGCGCTCTTGCACGATGCTGTGGCTGCTCACTTCCATGAAGCAGTGCGTCACGCCGGCCGCCAGCATCTCCGCCATCAGTTCGTTCAGGCGGATCGGATCCGGTGTGGTGTGGGTGGCGGGAACAACGGTGTTGTTGATGCGTATTTCCACGGTGGAGATCAATCCGCACTTGTTGCCCAGCGCGCGGTAGAGCTTGTAGAGCAGTGTGACCACGCTGGTCTTGCCGTTCGTTCCGGTAACACCGACGAGCTTCAACTTGCGGCTCGGATGCTCGAAGAAGTTCGCAGCCATAATGGCCAATGCGTGACGCGAATCAGCAACACGGACGTAGGTGACACCCTCCTTCAGGCTCTTCGGCATGTCCTCGCAGATCACCGCGGCGGCACCGTTCGCGATGGCAGTATCGATGAAGGCGTGCCCGTCGCTGGCCGTGCCACGCACTGCAACGAAAGCGGTAAGGGCCGTCACTGCGCGGCTGTCGAACGCGATCTTCTCAATGGCGGAATTGGTATCACCCACCACCTGTTCGAGGTGCGTCTTATAGAGGATGTCCTTCAGCAGCTTCATGATTCGAGTTCGATCGTTACCGTGGAGCCTTTCAATGGGCGTGTGCCCGGTGCTGGCGATTGGCGCTTCACCATGCCGCTGCCGCTGAGGCGCACATGCAGCCCGTGATTCTCGAGGATGTACAGAGCATCGCGGAGGCCCATACCGAGCACGTTCGGCATCATCCCCGTCGCGTCGTCGGGCATCGCGCGCGGCGTCACCACCATCGTGCTGTCGGCGGCCTGCGTATTCGCCCACTCACCTTCGCCTTCCACTTTCACCGGGATGCCGAGGTCCTGCGCCACCGTGAGCAGGTCGCCGCGGTGGCCGCTGAAGCTGACCGGGGTTCGTTGAACTGAATCCACTACGGCAACAGCCGTCTGCAACTCCAAGCGGTTGCTGTAGATCTTGTCCGCGATCTCCTTGAACACCGGGCCTGCTACCACGTTGCCATAGACCCCGCGCTGGCTGGGCGAACTCACCACTACGATGCAGGTATAGCGCGGTGCATCAGCTGGGAAGTATCCGACGAAGGAGGCCTGGTAGCTCACGCCGTTCACTTTGTATCCGGCCTTGTCCGATGCGATCTGCGCGGTGCCGGTCTTTCCGGCGATCTGGAAGTGGGCGCTGCGGAGGTTCATCGCGGTGCCCGAATCCACCACGCCTACGAGCATCTTGTGCAGGTCGTCCAGTGTGGCGTCGGTGCAGATGTGCGGGTTCAACGTCACCGGCGGGAAGCGCTCCACCTCCTTGCCATCACGCGTGATGTTCCGTACGAATTGTGGCTGCATCATCTTCCCGCCGTTGGCGATGGCGTTGTAGAAAGTGAGCATGCGTAAGGGCGTCTGTGCTACTTCGTAGCCGATGCTCATCCATGGTAGACTGGTTCCGCTCCACAGTTTTTTGTCCTCCGGTCCGTGCAATTCCGGCATGCCCTCGCCGGGGATGCGAAGGCCGAGTGGCGATCCGAAGCCGAGTCGCCGCAGGCCATCCACGAAGCGCGAGGGATCGCTCTTGTATGCGGCGTCGATGGCCTGCGAAACGCCGGTGTTGCTGCTCACCTCCAAGGCGCGTTGAAGCGAGATCAATCCCCAGCCGCCCTCATGGGAATCGGTCATGGTGCGGTCGTAATACTTGCGCTTACCTCCGCGTGTATCCACGATCTGGTCGGGGGAAACACGGCCGTCGTCCAACGCCACCATCAGCGCGGCGGTCTTGAAGATGCTACCGGGCTCGGTGCTCGCGCCCACTGCGTAGTTGAGGTCTTCGCCGTAGCTGCTATCGGGTTCCAACGTGAGGTTGCTGATGGCCTTGATGTAGCCGGTCTGCGTCTCCATCACGATCACGCAGCCATGGTGCGCACCGTTCTTGCGCAGCTGTGCCTCCAGCGCGGCATCGGCCACGTCCTGCAGGTTCATGTCGATGGTGGTGTGGACGTCGCTGCCGGGTACCGGATCCTGTCCGTCATCATCGTCCATCGGCATCCATACACCTCCGGTCAGGCGGCGCTCCAAGCGCTTGCCAGTGACGCCTTGTAGCCATTTGCCATAGCCGCCCTCGAGGCCGATCGCGGTGCTGTCCTTCAACACGTATCCCACGGTACGCGCGGCCAAGCGGCCGAAGGGATGGACCCTCACCATGCTCTTGTCCGCGATCATGCCGCTCTTGTGGCGGCCGAGGCGGAAGAGTGCGAAGCCGCGCAGGGCCTGCAATTGCTCGAAGTCGCAATGCCGCTTGAGCAGGAAATAGCGTTCACCGCGCTGACGTGCGTCGATGAGGTCCCGGCGATATTGCTCCGCGCTGCGATCACCGAAGAGGTGGGACAACTGCCAGGAGAGGGAATCGATGTTGCTGCTGAAGACCGCGTCCGTGAGACCGTCCGCGCTCATGTCCATGCGGATCTCGTACTCCGGGATGCTCGTCGCCAGCAGGCGGTCATCATCGCTGAAGATGTGTCCGCGCTCGCTCTGCACACTTCGCTCGGCGGTGGCCACGTTCTCCGCCTTCGCCCGCCACTTGGCGCCTTCCGCGATCTGGATGGTGAAGAGCTTCACGGCGATGGCGCCGCCGAAGAGCACCAACACTGAGTAGACCAGCGCGATGCGGAGCCGCATGACTTTTTCCCCGTTCATGGCTTTTCGCGCGGGGTTTCGAGGTCCTTCTTGTCCACGGCGATGCGGAGTGGTGGCTCGCGGCTTTCCCGCAGACCCATATCGCCGATGTCATCCGCGACCTGGCTCTGGCGCTCGGCTTTTTCCAAGTGGCTGCGTACGGTGATGTACTCGCTGCGCATCTCCTTCAATTCACTGCTGGTCTTGTCGAGCTCCCGCACGGTGCGCTCGGTCCAGTAGCCATAGCCGATGTAGGCCAGCATGAGGCCCGCTATGAACAGCAGGAAGGGCATGTTCGCCAGCACTTTCTCCCGAGTGAGGAAGTCGCCGTTAAGCACGTTCACCAGCCCGCGCGAAAAGCTGCGACCCCGCTTGGCCTTCTTGGGCTTGGGCGCTTTCTCCGGTATGGTCTCCTTGAGCTTGTTCACTGTCGTATGGCTATCCTGAGCCGTGCGCTGCGTGCGCGCGGGTTCGTCAATTGTTCCTGTTCCAATGGCTGTATCGCCTTGCTCTGAAGCGGCTTGAATGGGCGCTTGCTGTTTCCGAAGACATCCTTCTCCTCCTGTCCCGCCAGATCACCCGATCGCATCCAGTTCTTCACTAGGCGATCCTCCAGCGAGTGATAGCTCATCACCACCAATCGGCCGCCGGGCTTGATCACTTCGGCGCTCACGCGCAGCAGTGCTTCCAGTGATCCCAGTTCGTCGTTCACCGCGATGCGCAACGCTTGGAAGACCTGCGCGAGGAAGCTGTGCTCCTCACCGCGGCGTGCCATCGGCCGCAGCACTTCCGTCAGTTGGAAAGTGGTGTCGATCCTGCGCTGTGTGCGCGCTTGCACCAGCTCCTTCGCTACGCGACCCGCGTTGTCCACCTCGCCGTACTTCCGAAGCAACTCCGCCAATGCGCGCTCATCCAAAGCGTTGAGCAGGTCGGCGGCTGTGCGCTTCGTGCGCTGGTCCATCCGCATGTCCAGTGGCGCATCGAAGCGGAAGCTGAATCCGCGTTCCGCCGTGTCGAATTGGTGGCTGCTCACTCCGAGATCCGCGAGCAGACCATCGATCGGCAGCTTGTCGAGGAAGCGCAGGTGGTTCTTCAGCCAGCGGAAATCGGATGGAACAACGGTGATCCGCGGATCGTCCGGTGCGTTGCGTCGTGCGTCAGCGTCGCGGTCGAAGGCGATCAACGAACCCTTCGGACCTAGTTCCGCAAGGATGGCACGGCTGTGGCCGCCGCCGCCGAAGGTGACGTCCACATAGACGCCGTCCGGCCGGAGGGCCAAGCCATCGATACAGTCTTGTAAAAGAACAGGGTCGTGGTATGTCTCATCGGCCTTCTTCATTGCCCAGGCTGCCCATGACATCCTCGGCCAGTGCCGTGAGATCCACTTTCTCGCGTCGCATGGCTGCGTAGCCCGGTTTGCTCCAGACCTCCACGCGATCGCCCAGCCCCACCAGCTTGAGGTCCTTCCCCAGCTTGGGGTCGTCCATCAAGGCCTTCGGCAGTAGCAGTCGACCGCTTCCATCGAGGTCCAGCCGCGTGGCGCCCGCCGTGAATCGCCGGATGAACTCGAGGTTCTTTTCCATGAAGCGATTCAACCGGCCGAGCATCGCGTTGGTCTGCTCCCAGACCGGCATAGGGTATACGACCAAGCAAGGACGGAACACGTCCCGATTGATCACGAAGCCCTGTGACGCCACATCCGCGAGCTGCTTCTTCAGCCCGCTGGGGAGCACAAGCCGCCCTTTGGCGTCCAGTCGGACATCGTATTCCCCTAGGAGGTTGAGCATCGTGGCGCATGCGAGTGCGAGTGGCTGCGAAAGTAGGATCAATGCCCCACTCTGCTCCCTATTCTCCCACTTTGTTCAAAACTATCGAACGCCAAACATAACCGATCGTTGCGTGATGATACAAATGCCCAATAAAATAGGGCTTTTAGCGAGGTGGGGCATTGTGGGTGAAAATGCCGCAAATTGTTCATAACGCCGTTGCGGGAATAACATCGGACGGCCAATGGGATACATGCGCTGACCGGTCATTTCGGCCCGCTGGGATCATGGATATCCGGATCACGTCAGGAATGTGTTTCGCGCCAGCACCTACATTTGGGCGACACCGATCACGGATGGCGCAAGGGCTGAAGGAGGAAGGAGAATTCCGCTACATCGACGTGGGCCAAGGCCCGGTGTTGCTGTTCCTGCACGGCCTCTTCGGCGCGCTCAGCAACTTTGAGGAGACCATCGCGTACTTCTCGCCTCACTACCGCGTGGTGATGCCCATCCTTCCGCTGTATAGCCTGCCGATGCTCAACACCAATGTGAAGGCGTTGGCCGAATACCTACGTCGCTTCATCGCGCACATGGGGCTTTCGGATATCAACCTGCTGGGGAATTCACTCGGCGGACATGTTGCGCTGGTCTACGCGAGCCAGCATCCCGGAACAGTGCGCACACTGATCCTCACCGGCAGCAGCGGCCTCTATGAAAATGCCTTCGGCGGCGGCTTCCCGCGCCGGGAGGACAAGGAGTTCATCCGCCAGAAAGTGGCCGTCACCTTCTACGATCCTAAGTTCGCCACGGACGCTTTGGTGGACGAATGCTTCGTCACGGTGAATGATCGCTCGAAACTGATACGCATCCTCTCGCTTGCGAAGAGCGCGATACGCCACAATATGGCCAGCGAGTTGCCGAAGTTGAAGATGCCCGTCTGTCTCATCTGGGGTAAGCAGGACAACATTACGCCGCCGCATGTGGCGGAGGAGTTCAACACGATGATCCCGCAGAGCGAACTGTTCTGGATCGACCACTGCGGACACGCCGCGATGATGGAACAGCCAGCCGAGTTCAATGCCATACTGGACAAGTGGCTGATGAAGACGCTGGTGGGTTGAAGTTTAGCTCATCAGATCTGCGCAGCTATGCTGGGTAGTGGAGAACGGGCTGTACTGATCACTATATTTGAAGCATGGTCGTCATTGTGAAACGGAATACTTCCCGGGCCTCACTTAAGGCCTTGCTGAAGAAGGGCAAGGCCTCAAAGTCGAAGGGCTTCGATGCGAAGCGCTTCAATGGTGCGCTTGTGCTTAAGGGCGATCCGCTGAAGGTGCTGCGTACACTACGTGATGAGTGGTCCTAGCGTTCTGCTCGACACGAACATCGTCCTGTATTTGTTGAACGGGGACGACGCGCTGGAGGAGATGCTGCAAGGTGCCACAGTATTCCTTTCGGTGATCACCAAGGTGGAACTATTGAGTCATCCAGGCATGACGGAACCCGGCGAGAAGGTGGTGCGGGACCTATTAGAGCAAGCCAAGCTGATGGAGTTCTCCAATGTGATACAGGAACGGACCATCCAACTGCGCCGGAAGTACCGATTGAAGCTGCCTGATGCTGTGATCGCCGCCACGGCCGCATTCCTCAATGTGCAATTGATCACAGCCGACAAACAGTTCGCCAAGTTGAAGGATGAATTGTCCATTCTCCTGATCGAGCGCTAGGAACATATGGCATTCGATCAGATAACAAAGAGCTAGACTTCGTTGATGGAAAACCTCAAGGCCGAGCACCTCGGCAGCGGCCGCGAGGCGAAGCATTGGCCCAAGCCGAACCTGCCTGAATACGCCTTCATCGGGCGAAGCAACGTGGGTAAGAGCTCGTTGATCAACATGCTTGTTGGTATCCACCGCTTGGCACGTGTGAGCAACACGCCCGGCCGCACACGCAACGTGGAGCACTTCAAGGTGGAGGCACCCAAAGGCAAAGGGCAACAGTGGATGCTCGCCGACCTGCCCGGTTACGGGTTCGCCAAGACCAGCAAGGCGGAGCGCGCGGTCTGGGAGGCGATGATCCGCAGTTACTTGCGCGAGCGGGAAAACCTGCAATGCGTTTTCCTACTCGTGGACGTTCGCTTGGAACCGCAGCAGAAGGATCTCGAGATGATCCAGTGGCTCGGTGACGAACAGATCCCCTTCGTCATCATCTTCACCAAGAGCGACAAGCTGAAGCAACCCAGCATCGTGAGCAGCGTGGCCCTGTTCAAGCGGACCTTGAAAAAGTCGTGGGAGACCTTGCCGCACCTTATCATCACCTCGGCCGAGAACGGCAAGGGCCGCGAGGATGTGCTCGCCTTCATCGCCGACGTGAATTCCCGCTGGGGATCTTAGCTGTCAATTGTTCGTCTTTAGTTGTCAGGCTGACCTCGCGATCCGAACTGCGTCCCATGCTCGATGCTTTCCGTGCAATGATCTGGCCATGAAACACATTCCAGAAGAGGCTGAATGTTGGCCAAGAACCCTGACAACTGCCAACTGAAAACTGACAACTACTTCTTCTTCAGCTCAGGCAGCATATGCTCCGCGAAATAGGCGGCGAAATCGCGCATCTGTGCCGCCATTTTTTCTTCGCTGGTCGCACGTTCGAAGGTGTCCGCCAAGGTGAGGATGTTCTGGTGGAAGAAGGCCTTCATCTCGTCGGTCGTCATATCCTTCGTCCATAGGTCGATGCGCATGGTGTTGAGCTCCTCGGCATCCCAAAGACTTAGCAGCATCGCCTTGCTCACGCCTTCACCGCCATTCTCGTCGGCCTTCCATTCGATGTTCTCAGGAACATGGTTCTCATCCAGATGAACGCGGATGGTGATGTCGGATTCTTTCATATGATGGGGTGAATGGTGGCCGGTGATAGGTGAATGGTGATCAGTGATAAGTGAACGCAACGCCTGACAACGGACAAATGTCAACTTGGAATTGAGAAGGATGGGTCAGGGCAGTGACATGATCGCAAAGAGCCGAACTGGCCATGAGGCTCCTATCACCATTCACCTATCACTTATTACCTGGGTTTGTAGGTTTTCAAGATCGCCTGCGGATCATGCATGGCAAAGAGCTGCGCAAAGGTGACATCGGGGTTCTTCTCCAGATAGCCTTCCACCATGCGGTAGCCTATCCATTCCCCGATATGGCCTGGACTTTCGCGCGGGAAGCCCGATGTGAACGGACCATCGGACATGAACCTGTCGATCTCCTTATTGTCCTTGGTATAGAGCAGTTCCTTCGCGACGATCTCCTTCCACACGGTGAACTCGTTATCCTCGCACCATTTCAATTGTTTTGGTGAGTAGGCGAACTTGAGGCTGGCATCGGTCTCTGGCAAGAGCGCGTCAAGCAGAGCCATCACCTTGCCGATCTCAATGAAGTTGGTGAGCAGGTCGGCACCGCGCGCATCACGTGTGTAGTGCACTTGCAGCCAACCCTTCACCACACTGGGCACTAGCATGTCCGGGCGCATGCGGTCCTTGCGATACTGAGGAAAAATGTCCGGCGACAAGTAGTGCACTACGCGACTATCCTTGCCCACGAACCACTCCACGCCGAAGCCCAGTACACTATCCGTGGGGAGCACCCCGTAGTTGAAGCCCGAGTTGAATGCGATGATCCGCGGTGTCAGACTGTCCGGGAAGTATTGCTTCAAGTGCCCGAATGCCTCGTTGAATTCCGCCTGCTGTTCGCCCAGGTCGCCCAGCACGCTATCGGCCGTGCGCTGCACATTCACCCAGTCGGGATCGTGTACGAAGTGGGAAAGTGCGAGCGGCAGGCGCGGGTCGTCGAAAGGCGCTGCTTGCAGCACACGCTCCACGTACATCTTGTAGAACTCGCCATATTTGGCATAGAGCCGCAGGTTGAAATTGCCTGTGGTGTCATCTGCCATGGCGAAGAGGTCTTTGTCCAAGCGCTCGATCACGATATGCGGATCCACGGGCTTGGGCAGGTCCTTACGGACTTCATGGCTCCCGCACCCAAAGAGGGAAAGGAGAACAAAACACCCCAACGCGTTGTTCCTGTATCCGAAGCCGATCTTACCTTTGGCCATCCTCAAACTTGCGCACAAACCTATGAAGAAGGTCTACGTTTCGTTTCTCGTCGTCTTGTTCTGTGCTTCTCATCTTTTGGCCCAAGAGAACAGCAACACAGTACGCTTGGGCATCAAGCTCGCCCCGAACTTGGCTTGGGTACGCTCTGATACCAAAGGGTTGGAAAGCGATGGAAGACTAGTGGGATACACTTTTGGCCTGATGATGGAATTCCCCATTGGTGAACACGGTAACTACCGTTTTGCAACAGGACTGTTCCTCAACAACATAGGCGGTAAGGTCAAACAGACCTATTCCACCGTTGATACTTCCGGGACCACCAGTGATATCCTGAATACTTCAACGGTAAAACTGCGGTACATCGAAGTACCGGTCACCATGAAGATGATGACCAACGAGATCGGCTACATTCGCTACTATGGTCAGTTGGGTATCGATCTGGGTGTGAACCTCCGAGCAAAGTCGGATGCGGCAACGGTCACCACCACAGGCGGTAATACAAGAACCACCACGGACTCTGACATTGACGTGAAGGAATCGGTGAACGCATTCAAGGCTGGACTGGTGATCGGTGGCGGCTTGGAGTTCAATTTCAGCGGCAGCACTTCGGCCTTGGCCGGGATCACCTACCACAGTGGCTTCACAAACCTTTACAAGAAAGATTCCTTCAGCGGTTTGGACAACCCCAAGTCTTACGCGGACTATCTGGAGCTCACCTTGGGCGTGTTCTTCTGATAGTGGCCTATACTGAAAGCCCCGCGTTTCCTTCGTGAAGGACGCGGGGCTTTTCTTTGTGCCATGCTGAACGTGGAAGCGACGATCGAACACATCACGTCCTGGTTGCGCGACTACTGCGTGGCGAACCGTCAGCGCGGCTTCGTCATCGGCGTAAGTGGTGGCATCGACAGCGCTGTCACCAGCACACTTTGCGCACGCACCGGCCTTCCACTGCTCTGTCTGGAGATGCCGATCCACCAAGCGGAAAGCCAGGTAAAGCGGGCCTTGGACCACGTCGCATGGCTTCGCGAACGGTATCCGAAGGTTTCCATGGAACGCGTGCAGCTCACGCCGGTCTTCGATGCGCTGGTGAAGGAACTGCGCTCGCATGAGGACCCGGCAACGTTGTCACTCTCGCTCGCGAATACCCGGGCCCGCCTGCGCATGACCACGCTCTACTACTTCGCAGGCATCGAAAGTTCTCTCGTTGCGGGTACCGGTAACAAGGTGGAGGACTTCGGCGTGGGCTTCTACACCAAGTACGGTGATGGCGGCGTAGACATTTCACCCATTGCGGATCTGAATAAAACGGAAGTGTTCGCTGTTGCGAAGGAACTCGGCATCATTGAAAGCATTCAGAAGGCGAAGCCTACCGATGGTCTTTTCGGCGACGACCGAAGCGATGAGGACCAGTTGGGTGCGAGCTATCCGGAGCTCGAATGGGCGATGGCGTTGCGCGATGCAAGTGCTTCCGAGAATGGGGATGCACTCACCGAACGCCAGCGACAAGTGCTGATGATCTATGACCGGCTGCACGCCGCGAATGCGCACAAGTGGCGGCCGATACCGGTGTGCTCGATACCAGAGGAGTTTCGGAAATAGAACTCACGCGATCGTCCACACATTCTCCCCGCGCAGCAGCGCATCGAGATCGCCGGGGCCTTTCTTCTGCTTGGCCAACGCCACCTGCGCATTCATCTTCGTTTCGTGTGTGTGGCGATCGCTCACATAGAACACGCCGAATGGCCGAGGCAATGCGTCCTTTTCGCGCGGGTCGTCGAAGAGGCGAACGAGGATGCTGGCCTTGAAGGAATCGCGCTCGTCGTGGATCCAGAGATCGTCTGCTGAAGCTTCGCCTGTGGAGAGGTCCACGACAACGGGCGTCATGCCATCGAGCTTGATACCCTTGGTGCCGTTGGAGAAGAGTAGGGGTTTGTCGTGTTCAACGAAGACGGTGTGCTCTGCCTTACTTGCTTTCTCGGTGAAGACCTCGAAGGCGCCGTCGTTGAAGACATTGCAGTTCTGGTAGATCTCCAGCATGCTGGTGCCGCGATGCGCATCGGCACGCTGGAGCATCTCGCGTAGGTGCTTGGGGTCGCGGTCCATGCCGCGCGCGACGAAGGTGGCATCCGCGCCGAGGCATAGCGCCAAAGGATTGAAAGGATGATCGGTGCTTCCCATCGGGGTGCTCTTCGAGATCGCACCCTCCGGTGATGTGGGCGAGTACTGCCCTTTAGTGAGGCCGTAGATCTCGTTGTTGAAAAGCAAAACGTTGAGGTCCACGTTGCGGCGCAGCAGGTGGATCAGGTGGTTGCCGCCGATACTTAGTGAATCGCCATCACCGGTGATCATCCATACGCTGAGGTCGGGCTGGACGCTGCGCAGGCCGCTGGCGATCGCCGGAGCGCGCCCGTGGATGCTGTGCATGCCGTACGTGTCGAGGTAGTATGGGAAGCGCGAAGAGCAGCCGATACCACTGATGAAGACGATCTCCTCCTTCGACCGACCATGTTGCGCGAGCACGCTCTCCACCTGCTTCAGGATGGAATAGTCGCCACAGCCAGGGCACCAGCGCACTTGCTGGTCGCTCGTGTAATCGATCTTTTTCGGCGCTGGGGCCGATGGTTGCACAGTGCTCATGACTTCAACAAATTCAATGCGCCCTTGCGGATCTCTTCCGAAGTGAAAGGCATGCCTTGCACCTTGTTCAACCCTTGCGCGTCCACCAGATATTCAGCGCGCAGCAGCTGGCGCAACTGGCCGCTGTTCATCTCGGGCACCAACACCTTTTCATAGCGCTTCAGCATGCCGCGCAATCCTTTATTGAAGGGGAACATGTGCCGCAGGTGCACGTGCGCCACGCTGTGTCCTTCCTTCTGCAACTCCAACGCGGCCGTGCGTATGGCGCCGTAGGTTGATCCCCAGCCGACGATAAGCAGTTCGCCATTTTCGGGGCCGCTGTCCAAGCGTATCGGACGATAGGTATCGGCGATGCGCTGCACTTTTTCCGCGCGCAGCTTCACCATCAACTCGTGGTTCTGCGGGTCGTAGCTGATGTTGCCCGTCTTGTCCTCCTTCTCGATGCCGCCGATGCGATGCTGCAAGCCCTTCATGCCGGGGATGGCCCAAGGGCGAACACCGTTTTCATCGCGTGCGTAGGGGAGGAACGCTTCTGCATCCGAGGTCTCGCGCGGTTTCGCGAACGGTGGCGTGATCGGCCGCAGGTCCTTCGCCTCAGGGAAGCGCCAGGGTTCGGCGCCGTTGGCGATGTATCCATCGCTGAGCAGGATCACCGGCGTCATGTGTTCCACGGCGAGCTTCACCGCTTCATAGACCATCTCGAAGCAATCCGTTGGGCTGCTCGCTGCTATCACCGGGATCGGTGCTTCGCCGTTGCGACCATGCACCGCTTGCCAGAGATCGGCCTGCTCGGTCTTGGTCGGTAATCCGGTGCTGGGCCCGCCGCGCTGAACGTTCACCACCACCAAAGGAAGTTCCAGCATGAAGGCCAATCCCAGCGCCTCGCCTTTCAATGCGATGCCGGGCCCGCTGCTGGCCGTGGCACCGAGCGCGCCGCCGTAGCTCGCACCGATGGCGGAACAGATCGCCGCGATCTCATCCTCCGCTTGGAACGTCTTCACGCCGAAATGCTTGTTGCGCGAGAGCTCGTGCAGGATGTCGCTGGCGGGCGTGATGGGATAGCTGCCGTAGAAGAGCTCCAGCCCCGCTTTCTGTGCGGCGGCGATGAGACCGATGGCGATCCCTTGGTTGCCGGTGATGTTGCGGTAGTTGCCCTTCGGCATCGGCGCGGGCTTCACCTCGTAGCGCGTGGTGAAGGTCTCGCTGGTGTCGCCATAGTTGTAGCCCGCCTGGAGCACCTTTAGGTTCGCATCAAGCAACTCAGGCTTCTTCTTGAACTTGCTTTCCAAGAAAACTTGCGTGCGCTCCAGCGAACGGCTGTACATCCAGTTGATGAAACCGAGCACGAACATGTTCTTGCTGCGGTCCTTCTCCTTCATGCCGAGGGTGGTGCCCTCCAGCGCGTTGCGTGTGAGCTTGGTGACGTCCACCGTGTGCAGCACGTAGTTGTCCAGCGAGCCGTCGGTCAGCGGATTCTCCTCATCGGGATATCCGGCCAGTCTCAGGTTCTTCGTGTCGAAGCCATCGCTGTTGGCGATGATAGTGCCGCCGTGCTTCAGCTTGCCGAGGTTCGCTTTCAGAGCAGCCGAGTTCATCACCACCAGCACATCGCATGTGTCGCCTGGCGTGAAGACATCCACGCTGCCGAAGTGCAACTGGTAACCGCTTACGCCTGCAAGTGTTCCCTGCGGCGCACGGATCTCTGCCGGGTAATTCGGAAAGGTGCTCACGTCGTTGCCGAAGAGCGCGTTGGTGTCGGTGAACTGGGCCCCGGTAAGCTGGATGCCGTCGCCGCTGTCCCCGGCGAAGAGTATCACCACCTTCTCGCGGGCCTCAACGGTCTTCGGGCGGGGTGTTGGTATTGTATCCATAGTAGGTCGCAAAGGTACAGGGGAGGGGGATGGCCTTTAGTTGAGGATCGTCAGGGTCGCAAAGGCCGGGGGGATAGAGAACCGCTGATGAACGCGGATAAACGCTGATGAATTTCAATGGGGATAGCTGCAACACTATCTGCGTCCATCCGCGTTCATCAGCGGTTGGATACTCAGCGGTAAATTCCTCACACCGCCTCCACCTTCACCACTTCCGGAGCAACGCGCTTGATGGCCTCCTCCACGCCGGCCTTCATCGTCATGGCGCTCATGGAGCAATTGCTGCAGGCACCGTGCAGACGAACGGTCACCACGCCTGCTTCGCTGATGCTGTCGAGAGTGATGTCGCCGCCGTCCGCTTCGAGGAAGGGGCGCAGCTCGGTGAGCGCTGCGTTCACACGCTGGGTCAGCTGCCCCCGCTGACGGGGTCCGATAGCGATCGTGGTGCTCATGGCTTTACGCTCAATTCGTCGACCGATGCCGCGACCTTCTTCTTGGCCGGTGCGGCATCCAGTTCCGCCAAGATACGCTGCATGGCATCCAAGAGTGGCGCGAAGGCCTGCGCGGCTGGCGTGTCTCCTTGCAGCACGGCGGGGCGGCCCACGTCGGCGGCCTCGCGGATGCTTTGCACAAGTGGGACCTCGGCCAGGAAGGGCACATCGAGTTCCTCTGCCAGCTTACGCGCGCCGCCTTTGCCGAAGATGTACTGGCGCTCCTTTTCAGGTATGTCCTCGAGCGACCTGCCCTCCAGCGCTTCCGCCGGGACGTACCAGGACATGTTCTCCACGATGCCGAGCACGGGCACGTTCACGCTGGGCATGTTGAAGAGGCCTACGCCTTTGCGCGCATCGATCAAAGCCACGGCCTGCGGGGTGCTCACGATGATCGCCCCGCTGAGTGGCACGGCCTGCACCAAGGAAAGATGGATGTCGCCGGTGCCGGGCGGAAGGTCCACGAGCATCACATCGAGCTCACCCCAATCGGAGTCCTTGAAAAGTTGGTCAAGTGCCTTGCTGGCCATCGGCCCGCGCCATGCGATGGCCTGTCCTGGATCGGCGAAGAAGCCGATGCTGAGCATCTGAACGCCGTAGCTCTCCACGGGCACGATCATGTTCTTGCCGTCGATGGGCTTCACGCGGGGGCGCTCCTTCTGCACGTCGAACATCATCGGCATGCTGGGGCCATAGATGTCGGCGTCCACGAGGCCTACCTTCAATCCGCGTTGCGCGAGACCCGCCGCGAGGTTGGCGGTGATGGTGCTCTTGCCCACGCCTCCTTTGCCGCTCGCCACGGCAATGATGTGCTTCACGATGGGCAGCACCTTAC
>JBEPUG010000055.1:0-19531 GCA_041691695.1 Flavobacteriales bacterium
CACCGCTACCCAGACAGACACAAAGACCTTCAAGTGCACGGTCATCGACACGCCAAGCGGTTGTTCGATGAGCAATGCGGTCACGATCGATGTCAACCCGGCCTATGCTGCACACCTCCAGAACGACACCACGGTCTGCACGGCACTCGGCATGCAACTGGCCGTGCAGCACAATGTGGCAGCGCCTTACCAGATCGCTTGGACGCCAGCAGCAAACCTGAATGCGGCGAACATCGCAAGTCCTACGATCCTCGTGGACAGCACGGCCACTTACGTTGTTACCATCACTGATCCCAGTGGATGCACGGTGACGGATTCTACCACCATTGCTGTGGCATTTGATAACCTGATCGCCCCACAGACGGTGAATGCCTGCGAAGGAGGTTCGCTGATGTTGGATGCGGGATATCCGGGATCCACGTACGATTGGACCACCAACGAGCAAACGCAAGCCATAAGCGTATCGCAATCCGGAACCTATACGGCGACGATTACGGACGCCGACCAGTGTCAGGCGGTCAAGACCTTCAACGCGGTCTTCAACCCCTTGCCTGTTGTGGACCTTGGGCCGGATCTGTCCTTGTGCGGCGATACGACCCATGCGATCGATGCAGGTAATGCAGCCAACACCGTTGTTTGGAATACAGGCGCTACCATGCATCAATTGAATGTGGACACCACGGGGACATACAGCATCACTGTGACAACTCCGTTCGGGTGCATCTCCAAGGATACTGTGCATGTATCGCTGGATTCGTTGCCGGTGGACCAACTGCAGGATCTGACGACCTGCGTGGATTCTCCACCCGTCCTGAATGCAGGGAACCTTGGCAGCACGTTTCAGTGGAGTACCTCGGAGACCACGCAATCGATCACGCCATTGGCAAGCGGAGCATACTCCGTGACGGTGACAACGCCAGCGAACTGCTACGCGACATTCAGCGCACAGGTCGCCCTGATGCCCTTGGTGTCCGTATCACTAGGATCGGATACAGCACTCTGCGCTGGTCAAGCATTGATCTTGGACCCCGGGTCTATTGCCGGTACGATTAACTGGAGCACGGGCGCCACCACGCCCACGCTCTCTGTTATCGGGTCCGGCACGTACAGTGTATTGGCGACGAACGGCTTCTGCTCGGATGCGGACACGATCGTCGTCGTGTTCCATCCATTGCCTGTTGACCAACTCGCCGACCAGACCTCTTGCATCGACACACCGGTGCAGATCGATGCGGGAAATGCCGGATCAAACTTTGCTTGGAGCAACGGCGCCAACTCGCAGAGCATCACGGTGGATCAAACGGGTACCTATTCCGTGACCGTGACGACTGTGGAGGGATGTAGCGCCGAATTCAGCGCGGATGCCTCCTTCGTGGATCCGCCCATGGTTGATCTAGGACCGGATACAGTGCTATGCGAAGGCGAGGTGCTCGACCTGAACGCCGAGGTGCCGGGCTGCACCTATCTCTGGAACAATGGGTCTATCACCTCGCAACTGATGGTTGCACAACCGGGCCTGTATTCCGTATCCGTTGCCAATGGATATTGCACAGCCGCAGATTCAGTGCATGTCCTCTTCAACCCAGTGCCGTCACACCTTGCGACGCACCAGTATTTCTCCTGTCTGGACGACCTGCCTCATTATGTCATGGTCGATGCCGGAAACCCTGGTGGAACCTACCATTGGAGCAATGGAGAGAACGCGCCGATCACACATGTTTCGGATTACGGCATCACCACCGTGAACATCACCAATGTGTTCGGCTGCTCATTGCTGGATAGCGCTACCGTGGTGGAATCGTGCCAGCCTACCATCTTCATCCCGAACACCTTTACGCCGAATGGTGATGGTCGTAACGATGTGTGGCTTCCGGTAGGGAACAACGTTGCTTCCTATGAGGTCTATGTTTTTGACCGCTGGGGCGGCGTAATCTTCCACTCCATTAACATGGATGAAGGCTGGGATGGTACAATCAATGGCAACCCGGCACCGAATGATGTGTACGTCTGGAAGGCCACTTACAGTCTCCAGGACCCGGACGCAAGCAAGGTGCAGTTTGAGCAGACCACGATGGGCCACGTGCAGGTGCTGCGCTGATCAAGGCTTCAGGTCGAAGCGATCCGTTTCCATCCCTACTGGGAATTTCTTGCGGAAGTCGATCAATGCCGCCGCGTCGAGCGTTGCGTGTGTGATGCAGTCGTTGGCCGATCGACACGATGCCATCACCTGTCCTTTTGGATCGATGGCCACGCTGTCGCCGATGAAGTGGATGCCTTTTCCGTCCATTCCAACGCGGTTCACACCGATCACATAACACTGATTCTCGATCGCGCGGGCGATCAGCAATTGGCTCCAAGGATAGCTGCGCGCTTCAGGCCAGTTCGCCACGTAGAGCGCGACATCATAGTCGCCCTTGTTGCGTGCGAAAACAGGAAAACGGAGGTCGAAGCAGATCTGCAAAAGGATGCGCCAGCCGCGCCACTCCAACACAACTCGGTCCTTGCCAGCGCTGAAGTGGTCCGTTTCATTCGCGAAGCGGAACAGGTGCCGTTTATCGTAGCGTGTTACGCTACCATCCGGTGTGACGAAGAGGCCTCGGTTGAAGGTCTTGCCTCCTTCGGCGATGATCACACTTCCATAGATCGCGGCGTCGGTACGCGCAGCCTGTTCCTTCATCCAGCCGACCGTTTCGTCATCCATGGTCTCCGCCAAAGCGGTGTTCATGGTGAAGCCGGTGGTCCACATCTCGGGCAGCACGATCAGGTCGGTGACGCCTTTCAAGCCTTCCAGCTTAACGGCGAACAAGGCACGGTTGGCCGCTGCATCCTCCCAGTGGAGCATGCTCTGAACAAGTGTCACTCTCAGATCGCGCATAGTTGGGTGATCGCGTTATCCAGTGTTTCATCCTGCTTCGCGAAACAGAACCGGAGCAGACGTTGCCCCGGCGGCGGGTCCTTGTAGAACGGGCTCAGCGGGATCGCTGCCACACCATGCTCAGTGGCCAATCGCTTCGCGAAGACCAGGTCCGGCTCATCGCTGATCTTGCTGTAATCCGCCAGTTGGAAATAGCTGCCCTCGCAGGCCAACGGCTCGAACGGCGATGCGCGCAGACCGATGAGAAAGCGGTCCCGTTTGGCCTGATAGAATCGCGGAAGCAACTCGTAGTGCAATGGCTCCTTCAGATATTCCGCGAGTGCAAATTGCATCGGGGTATTCACGCTGAAGATGTTGAACTGATGTACTTTCCTGAACTCCGCCATCAGTGCTTTTGGAGCGAGGATGTAGCCGACCTTCCAGCCGGTGATGTGGAACACCTTGCCGAAGCTGTACACGACGAAGGAGCGATCGCGCAGTTCCGGATAACGGATCGCAGAGGCATGTTGCTCCCCGTCGAAGATCAGGTGCTCGTAGACCTCATCGCTGATGAGGATGATGTCCGTGCCGCGCAGGATGTTGGCGATCGCACGCATGTCCGCATCGCGCAGAATGGTGCCCGCCGGATTGTGTGGCGTGTTTATCATCAGCACGCGCGTCCGTGGTGTGATCGCTTGACGCAGCGCACTGGCATCGAACTTCATGTCGGTGCCCAAGCGCACATGCACCGGCGTGCCGCCGAAGAGCTCCACCGTTGGCGCATAGCAGTCGTACGCGGGATCGATGATGACCACTTCGTCGCCGGGCCGCACGATGGCTCCCAATGCGGTAAAGATTGCCTGTGTGGCCCCCGCGGTCACGGTGATCTCCGTATCCGGATCATAACCAAAGCCATAGAGGTGCTCCACTTTTGCAGCGATCGCTTCACGTAACGCGGGCACTCCCGACGTGGGCGCATATTGGTTGTGGCCCGCCTTCATGGACGCATGCGTCAGATCGATCAGCTTCTCGTCGACCGGGAAATCCGGAAAGCCCTGGCTGAGGTTGATGGCACCGCTCTCCAGCGCCAACTTGCTCATCACCGAGAAGATCGTGGTGCCGACGTTGGGGAGGTTGCTAAGAAGGGCCATGGGCCGAAGCTATGAAGTGAAAGGACGGATGAGGCCCTGTCACCTGAACTCGCGCTCGCAGCTGCTTCTGTCTGAGGTTGGTTGCGGATGCGGTAAGTGCCCACAAATGGAGACACCACTAGCTGCCCCGTATTACTCCTGCGTCAAACTCGCGCTCAAATACTCCCGGTTCAACCGTGCGATATTCTCCAGCGAAATATCCTTCGGGCATTCGATCTCGCAAGCGCCGATGTTGCTGCAGTTGCCGAAGCCTTCCTTGTCCATCTGCTCCACCATGTTGAGGGCGCGCTCCTTGGCTTCTACGCGGCCTTGGGGCAACAGGGCGAATTGGCTCACCTTGGCTGAGACGAAGAGCATGGCGGAACCATTGGGGCAGGCAGCGACGCAGGCTCCGCAACCGATGCAGGTGGCCGCATCGAAGGCCTTGTCGGCATCCGTCTTGGCGATGGGTTGGGCATTGGCATCTACGAGGTTGCCATTCGTGTTCACGCTGATGAAGCCACCGGCGGCCTGGATGCGGTCAAAGGAACTCCGGTCCACGACGAGATCTTTGATCACGTGGAATGGCTTTGCGCGCCACGGCTCCACGTAGATCGTGTCGCCGTCCTTGAACTTGCGCATGTGCAGCTGGCAGGTGGTGATGTGGCGGCTTGGTCCGTGTGGCTCGCCGTTGATGAAGAGGCTGCAGGAGCCGCAGATGCCTTCGCGACAATCGTGGTCGAAAGCGATCGGCTCCTTACCCTCGCGCACAAGCGTATCGTTCAGCACATCGAGCATTTCGAGGAAGGACATATCCTCGGAGATCTCGCTGACTGGATAGTCCACCATGCCGCCTTTGGCCTTGGCGTCCGCCTGCCTCCAGATCTTGAGTGTGAGTTTCATGGTCGTAGTGATTGGTGGCTGGTGATAGGTGATTGGACGGTTCGATCACTGGCCGTGGTGCTTTCGAGGTTGAAGGTGCCGAGAGGTTTCACGCTGGGTGGTGATTAGTGGCTGGTGATTGGTTATCAGACGCTTGTCGCTGACCACGTTCTTTGCGTAGTTGCTTGTATCGCACTTCGATCTTCACGATAAGCTTGGTCAGCATTTTGGCGATGATCGTCAGTTCCGAAGTGAGGGGTGTCGTGTCCAATTGCTGTTTGTGGAAGAGCCGCTTGGAAAGTTCGATCTGCGTTTCGAGTTCATACAGTGAGCCGCGCGAGATCCGGAGGTAGCTTAGGAATTGGCGGTCGCTGCTGGTCCCGCGACCCCAGCCCTCAGCAATATTCGATGGCATGGAGGTGGAAGCCCGGCGCATCTGGCTCACCAAGCCGAAGCGCTCGTCGCTTGGGAGAAGCGCAGTGAATTCATAGACCTTCACTGTGACATCCATGGAGCGCTGCCAAACGATCAAGTCCCGATAGCTGGTGATGGCCCCGTACGTTTCAGCAGGATCCTCCACCAAGCACAGATTATTGAATTCATCCAATCGTTCCTGGCTCATACTTCGGTGCATTTAATCTGCATTTGTCGCGGCAAAGGCATTTCCCTATCACCAATCACCGACGACCAATCACTACTTATAACTCCGCTGCGACAATTTCAACGCCTCGAACTTCAGGTCCTCCTTGTGCATCACGTCCTTGCCTGGTTCGCCTGTCCATTCCCACGCTGCCACGTAAGCATAGTTGACGTCGTCGCGTAGCGCTTCGCCTTCCTCGGTCTGATATTCCTCGCGGAAGTGGCCGCCGCAGCTTTCGTTACGGTCCAGTGCATCGATGCACATCAGTTCGCCCAGCTCCAGAAAGTCCGCGACGCGACCTGCTTTTTCCAGTTCCTGGTTCAGTTCATTCGGCTTGCCCGGCACACGCACGTTCGCCCAGAAGTCTTCCCGGATCTTTCGGATCTCGGCGATGCCTTCCTTCAATCCTTCCGCATTGCGAGCCATGCCGCACTTCTCCCACATCACTTTCCCCAAGCGTTTGTGGAAATGGTCGACTGGCTCGGTCCCTTTCGTGTTGAAGAATCTGTCCATGCGCTCACGCACGGCTTTCTCGGCTTCATTGAATTCCGCTGTGTCGGTCTTGATCGGCCCCGTGCGGATATCCGAAGCGACGTAATCGGCGATGGTGTAAGGCAAGATGAAATAGCCGTCCGCCAGACCCTGCATCAAGGCCGATGCGCCGAGCCTGTTCGCGCCGTGGTCGCTGAAGTTGGCCTCGCCGAGCACGTACATGCCGGGCACAGTGCTCTGCAGGTTGTAGTCCACCCATAGTCCGCCCATGGTATAGTGTACAGCCGGATAGATCTTCATGGCATGCACGTAGGCATTCTCACCTACGATGTTCTCATACATGTCGAAGAGGTTGCCGTACTTCTCGCTCACCACCTTCATGCCCAGCTCGCGGATCTTCTCCTTGCTCGGGTTGTCGATGTGGTGGATGTTCGCCTCCAACTTTCCGTAACGTTCAATGGCAGAAGTGAAGTCCAAGTAAACGGCCTCGCCGGTCTTGTTCACGCCGAAGCCCGCGTCGCAGCGTTCCTTGGCGGCACGGCTGGCCACGTCGCGCGGCACGAGGTTGCCAAAGCTGGGGTAGCGGCGCTCGAGGTAATAGTCGCGGTCCTCCTCGGGAATGTCGCTGCCTTTCTTCTTGCCCTCTTGGATCGCCTTGGCGTCCTCCAACTTTTTCGGCACCCAGATGCGGCCATCGTTGCGAAGGCTCTCACTCATCAGGGTGAGCTTGCTTTGGTGGTCACCGCTCACGGGGATGCACGTCGGGTGGATCTGCGTGTAGCATGGGTTGGCCATGTAGGCACCGCGCTTGTGCGCTTTCCATGCAGCGGTAACGTTGCTGCCCATGGCGTTGGTGCTGAGGAAGAACACGTTGCCGTAGCCGCCGGTGCAGAGCAGCACAGCATGTGCCCCGTGGCGTTCCAACTCGCCGGTGATGAGATTCCTTGCGATGATACCGCGCGCTTTGCCGTCCACCACGACGAGGTCCTGCATCTCGTGGCGGTCATAGATCTTCACCTTGCCCTTGCCCACTTGGCGCATCAAGGCGCTGTAGGCACCAAGAAGCAGTTGTTGTCCGGTCTGGCCGCGGGCATAGAACGTGCGGCTCACCAGCGCGCCACCGAAGGAGCGGTTGTCGAGCAATCCGCCGTAATCGCGGGCGAAGGGAACGCCTTGCGCAACGCACTGATCGATGATGTTCGCACTGACTTCGGCCAAGCGCCACGTATTCGATTCGCGCGAGCGGTAGTCGCCACCCTTCAGCGTGTCATAGAAGAGACGGTATACTGAATCACCATCATTCGGATAGTTCTTCGCGGCGTTGATCCCGCCCTGAGCGGCGATGCTGTGTGCGCGGCGTGAGCTGTCCTGGTAGCAGAACGACTTCACGTTGTAACCCAACTCCGCCAGCGATGCCGCTGCGGAAGCGCCTGCGAGCCCGGTGCCGACCACGATGACGTCGATGCGGCGCTTATTGGCCGGGTTCACCAGGCGGATATGGTCCTTGTGCTCGCTCCATTTCTTTTCGATCGGACCGGCGGGGACTTTGGCGTCGAGGATGCTCATGGCAATTGCGATTCTTGGTTGGTGACGTGTTCCGGGAGATCACTTGATCCAGCCCATGTACATGCTCACCGGCATGGAGGCGAAGAGGAGGGGGACGATGATGGCGAATGCCGCGCCGAGGAAAGCGATGGCACCGTTGTATTTCGGATGGTTCCAGCCCAAGGACTGGAAGGCGCTCTTGAAACCGTGCAGCAAGTGCCAGAATAGCGAGAAGCAGCCCAGCACATAGATCACGACGATCAGCGGATTGGTGAAGACGTCCTGCATACGTGCGAAGAGGTTCTCCTGTCCAGCTGCGTCCACGCCGTATTTATCGATGTTGCCGATGATGTGGCGCGTCTTCAACCAGAAGTTGGCGAGGTGCAGGACCAGGAAGAGCAGGATCAACGTGCCGAGGATGGCCATGCTGCGCGAATACCACTGGCTGTTGGCATTGTGCTTGGCATGTACGTAGTTGATGGGCCGGGCCGCTTGGTTCTGCTTCCAGAGGATCAGGCCGTCCACGATGTGCAGGATCAGGCCGAGGAAGAGGACGATCTCCAAGGTGCGGATGATGAGGTTGGTGCCCATGAAATGCCCCCACTTGTTGAAGGTGATGCCACCGTCATTGAAGTAGATCATCGCGTTGATCGAGGCGTGGACCACGAGGAACGAGATAAGGAAAAGGCCCGTGAGGGCCATCCAATACTTCTTTACGAGCGAAGAGCCGAAGAGTCCTTGTCGTGCCATGCGTGGGTTTGGCGGGATAGATCGCCGATTGGTCCGACACAAAAGTAGCTGCGGGAAAAATGGGGGGGGGAAGATCTGCTGGCCGCCCCTCCTTATCTGGAATGGTTCTATTCAGGCACAACGCCTCCTTCCACCTGGTTCGTCAATAGTCCTGAATGGATTCGCCGCCGGACCGGCGACCACGACATTTGCACCCCCGATCAAAGTAGATCCGCCGCTCATCCGTCCTCCCTTCCATGGCTTCCAAAACCCTCGGTGAAAAGCTCCCTGCGTTTTCCCGTTACCAGGTCTTCCTCATCGTGGTGCTTGCCTTCATCCAGTTCACGGTGATCCTGGACTTCATGGTGATGGCACCCCTCGGCGCGATCCTCATGCCCAAGCTGGGCATCACGCCGGCGCAGTTCAGCCATGTGGTTTCGGCCTACGCGTTCGCCGCCGGCGGAGCGGGATTGTTGGCAGCGGGCTTCGCGGACAATTACGACCGCAAGAAGCTGATGCTCTTCTTCTACGTGGGCTTCCTCGTGGGCAGCGTGTGCTGCGGGCTGGCGCAGAGCTATGAATGGTTGCTTGGCGCGCGGATCATCACCGGGATCTTCGGCGGAGTGATCAGCGCGGTGGGCATGGCCATCATCACCGATGTCTTCGCAGCGGAAACGCGAGGACGCGTGATGGGCTACGTGCAAATGGCCTTCGCAGCGAGCCAGGTCCTCGGCATTCCCATCGGGCTCATCTTGGCCAACCACTGGAACTGGCATGCGCCCTTCCTGATGATCGCAGGGATCGGCGTCCTGGCCGGGATGATCATCGTGCGTTTCATGCGTCCGGTGACCGATCACTTGCACTTGCATGTGGATACTGATCCCTGGCAACACCTCTGGAAGACCTTGGTGCAGCCCCGCTACCTGCTGCCCTTCATCACCGTGGCGATCTTGTCCACCGGCGGCTTCATGATGATGCCATTCGCCACCACCTTCCTCGTGAACAACGTGGGCATCACCGAGGTGCAATTGCCGCTGATCTTCTTCGTCACCGGCCTGTGTTCCATGGTCACTTTCCCGGCGGTGGGGCGCCTCAGTGATAGCATCGGTCGGCTGCCCACCTTCGCATTCGGCACGGTCATCTCCGTGTTGGTGGTGGCCTATTACTCCAATCTGGGTCCCACGGCGGTCTGGCTGGTGATCGTGATCAATGCCGCGATATTCGTGGGCATCGGCTCGCGCATGGTGTCGTGGTCGGCCTTGATGACCGAGATACCGACGATGAAGGAGCGCGGGTCTTTCATGGCGCTGTCCTCCTCGATCCGGCAACTCGGCGGTGGACTTGCGGCGTCGCTTGCGGGGGTCATCGTGGTGCAGAAGGGCAATGGCCCGCTGGGGCATTACGACATCCTCGGCTACACCTGTTGCGCCACCATGCTCATCTGTTGGTGGCTGGTTGGACGGGTCGATCGGCAGGCGAAGATTCAGCCCGCTGCGCAGCCCATGGTCGCGGCGGCGGCATAGGTACTCCTCTCGATCCACGGGAGTGTCTTCGCTCGTGCGAAGGTGACAGGACTACATTCGGGTCCGACTCCATGTTGAAACAGATCCTCCGCATCCTAGGCCGTGTGCTCGGCGCATTCCTCGCGTTCATCGCACTATACCTGCTGGCCGCTTTCACCCTATCCCGCATTCCCGTTGCTGCGGAACCGGATGGCGGAACTGATGTCACCGCCTACATCCGTTCCAACGGGGTGCACACGGACATCGTGGTCCCCGTGCGGACGGAACAGATGGATTGGAATACCGTGGTCCCGTTCCGAAATACACGAGGGCAGGACAGCTCCGCCGCGTGGGTTGGTTTCGGCTGGGGCGATAAAGGCTTCTATCTCGAAACACCCATGTGGGGTGATCTCACGGCCCGCGTCGCGATCAACGCCGTGTGTGGCTTGGGCAGCTCCGCTATGCACGCCACCTTCCACCAGCAGATCACCGAAGGCACCGACTGCAAGCGCATCACGCTGACTGCGGAGCAGTACACCCGCTTGGTGGCCAACATCCGCCAAGGTTTCGCATACGATCCCGAAGGACGCACCATCCACATCGGCGCACAGGCCGACTATGGCCTGACCGATGCCTTCTATGATGGCGCAGGCAGCTACCACCTCTTCCACACCTGCAATACCTGGACGAACGATGGGCTGAAAGCGTGCGGCCAGAAGGCATGTTGGTGGACGCCCTTTGATACGGGGATCTTCCGGCAATACCGGTGAACCGAACGACCAGCGGGTTCATCGGGTTATCTTTGCGGCCCTTCAAAAACCGCCATGGACAAGCGTTTCCCGCAATACGATGAGTTGGACCTTCCGAAGCTGGCGGCGGATATTCTGAAGCAGTGGGAAGCGGAGGACACGTTCGGCCAGAGCTTGGAGTTGCGCAAGGACGCACCGCCTTTCGTGTTCTACGAAGGGCCGCCCAGCGCTAATGGCCTTCCGGGTATCCACCACGTGATGGGTCGCACCATCAAGGACATCTTCTGCCGTTTCCAAACGCAGCAAGGCAAGCGCGTGGACCGCAAAGCCGGCTGGGATACGCACGGCCTGCCCGTGGAACTCGGCGTGGAGAAGGAGCTCGGCATCACCAAGGAGGACATCGGCAAGACCATCTCCGTGGAGGATTACAACCGCAAGTGCAAGGAAGCGGTGATGCGCTACACGGATGTGTGGAACGACCTCACGAAGCGCATCGGGTTCTGGCTCGACATGGAGCACCCGTACGTCACCTACAAGACGCTCTACATCGAAAGCGTATGGTGGCTGTTGAAGCAGCTGCACGAAAAGGACCTGCTCTACAAGGGCTTCACCATCCAGCCGTATTCGCCCGCCGCGGGCACCGGCCTCAGCAGTCACGAGCTCAATCAGCCCGGCACCTACAAGCCGATGAAGGACACGACCGCCGTGGCCATGTTCAAGGTGAAGAAGGATGCGAACAGTGAGTTCCTTTTCACCGATCCATTTGGCGATGTTTTCATCCTCGCTTGGACCACTACGCCGTGGACCTTGCCAAGCAATACCGCTCTTACCGTGGGGCCCAAACTGGAGTACGTGCGGATCAAGACCTTAAACCCCTACACGCACGAGCCGAACACTGTGGTGCTGGCAAAATCGCGTGTGTCCGCCTACTTCAACGAGAAGAACCAGGACACTTCCTTCGATGACTACAAGCGCGACGGGAAAAACATTCCGTGGACCATCGATGGCGAGTTCTACGGCCACCAATTGGAAGGCATCCGTTACGAGCAATTGTTGGAGTACGCACAACCGGAGGCTGGCGATGCCTTCAAGGTGATCGGCGGTGATTTCGTGACCACTGAGGACGGCACCGGAGTGGTACACACCGCGCCCAGCTTCGGTGCGGATGACATGCGCGTGGCACGCCAGCACGGCATCGGCTCGCTCACCTTGGTTGATCTGCAAGGCCGGTTCACCAAGGAGATGGGCTCCTTCTCCGGGAAGTATGTGAAGAACGAATACTATCCTGATGGAACTGCGCCCGAGAAGAGCGTGGACGTGGAGATCTCCATCCTGCTGAAGGAGATGGGTCGCGCCTTCAAAGTGGAGAAGTACGAGCACAACTACCCGCACTGCTGGCGCACCGACAAGCCGATCCTCTACTACCCGCTGGACAGCTGGTTCGTGCGCAGCACCGCCAAGAAGGAGCGCATGGTGGAACTGAACAAGACCATCACGTGGAAGCCTGAAAGCACCGGCACAGGACGCTTCGGCAACTGGCTGGAAAACCTGCAGGACTGGAACCTCAGCCGAAGCCGTTACTGGGGAGTCCCGCTGCCTATCTGGCGCACCGCTGATGGTGATGAAGAACTTTGCATCGGCACGCTGGCGCAACTGAAGACGGAGATCGTACGCGCCATCAAGGCCGGAGTGATGACCGAAGACCCGCTGAAGGATTTCGACACCGAACATCCTTCTGCCGCTCAATACGACGCCATCGACCTGCACAAGCCTTACGTGGACCACATCACGCTGGTAAGTCCGGGCGGTAAGCCGATGAAGCGTGAGAGCGATCTCATCGACGTGTGGTTCGACAGCGGTAGCATGCCCTACGCACAGTGGGGTCTGGACTATCAGAAACTGAAGGCCAACGATCCGCGCCCGTTCAACGCGCCTTTCGATGTCAGCTATCCGGCGGACTTCATCGCCGAGGGCGTGGACCAGACGCGCGGCTGGTTCTACACCATGCACGCCATCAGCACGCTGGTGTTCGACCAAGTGGCCTACAAGGCCGTAGTGAGCAATGGCCTGGTGCTGGACAAGAACGGCCAGAAGATGAGCAAGCGCCTCGGCAATGCCGTGGACCCGTTCAAGACGCTGGACGCCTACGGGGCCGATGCCGTGCGCTGGTACATGATCAGCAACGCGCAGCCTTGGGACAACCTGAAGTTCGACGCCGAGGGCATCACCGAAGTGCAGCGCAAATTCTTCCGCGCGCTCTTCAACACCTATGGCTTCTTCGCGCTGTATGCCAACATCGACGGCTTCGATGTGAAGACAGCGCAAGTGCCCATGGCCAAGCGCACCGAGATGGACCGCTGGGTGCTGGCGCGATTAGATCAGTTGATTGATTATGTGGGTTTCAGTCTCCGCGATTATGAACCCACACAGGCCACTAGAGAAATAGAACGGTTTGTGGTGGAAGACCTCAGCAATTGGTACGTTCGTTTGAATCGCCGTCGTTTCTGGAAAGGAGAACAAGGCATCGACAAAACTGCGGCGTTTCAGACACTGTATCGCTGCATTGAAGTGGTTGCTCAACTCAGCGCTCCATTTACACCCTTCTTCAGTGATCGCCTATATCGTGACCTTACGGGAAAGAGTGTGCATCTTAGTGATTGGCCGTTCAAATCACAATGGCAAGACATTCCGGACCTTGTAAGGAATGAACTAGTAGCCAGCATGGGTCACGCGCAACGATTAACATCCCTTGTGCTGAGTATCCGAAAAAAGGAAGGGCTGCGTGTTCGTCAACCACTTGCTCGAATATTGATACCCATCGTTCAATCTCCGGGGATGGATCTTTTTGTGCAGCGCGTTCGGGAGGTCGAACACCTCATACTAGCCGAGACCAACATCAAGTCCCTCGGGTTCATTGATGCCAGCGATTCGCGTTTTGGTAAGAAGATCAAGCCGGATTTCAAGAAGCTCGGTGCGCGTCTAGGGAAGCGGATGAAGTCCGCTGCCGCCGCCATCAATGGCTTCGATCAGGACCGCATTGCTGAACTGGAAAAGGATGGCCGCATCATGCTCGAACTGGACGGAGAGCCATTGGAGATCCTGCTGGAAGAAGTGGACATTTCCGCCGATGATGTGCCCGGCCTGAGCGTGGCCAGCGAAGGCGGCTTGACCGTCGCTTTGGACATTACCTTGGACGACGAACTTCTCCAGGAAGGCATGGCCCGTGAGCTGGTCAGCCGCATCCAGACCCTCCGGAAAGAGAGCGGGTTAGAGGTGACGGACCGTATCGAGCTTCATATCCAGAGGAACGGAGGAGGACCTTTCGAACAGGCCGTGAAAGCGCATGCAAAGCACATCTTGGCGGAGACCTTGTCATCGACCCCTGAGGACCAGTTACTTGTCGCAGGTTTGGATCCTGCCTTCGGCCCGCCAACGGAAGTGGAGCTGGAGGGGGCCGGAAAGTGCCTGCTGGCCTTGACCAAGGCGACCCTTGGAGGTGGCCAATAGACTATATTCGCGGACCAATTTCAAAAGGGGTACGTCATGGCCAAAAAAAAACCCGCTACCAAAGCAGTGAAACCCGCTACCAAAGCGGCTGTAAAGAAGTCGGCTACCAAGCCGGTGAAGAAGGCCGTGGCCAAGAAACCTGCCCCCAAGAAAGTCGCTGCCAAAAAGGTCGCCCCGAAGAAGCCTGCGGCCAAGAAGCCCGTTGCGCAAAAGCCCGTTAAGAAGGCTGCGAAACCGGTCAAGAAGCCCAATGTGAAGCCGGTAGCCAAGAAGGCCGCGCAGAAGAAAACAGTAACAGCGCCCGCCAATAAAGTCGCACAGAAGTCCGTTAAGAAGGCTGCGCCAACCAAGGCGATCGCCAAACCCAGTAAAACCTCGGCCCCCGCAAAGGCGGCCCCCCAGCACGTGAAGACAGCAACCCCGGCCCCCAAGAAGGCCGCCCCCAAGCCTGCAGTAGCCAAGAAGAAGCGTACCAAGTCGGCACCCGAGCCCAAAGCCCCTGCAAAACCATTGGTGACACAAGGTGTTGGCCCAAGCATGCCGCGCGTTACACCGATGGTGAAGAAGTACGTAAGCACCCTGGAGGCAGGCAACAAGGCCCGCTACTCAGATATTGATCTCGAGGAATTCCGCGACATCATCAACAACAAGCTTGATGAGGCCCGTAAGGACTACGACCTGCTGAAGCAGACCTTGGCCAACACGGACAACAACGGCACGGAGGATACGAGCCCCTCGTTCAAGATGATCGAGGACGGCAGCGAGACCCTCGGTCGCGAGGAGACCGCTCAGCTCGCCGGTCGGCAGGAGAAGTTCATCAAGCACTTGGAAGACGCACTGCTGCGCATCCGCAACAAGACCTACGGCATCTGTCGCATCACCGGAAAGCTGATCAGCAAGGAACGCCTGCGCTTGGTGCCCCATGCCACGTTGAGCATCGAGGCGAAGCAGCAGATGAGCAACTGAGGCCGGCACCGTCCAGTCCTTCGTGAAACGCTCCGTCCTCATCATCCTGTCGGTCCTCGTGGCCGATCAAGCCCTGAAGCTATGGGTGAAGCTCGGCTTCTTCCTTGGCGATTCCATCCCGCTATTCGGGCAAGGCCATGATTGGGCCTATCTGCAGTTCGTGGAGAACCGCGGTATGGCCTTCGGACTCGAGTTCGGTGGCGGCTTCGGGAAGATCGCGTTGACACTCTTCCGCATCATCGCGGTGATAGGCATCGGCTATCTTTTGATGCAGGCGATCAAGGACAAGCGGAACAACTGGCTCGTGGTAAGCCTCTCGTTGATCTTCGCCGGGGCCATGGGCAACATCATCGATAGCGCCTTCTACGGGATGATGTTCGATGCGAGCACACCCTTCCATAAAGCAGTGCTCTTCCCTGCGGATGGTGGTTACGCCGCGTTCCTTCATGGCGCCGTGGTGGATATGTTCTATTTCCCCTTGATGCATGGCCACTTCCCACAGTGGCTGCCGATCTGGGGTGGTGAGCAGTACGAATTCTTCCGGCCCGTCTTCAACATCGCCGATGCATCGATCAGCGTAGGTGTGGTGATGCTGATCCTCGTGCAACGCAAGGATGCGCAACGCGCAGAAGTCGCACAGCGGAAGAAGGAGGAAGCGCCCATAAGCGCAGCACCGCAGGCTTGATCTTCAGTCACGCTGCACCGGCTTTCCGGCCAACAGTCCTTTACTGACGAGCAACTCAGCGATCTGCACCGCATTCGTAGCCGCGCCTTTGCGCAAGTTGTCCGCCACGATCCACAGGTTCAGCGTGCGAGGTTGGCTCTCGTCGCGACGCAAGCGGCCAACGAAGACGGAATCCTTTCCGTGGGCATGAAGTGGCATGGGATAGCTGTCGCGTGCGGGATCATCCACTACTTCCAGGCCGGATGATTTACTGAGCAGCTCGCGGACATCGGTCATATCGAATTCCTTGGCGAACTGCACGTTCACCGATTCGCTGTGGCCGCCTGTGACGGGTACGCGCACGGCAGTGGCGGTCACCCTGATCTTCGGATCTAGGATCTTCTGGGTCTCTTTCACCAGTTTCATCTCCTCCTTGGTGTAGCCGTTATTGAGGAAGTCGTCGCAGCGGGCCAGCACATTACCATCTATGCGGAAGGGATAGGCACGCTCCCCTTCGCGACCGTTGCGCTCATCGTCCAACTGCCGCACGGCCTTCATGCCTGTACCGGTCACGGATTGATAGGTGCTCACCACCACACGTTCCACTTGGTAGTGCGCATGCAGCGGCGCCAAGGTCATCACCAGTTGGATGGTGCTGCAATTGGGGTTGGCGATGATGCGACCGCTTGCTGTGGCGAACTGCTTGGCTTGAAGAAGTGCGCCATTGATCTCAGGAACGACGAGTAATTTTTCCGCGTCCATTCGCCAAGCGCTGCTGTTGTCGATGACGATCGTTCCGGCCTCGGCGAATTTCGGCGCCCACTCGAGGGAGGTCGCGCCGCCCGCGGAGAAAAGTGCGATGCCCGGCTTCGCATCCAGTGCTTCCTGAACAGAGACCACAGCAATATCGCTGCCCTTGAATCGGACAAGTTTTCCTGCGCTCTTTTCGGATGCGGCCGGAAGCAGCTCTTCAACAGACGCGCCCAGACGCTCCTCCAGCACTTGCAACATTACCCCGCCCACCATGCCGGTGGCGCCGATCACTGCGACCTTCATCCTTGGAATGCCTTTACTGGCCTGCCAAAACTACTACCTTTCCTTCCTTGACCCCTTTGGATGCCGCACCCTCTCCGCACGCTATTTACATCTGCACTAGCACTCTTGATCGGCCTTGACGTCCATGCCCAATTCTCCGATGACTTCAGCGATGGCGACTTCACCATCAACCCGACCTGGAGTGGAAACGATGCGAGCTTCACAGTGGCTAACGGGCAACTGCGCTCCAATACGGGCACACTTCCCGTGGTGGCCGCCTACTACTTGAGCACCCCCTCGACCATTGCAGCCAATGCACAGTGGGAGTTCTATGTCAACCTGAAGTTCGCCACCTCGGGTGTGAACTATGTGGATGTCTTCCTTATGAGCGATGTCGGGGACCTTTCCACCCCGAACGACGGCTATTTCGTGCGCATCGGTGAAACGACGGACCATGTCGTGCTCTACAAGGTCGTCGCGGGTACGGGCACCACATTGGTGTCCAGTCTACCGGGTATCGTAAACAGCAGTACGGACAATCCGTTCCGGATCAAGGTTACGCGCGATGCCGCCAATCTGTGGACGCTCCAATACGATGACGGCAACATTGGCAGCTATGTCACGGCGGGTACGGTCACCGATGCCAGCATCACGAGCAGCGCGTACTTCGGGATCCGCATTACGCAGAGCACGGCGGCCTCCCCTGCGAATAACCACTTCTTTGATGACTTCTACGCCGGTCCGATCATCCTTGACACCACGCCGCCCAGCATAGTTTCCGCAACGGTGACGGACGGTCAGCATGTGGACCTGCTCTTCGATGAGCCGGTGGAACAGACCTCCTCCGAGAACACCAATAACTATGACCTGATCCCTTTCAATAGCATCATTACCGCGTCGAGGGATGCATCCAACCTCTCGTTGGTGCATCTCACGTTGACATCCGCGATGCAGAACGGCAACACGAACATGCTTGCGGTGAATGGCGTGGAGGATCTCGCCGGTAACGCCATCGTGAACGGCACCGTGAACTTCACCTACACAGTGGCTTCACCTGCCATGCCTAATGATATCGTGATGAACGAATTCATGCCGGACCCGGACCCAGCAGTGGGCTTGCCGGACGCGGAGTTCGTGGAGCTCTTCAACACCACCACGGATCAGATATTCGATCTCACAGGCTGGAAGATCACGGATGGGAGCTCCACCGGCACCTTGCCAGCGGTGCAGATAGCGCCGGGCGGATTCGCGATCCTTACCGGTACAGCGAGTGCGGCCTTATTTGTGGGTTTCGGAACGGTGGTTGGGGTGCCGTCCTTCCCATCACTGAACAACGATGGTGACGCGATGCAACTGATGGATGCGGGTGGAACCACGATCGATGCCGTCACCTATTCATCAACTTGGTACAACAACCCCGCGAAGAGCAGTGGCGGGTGGACATTGGAACGGATCGACCCCCTTACACCCTGCTCCAGTGCGAGCAATTGGACGGCCTCCAACGGGGCACTCGGTGGAACTCCAGGCGCGCAGAACAGTGTCTTCGCTATCCTGAACGACACCACGCCGCCAACACTTTCTCAGGTGTACGTGATCGACAGCGTCACGCTTGATGTGCTCTTCAGTGAAGCCATGGACCAAGGCTCACTCACCTCGGGAACGTACGCGATCGATCCGGCCATTGGCATTTCCAACGTGGCCGTGATCGCGCCGGACCGGGTGCGCCTTACGCTGGCCACGGAGTTGGTGGAGGGCCAGTTGCAAACGATCACCGTTACAGGGGTGAGCGACTGCCCTGGCAATGAGATCGGATCAGGCAACACGGCCATCTTCGCCCGGACCGAATCTATCGCGGCGGGTGATGTGGTGATCAATGAAGTACTGTACGATCCACTCGGGACCGGAAGTGATCTTGTGGAACTCTACAACCGCTCGCAAAAGTTGGTCAGCCTCGCCGGGCTGCAGTTGGCGAACGGTTCAGGCAGCACGCAGCTTATCACTGCTGATGCCTATTTGCTCCTGCCTGGGCAATACGTTGCGATCGCCACCAACACAGCGAATGTGATCTCCAACTATCCGCTCGGTCATGCTGACCGGATGCTGCAAGCGACCTTGCCGAGCTATAACAATGGCAGCGGAACGGTGATGTTCCTAGGTGAGTCCGGTGATACACTCGACCTGTTCAACTATAGCGATGCGCTGCAGTTCGCGCTGCTGAAAAGCGTGGATGGCGTGAGCCTGGAGCGCGTGGACCCGAACCGGCCAACGAGCGACAACAGCAACTGGCACAGTGCGGCCGAGGCGGTCGGCTTTGCCACACCGGGCTATGAGAATTCGCAGTACTCGCCTTCACCAGCGGCCAATGGCAGCATCACCATCGATCCAGCCATCTTCTCCCCGGACAATGATGGATACCAAGATGTGCTCACCATCACATTCAAGTTCAACGAGCCAGGCTTTGTAGGCACCATGAAGGTCTTCGACATCGCAGGCCGCGAAGTGCGCACGCTGATGAACAACGAGTTGCTCGGTACCAGCGGCGCCGTTTCTTGGGATGGCCTGATGAATGGCAACGACCTCGCGCGCATGGGCCCGTACATTATCTATATGGAGGCTTACGACCTAGCGGGGAACGTGGAGAAGTTCAGGAAGTCCGTGGTGCTGGCGCATCGGCTCTGACTGTTTAGCGCAACGACGTGACAAGCAGTTGTCAGTAGTTGGTTCTCAGTTGTACGGCTGCCGACGGTCACTGCCACTGCCAACGGGTTGAGTCGCGGCAATCCTGTCTAAGCCTGAAATACGTTGACAACATTCCAAGTCAACATGAAGGAGAAAT
>JBEPUG010000056.1:0-19435 GCA_041691695.1 Flavobacteriales bacterium
TCAGGGTTCGCTTTCCACGTTCATGTGCACGCCGTGCGCGTTCAGGATACTTCGGGCAGAGGTGAGCCCTAGGCCCATACCACCGCTGCGACCCGAATAAAAAGCCCTGAACAGGTGGGGGATGTTCTCCGGAGCGATGCCCTTCCCATTGTCCTCCACACTGATCCGCACATTGCCTTGCGCACCCTGCGCTGACAAGCGCAGTACGCCTTCACATGGTGTCATGGCCTCGATGGCGTTGATACACAGATTGGTCAGCGCAACGACCATCATCTCAGGATCCGCCATAACCGGGGACAATCCTTGGGGAACCTCAACTACCGCCTGCATCTCCAACAGGTCCAGCCGGTCCTGCACGTTTCCCAGTGCCTCCTGCAGAAGTAATTCCGTGTCGCATGAACGGAGATGCAGCTCCTTCGACTTGGAAGATTCCAAAAGGTCGGTGATCAGTTTGCTGATGCGACGGATGTTGCGGTCCAGGATCTCGGCAAAAGGTGCCACATCCTCTTTGTGCTCCGGCCCCACCTCCTCCAGCAGTTGCTCCAAGGCCATGCTCAGGTTGGTCAGCGGATTCCGCACCTCATGGGCAATGGTGCGGGCAATGCCGCCCGTGATCGCCAGTCGGTCCCCCTCCGCCAGAAGGTCTTTGGCACGTTTCGTATCTGAAATGTCCGTGAGCGTGGCCACCAATCCATCCAACAATCGCAATGCGTGTACGCGGGTCCAACCTTCAACTGGGACTTCCGTGTGCAACTCGGCTTCAAATGGAACTCCTGTCTCTACCACCTGTTGGTAGGCATTGAAGATCTCCGATCCTCTTTGTTCCGGGAACTCCTCCATGTATTGTTTTCCCACCAGACTTCCTGCAGGCCGTCCCAACATGCGTTCGCTCTCTTGATTAGCGAGGATCCACTCCAGATCCACAAGCTGCCCCAACTTGTCCCGCACGCTTCGAAAGGCCATGATGGCACTTGGCGAGCTGTCCAGCACACGCTTCAACGAGCGCTCCGCAAATTCACGCGTGCGCACCTCCTTGTTCAACAGGTCCACCTTTCTCATCGTCTCCATCTCGGCCCCTTCCGCCTTGTCCAGTGCACGGAAAAGCCGCCAGAAAAGGATCCCTGTGGACAGCAGCGCCAACACCGAATAGATCAGCAGCATCAGTGGCGTATCGGGTTGTAGAGACCGCTCCGCTACGAGTTCCTCATCCCGCACGCGCTCCGTTTGCCCTACCAGACGACGCTGTTCCGCCCGTACACGCTCCATCAGGTCTCTGCCGGTGCGAAGCTGTTCCGCTTCATTACCTTGAAGGCCAATGGAGGACGTGCGCTCGGAAAGGAATTGTTCTTGAATGACCTTCAACAACTGTCTTGTCCCGGCCTTGAGGGGGCCGAAGTCCAGGTCCGTGGCACCAGCGCTGCTCAATGAGTCTAAGCGGTGAATGCTCAATTCCACAGCAGGTTGGGCAATGCGAAAAGGCAGAACGTATGAGGTATCATGTGTGAGGATAAAGCCCCTCACCCCGATCTGGGCATCCTTCACAGCCGAGGCCATGGACTCCACTTCGTGTAACACAGCGTTGCCTTGGCGAATGTTCTGATTCGTGCGGCTGTAGTGGTCGAACGTGCGAAAAGTGGCCAGCAGCAACAGAAGCAGCAGCAATAGCACGCCAGCATACAAGCCCTTGAGCAATCGACGCTCTCTGAGATTCTTGAGGATAGGGCTGTGTCCTGCAGACATGGATGCAACTCTATGGCCTTTAACTCAAGGTTGGAGATCGGCCTGGCCACTGGTCAGGCACCTCCGGTTCATATCTCGATCCCGAAGGACTTAAGCTTGTTGTAGAGCGTCTTCCGGTCGATGTTAAGCATCTCGGCGGTGCGCGATTTATTGAAACCGTTGCGTTCCAACGCCTTCAGGATGGCATGCTTCTCCGCGGAATGGGAGACACCCTTGAGACCGTCCAGAGTGACCTCCTCCACCGCGGTGCGGTCCTTGGCCGAAGGCACCGGAGCACCGCTGATCACCTCCGCCGGCAGACAGTTCATGGTGATCATGCCGTCTGTGGCCAGCAGCACCGCTCGCTTCACCACATTACCCAATTCACGCAAATTACCCGGCCACGAATGCTTCATCATTCGCTCCTCAACAGCCTTATCGAAGCCCTTAACCTCCTTTCCAAGCTGCGCGTTGGCCTTCAACAAGAAATGCTGAGCGAAGACCATGATATCCTCTGGCCGGTCGCGCAATGGAAGAAGGGACAAGCTGAATTCGGTGATCCGATGGAGTAGGTCTTCCCTGAAGCGGCCCTCGGAAACAGCGGTTCGCAGGTCCTCATTGGTAGCTGCAAGGATGCGAACGTCCACCAGGATGTCCTTCTCATCCCCTACGCGTTTAATGCGGCGCTCTTGTAGAACGCGCAGCATTTTCACCTGGTTCTCATAGGAGAGGTTCCCGATCTCGTCCAGGAACAGGGTGCCGCCGTTGGCCTGCTCAAAGCTTCCACGCTTGTCGCTGACCGCACCTGTAAAGGCTCCTTTCACATGGCCGAACAGTTCACTGCCAGCTAGATCCTTTGGCAGGGCACCGCAGTCCACGGCCACAAATGCCTTCTGGGCGCGCTTGCTGAGTCGATGCACCTCCTTTGCGACGAATTCCTTGCCCGTCCCAGTATCGCCGGTGATCAACACGGTCATGTCCGTTGGTGCCACCAAAGCGATGTGCGCGGTAAGCCCCGTTGCATGGGCACCGTTCCCTTGCACATAATCGCCATCCCCACTGCTGGTCTTTTTTGCCGAGTGCACTTTTGACGTTTGCTCTTCCACAGGCGGATCCTTCTTCGATAGCGCCTCCTTGATCCGCATCAGGATCTCATCCGGATAAAGCGGCTTGCCCACGTAGTCGAAGGCCCCCTTTCGCATCAACTCAACGGCCGTGCGCACGTCTGAATAGCCGGTAATGATGATCACTGCCGTATCCCTGGAGATACCTTTGATATGCTCAAGCATGGCCGCACTGTCGGTGTCCGGTAGCCGATGGTCGCAGAGGACAAGGTCATAGTGCGTGTCTTTCAACAGGTCTTTTGCGGTAGACCCCCGCTGTGCGGTGTCCACCTCAAAGCCCTGCTTGATGAGAAATCGCTGCAACAAGGTGCAGATGTCGGCGTCATCGTCAATGACGAGCAAGCGTTGTTTGGCCATATTCAGGTGGTGGTCAGGCGGTCAGTCCCAGTGAGCGCAGGCCGCCTAAGATACTACCCTTGTCGAACGGTTTAGGAATGAATAGATCAGCGCCACGATCCTTGGCGTTCTTACGTTCATTGTCTACCGCGCTTATAGCGATCACTTGCGCATCCGGTTGGCACTTTCGGATGTCAGGTATCATCTCGTATCCGAGGCCGTCCGGTAGGTGGATATCCAGAAAGATCGCTGAATAGTGTCCTGAACACAATTGAGCCCTCCCTTCAGCCATGGAATGGGCCACGTCGCAATTCACGCCGGCACGCCTTAGCAAATTCCCCAATAAAAAACAGATCTCGGTCTCGTCGTCGACCAGTAGTATGTCCATGCGCGGTTCCAGATTCCAATCGCCGGTGGGAAAGCAAGTTATGTATGAGGCAAGAATTGCTAGCAAACTTCAAGCCCATGCATTTCTCACATGTTCACTTCGACCAGTTGTGGAATCCATTCCCCAAGAGTGTACTTTATCTCGTCCAATGCCTAAATGTCAACGATTAGACCTCAACTACGATCCTCTTCAACAATAACAGATCTCTTCTCATTCAAGCCTTGGGGTCCCATGGTATGTACAAACCTACCTTTGTATCTTATCAGGGATTCTAAAAAAGACCACGATCCGCTCATAATCAATAGCTTAAACAATCAGTTCCACGTGGAACAAGGGAAGAACGATGGATGGATATGACCTCATAGTAGTAGGTGCAGGCCACGCCGGTTGCGAAGCCGCAGCAGCTGCAGCCAACATGGGCAGCTCGGTCCTACTGGTGACCATGAACATGGGCGTCATCGCTCAGATGAGTTGCAACCCCGCCATGGGCGGCGTGGGCAAGGGCCAGATCGTCCGTGAGATCGATGCGCTCGGGGGCTACTCCGGTATTGTAAGTGACATTAGTACCGTCCAATTCCGCATGCTCAACAAGAGCAAGGGACCGGCCATGTGGAGTCCTCGCACACAGAATGATCGGGAACTCTTCGCACACACTTGGCGTCAGCGCTTGGAGCGGACCAAGAATGTCCACTTCCGCCAGGACACCGTCGTGGGACTTGAAACCGAGCGATCCTTTGATGGCCAGCTCCGTGTCACGGGGGTACGTACTGCGGTGGGCGGAATGATATCGTGCCGATCGGTCATCCTCACCAACGGGACCTTCCTCAGCGCTGTGATGCATATCGGCGAGAAGCAATTCGGCGGTGGACGTGCTGGGGAAAAAGCGGCACATGGTATCACCGAACAACTTGTCGAATTCGGATTTGATTCGGGTCGCATGAAAACCGGGACTCCTCCCCGTGTAGATGGAAGAAGCATCGATTATTCGAAGCTTGAGGAACAACCCGGGGATGAACATCCGGGAAAATTCAGCTTCTCGCAAGAGACCCGACCGGCGGAGAAACAACTCAGCTGTTGGATCACACACACCTCCACGGAGGTACACGACATACTGCGCACAGGCTTTGACCGCAGCCCGATGTTCAATGGACGCATCCAAGGTGTAGGTCCGCGCTATTGCCCCAGCATTGAAGACAAGATCGATCGCTTCGCGGATAAGGACAGCCATCAGATCTTCGTAGAGCCCGAAGGTTGGAACACAGTGGAGACCTACATCAATGGCTTCAGCACCAGCCTTCCCGAGGACGTCCAAACGGCCGCCTTGCGGAAGATGCCCGGCTTTGCGGTCGCGCGCATTTTCAGGCCCGGCTACGCTGTAGAGTACGACTACTTCCCTCCTACCCAGCTGAAGCTCACCCTGGAGACCAAACTCGTGGAAGGCCTCTATTTCGCAGGACAGATCAATGGCACAACTGGTTACGAGGAAGCCGCTTGCCAAGGTCTGATGGCGGGTATAAATGCCCACCTGAAAGAAGCCAAAAAGAATCCGTTGATCCTGCGTCGCGACCAAGCATACATAGGAGTACTGATTGACGATCTGATCACGAAAGGCACGGAAGAACCCTACCGCATGTTCACAAGCCGGGCGGAATTCCGGATACTCCTGCGCCAGGACAATGCCGATACCCGACTTACTCCGCTGGCACATTCCATGGGTCTGGCAAGTAATGAACGCATGCAGCGCTTGGAGCAAAAGCTCGCTCATTTGGGCAGCTTAGAGCGCATCCTATCCACCGAAAGCGCCGCCCCGGAAGTGGCCAATCCCATCCTTGTTCCACGTGGAACGGACGTTATCAAACAGAAGGTTAAACTGCAAAGCTTGCTTCTTCGTCCCCAGCTTTCCTATGCTGATATCGAACCCATATCCGATAGGCTTACTGAGCTCACTTCCAGTTTTGGCGAGTTGCGAAAGGAAGTTGTGGAGCAGGCTGAGATCAAGGTAAAATACGACGGCTATATCTCCAAGGAACGCGACATGGCCGAACGCATTTCACACCTGGAGGACGTGCCGCTAGAAACAGATATGGCCTACGAGAAGCTTATCTCTCTTTCCATCGAGGCTCGCCAAAAATTAGGAAAGATCCGTCCGTCCACCCTGGGCCAAGCCTCCCGGATCAGCGGGATCTCACCCTCCGACATCAGCGTTCTGATGGTTTACTTAGGCCGCTAAAACCCGATCGTTCCACGTGGAACCCTGCCATGGAAAACGTGGAAAAATGCCCCATTTGTGGAAGCCCGGAACATGCCCGAGCATTGACGGCGTTGGACCACACCGTGAGCCACGACCGCTTTGATATCCATGCCTGCAAGCAGTGTGGCTTCCACTTCACCACGCCGCGACCGACGCAGCAGGAGATAGGCGCCTACTACATCTCCAAGGACTACATCTCCCACGAGGCCAAGCCACATGGACTTCGTGACCGAATCTATCACTTGGTCCGCAGGAGGGCTATCCGCGGAAAGCATCAGCTCATCGCCCGGCATCAACCTTCGGGAAGTGCGCTGGACGTCGGCTGCGGTACCGGTGATTTTCTCGCCTATCTACGCGACTGCGGATATGCCGTGCAAGGGGTTGAGGTGAGCGCACAGGCCCGGGCCGTAGCCGACTCCAAAGGGCTGCAAGTGGCTCCGAATTTGGAGCATTTGCCTCCCGGAAAATTCGACCTGATCACTCTCTGGCATGTGCTGGAGCACGTCGAAGATCCACGCCATACACTCCAACAGCTCCACGACCGCTGCGCTCACAATGGCCTTCTGGTGATCGCTGTTCCGGATCGCGAAAGTTGGGACTCCCAACACTACGGACCGGAATGGGCCGCATGGGACGTTCCCCGGCACCTGTCCCATTTCCGGCGCACAGACATCAAGCGCATGCTCGGCGAAGTCGGCTTCACCTTCATGGAAAGCCGGAAGATGTGGTTCGATGCACCCTACGTCTGCATGCTCAGCGAGCAGTACCGTGGAGCCGGCCAGCTATCCTCGATGATCAAAGGAGCACTATCCGGATTCCGATCCAACGTGGTCTCGATGACCTCGAAACGACCTACTTCGAGCACTTTGTACTTGGCCAAAAGAGCCTGAGGTCGTTTTAGGGTGCTTTCTTGCGGTTTCCGGGGGTATCGCTGCCGGACAGTATCGCACCTATGCGAATACCACGAAACTCAGTCTGGTGCAATTTAATGAGGTCACTTCTATCTAACTCATGCCGAGGCAGTTATGCAGGCTCATGACACAACATGTCGCACTTCCAGCCTGATGGCCAATAAATTCACCTCGTAGCGATCTGCGCTACATTCGCTAAACAACCAGGGCCCATAATCATGGACAACGGCAGGATAGGAGAGGCACCCCATGGACGGCCAATCGCTGGGGTGGTTATTATGTTAGCCTTTGTCCTATTGTCTTCATGCAACATCCTACTACCCCCAGCTGATATAGACTTAGGCGATAGCTATTGGTTCCGCTTGGATGCATATGGAACTGACGTGTACCATAAGGCATATAGAAATGGAATTATTGATGAAACACCAGTCATTCCACCAACAGTAGTTGAGTACGCTTGGAACGATACCTTTATCGTTGCAACTTGCTGGAGGGTGCCGACGCCACGAACATATTGGATTATAGATAAAAGAATTCCCTTCCGAATAGACAATGTGACCCTAGATACCCTCGATGATGGCCAAGTGGTTAACCGCATGCCAAGCATAGTCGGACCGGTCGATTCCATGGTGTTCTCTTCATTCATTCGAGAACATAACCTCCACCTTGAAGAAGGTTTTACGCTACCACGGACCTCTTGATCTCGAACCCCCGCACTCGCTCGGGTGCCCCAAAGGGAGCACGCGCTCGCCTTTTTGGCGAGTGCGCAAGCCGATAGGGCGTCCCGCCCGTCTCGCTAAGGCCTACTCTTTCAGCACACCTTCCAGCAGGCTCAATTGCTATCCCCCGCGCACTCCCTCGCGTGTCCCAAAGCAAGCACGCGCTCGCCTTTTGGGCGAGTGCGCACGCCAATAGGGCGTCTCGCCACGTGCTCCCGCAACTCTTCCGGCCCAACCGTAAGGTGAGCTCTTAACGAAAACAGGCCATGCGAGCTGTTAGTGAGGTCCTTGGGCAGTTCATCTCCGAGCTAAAGGACAGGCTTCCCATGATCGCGGCCAAGGTCCCCTAGCCTCCCTACCTTTGCCGCCCCATTCAAAAGCCTTATCCCATGAGCACCCTTACCACCCCGTCCCGCGTAGCCGACCTGTTGAGGCAATGGAAGATCCAAGAGGAGCATTCCGGGGTTTCCACAGGCAAAAACTGGCTGAAAGGCGAAGGTGAGCGGCTGGTCTCGGTCTCCCCTGTGGATGGCGCCCAGGTGGGTGTGGTTCGCGGTGCCTCGCGCAAGGAGTACGATGCCACTGTGGAGAAGGCCCAGCAAGCCTTCTTGGAATGGCGCAACTGGCCGGCCCCGAAGCGCGGCGAAGTGGTGCGCCAGTTCGGCGAGGAGCTGCGCAAGCACAAGGCGGACCTCGGCAAGCTGGTGAGCTATGAGATGGGCAAGAGCTACCAAGAGGGCTTGGGCGAGGTGCAGGAGATGATCGACATCTGCGACTTCGCGGTGGGCCTTTCCCGCCAACTGCACGGCCTTACCATGCACAGCGAACGGCCCGAGCACCGCATGTATGAGCAATGGCATCCGATCGGCCTGGTGGGCATCATCACCGCCTTCAACTTCCCAGTGGCGGTATGGGCTTGGAATACGGCGCTGGCCTGGGTCTGCGGCGACGTCTGCCTCTGGAAGGCGAGCGAGAAGGTCCCCTTGTGCAGCTTGGCTTGCCAGACCATCGCAGCTGAAGTGCTGGCCCGCAACAACGCACCGGAAGGCGTGAGCTGCATCATCAATGGCGGCCGTGAAGTAGGGGAGTGGCTGGCGCACGATGAGCGCATCGCCTTGGTGAGCGCCACCGGAAGCACGCGCATGGGCAAGGCCGTGGGCGCTGCGGTAGGCGAACGCTTGGGCCGCTCCCTGCTGGAACTCGGCGGCAACAACGCCATCATCATCACGCCGAAAGCCGACCTGGATATCGCCATGCACGCCTCACTCTTCGGGGCAGTGGGCACGGCCGGTCAGCGCTGCACCAGCACCCGCCGTCTCATTATCCATGATTCCGTGTACGACAGCTTTTCGCAGAAGCTCGTGAAGGCCTACGGCCAAGTGCGCATCGGCGACCCGCTGGACGAGCACAACCACATGGGCCCACTGATCGACCATGCTGCAGTGGAGCAATACAACAAGGCCTTGGATGCCGTGCGGAAGCAGGGCGGAAAGGTGCTGGTAGGAGGTGGCGTGCTGGAAGGTGACAACTTCGCCAGCGGCTGCTACGTGAAGCCGACCATCGTGGAGGCCACGGCCGATATGGCGATCGTGAAGCAGGAGACCTTCGCACCCATTCTCTATCTGATACGCTACTCAGGCGAGCTCGCCGATGCGGTGGCGATCCAGAACGGCGTGAAGCAAGGACTGTCTTCCTCCCTGATGACCACCGACATGCGCGAGGCTGAGCGCTTCCTCAGCGCGGCAGGCAGCGATTGTGGTATCGCCAACGTGAATATCGGAACCAGCGGCGCGGAGATCGGTGGGGCGTTCGGTGGTGAGAAGGAGACGGGCGGCGGGCGCGAAAGCGGTTCCGATGCTTGGAGGGCCTATATGCGCCGCCAGACCAATACGATCAACTTCGGAAGCACGGTGCCTTTGGCGCAGGGGATCAAGTTCGATTTGTAGGGTTGCTGGCTACTGATCGCGCCAAATGGCGCTCACGACTTGGTTGGAAGGAACCACGGATGAATGGCAACCGCTGATGAACGCGGATGGACGCGGATAAAGAAAGTCGGTATCCAAGCGAAAGACTCATCAGATTCCGAAAACTTGATCTGGACCATCCAAGAGTGCACCGGTTTTGGTGATGGCATTGGGCAGGGAGGCTGTTATGTTCGTGGCCAACGAACGTAGCATGAGCCCACACTCCTCGCTCCCGGTCCTCCTTTCTTGCACAGTGCTGATCGCTGGATGCGGGCAAGCTCCCAAAGCACCGGTGGTGGAAAAGCTGACCTCGGGACCTTGGCATATTGCCATGGACCTCGATTCCACGGCGGGGTTCAAGCCGCTGCCCTTCCAATTCGACCTTGCCCACTCCGGTGCCGGATGGAAGATGACCATCCACAACCAAGCGGAGGCAATAGCGGTGGATTCAGTGGTGCTTCGCGACGACAGTTTCCTGGTGCGCATGCCCTTTTTCGATTCCGATTTCCGCGGGGTGATCCACAACCTAAAGACCATCACTGGGTTGTGGTACAACCATCTTAAAGGACCCGATTACATCATACCCTTCACTGCCACGGCTGGGGAGGCGCCTCGGTTCCAAGGCCATGCAATGACGCCACCACCGGCCATTTCCGGGGACTGGGAGGCCCACTTCATCGACGGTACCGATGATGAGCCCGCGATCGGCATGTTCCAGGTTTCCGGTAATTCGGTCACAGGCACCTTCGCCACGGAGACCGGCGACCTCCGCTTTCTGGATGGGATGGCCAACACGGACTCCTTGTTCCTATCCACCTTCAACGGCTCGATGGCCTATCTCTTCGAGGCGGCGTTCCGACACGACAGCATTATCGGGGAATTCCACAGCGGCTACCGCTGGAAACAACCGTGGTACGCCGTGCGCAACCCCGGCTTCAAACTGGGCAATGATGAGACCCTCACGCAAGTCGACCCGCAAAAGGCGGTGGCGTTCAGCTTTCCGTCTGCGGAAGGCGGGACGCGTTCGCTCTCCGACGACCGCTACAAGGGCAAGGTGGTAGTGGTGGAGATCATGGGCACTTGGTGTCCGAATTGCTTGGACGAAAGCCGCATGTTGAATGATCTGTATAGCAAGCACCATGGTTCGGGACTGGAGATGGTGGCACTCGCCTTCGAACGCTATCCGGATGAAGCCACGTCCATGGCGTCGATCAGGCACTTCCACGATAAGCTTGGGCTTGGCTATGATATGCTCTACGCGGGCAAGGCGAATATGGACACCGTGATGAGCAAGCTTCCCTTCATCTCGCACTTCATGAGCTATCCCACCACCCTGCTTATCGGGCGTGATGGCACAGTGCGCCGCGTCTTCACGGGTATTTATGGGCCCGGCACAGGGGCGCGCTATGTGCAATTCAAGGACCGCATGGAGAACTCCATCGTGGACCTGCTGCGGGAAGCGCCGAAGTCCTAACGGCCTTTAATTTCTTCCTAATCATTGTCCGCAGATGTCACAGATGAACACAGATACCCGCTTCGCGGGAAGGATGTGGCATGCCAATTCTTCTGCGTTCAAGGGCCATAGATCGAATATCGACGGCATTATCTGTGACATCTGTGTAATCTGTGGATAAAACATCGCCCCATAGTTCCTCGAAGAGTCCCCGGTATTGACCGGGATCTCGCGGACCAAATGCGGGAGTTGAATTCCTAGTGGCCGCCACCGGCGGGGTGATCGACTACGATGCGCTGGTCCCGGTTGGCAACGACCCATGCGGTATAGAAGGTCAGCAAGGCGCGCTGGTGCAGTAGGTCGAAGCGGATCTTGTCCACTTCATCGCTCGGCTTGTGATAGTCCGCGTGGACACCGTTGAAGAAGAAGGCGACCGGAATGCCGTGCTTGGCGAAGTTGTAGTGGTCGCTTCGGTAGTAGAAGCGGTTGGGGTCGCTGTTGGCATCGAAGGTGTAGTCCAGGTCGAGATGGGTATAGGTGGAATTCACGCGTTCGTTGATGGCCTTCAGTTCACTGCTCAGCCTGCCACTGCCGATCACATATACATAAGGTCCTTTACCATCATGCGCCGGGTCGACCCTTCCGATCATGTCGGTGTTCAGGTCTGCCACAGTGCTGTCCAACGGAAACACCGGATGATCACTGTACCACTCCGATCCGAGCAATCCTTCCTCTTCACCACTGACGGTCATGAAGAGGATGCTCCTTCGCGGACCGTGGCCTTGGGCTTTAGCCAAGGCAAATGCCTGCGCCATTTCCAACACGGCCACGGTTCCTGAACCGTCGTCATCGGCACCGTTGTACACCACCCCGTTCTTTATGCCGAGGTGGTCATAGTGTGCCGTCACGAGTACCACTTCTCCTTTCTTGTCGCTGCCTTCCACATAGCCGAGCACATTGGTACTGGTAAGCCGCTCATCCTTTGAGGTGTAGCTGAAATGCAACGGCACATCCACCGTCAGCGCTTTCTTGGAGGCCTTCTTATAAGCCTTTGCCATCGGTGTTTTAGCCTCTCCAAGAATCGCCTTGGCCATTGCCGGACCGATCACCATTACCTGCACACCTTGCTCACCCGGTGTCATTTCAGGCTTCAACAGTTTCATGCTTGGGCTGTTGAAGTGGTCGGGGTTATCGCTGACGAATGTGAGTCCCGCCTGATCTACCAGCAGCACCACTTTGGTATCCGTGCCCTTCAGTTCTCCTGCAACAGCCCTGATATTCCGCGTCAGCTCCGGTGTGGATGATGCAGCGCCCACGGGTGCTTTGGGATCCTCGTCCATCACCATGACCACTTGCGCATCAATGGGCTCATTCGCTTTTTCCAAACTCGCCGATGTGACCACCGCGATCGTGCTGGTATTGAGGTCCGCTCGCAAGTTTTCACTGATGTAGGCGTAGTCCCGCATATAGACAAAGCCACTATCGCGATCAGCAACGGACAATCCACCATTCCGTGACAGGATGAGTGGGAATTGCTGTTGGTAGCCATCCGCCATCATACCACGCTCTTTGGCATCCCGCACCGGCGGTATCCCGTCCTTCCTGAATTGTTTCTCGATATAGGTAGCAGCCATCTGCTGACCTTTCATGCCGGTCTCCCGGCCTTCGTATGCATCGCTCGCAAGGGTATCCAAATGAGTGCGCAGTTCCGGAATGGTTATGGTGGCGGCATAATGCATGGCCACGCTATCCACTTGGGCAAAGGCGGGTTGCAGGAACGCCAAGAACGTTCCTGTGATCAGTGTCTTCCACATGATGTTCTTCAGTCGATATGCTCGATCTCTGCTACCCGGCGCTGGTGCCTGCCGCCTTCAAAGCTGGCTGCCAGGAAGGCGTCGGTGATGGCCATGGCCTCAGCGCTGGAGATGTAGCGTGCCGGCAGCGCGAGCACATTGGCGTTATTGTGCTGGCGACCAAGCTGCGCCACCTCCACATTCCAAGCCAGCGCGGAGCGGATCCCGTGATGTTTGTTGGCCGTGATGTTCACGCCATTGCCGCTTCCGCAGATAACGATGCCGACGTCTGCCTTTCCAGAGGTGACCGCGTTCGCCACGGCATGGGCATATCCTGGATAGTCGGTGCTCTCCTCGCTCCGTGTACCTTCATCCTCCACTTCCGATCCGTTCTTCCGGAGGTGCTCCACCAACTCCTGCTTCAAGCGGAAACCCGCGTGGTCACTGCCAATTGCGATGCGCATGGCCCAAAGATAGCCGGGGTGGGAATGATCGAACAATGGGATCGTTGATAAGGGAGTTATCCCGTGTATAAAAAAGGATGCTTGGGTAGCGTCCGATACAACTCTGTCCCGCATGATCGATCCATCGGCAATTCCTAATTACATCGGTCACGGAATTCACACGGGGATCGAACGATCCAGAAGGATTAGGCGGACGTACTTTTCATCCACGATCGAACCGGTGCCCTGTTGTACGCGATCGTGCGCTGCGCCATCATCCTGCACCAGCCGTAGGCATCGAGAGATGCACAGCGCTGTTCGTTCCCGGTTGAATACTTTTGACAAGTGAGAAAAGCAAGCCGGATGGGCACCGATCGTCAACACGGCGAACAGCCCTTATCATATCATCATTATCTTTTAAAAGAGTTATTTCTGATAGTACTGTGTGTTCAACTGGGAACAGTGTCGGCACAGGTACCGGATAGCCTTCACCGGTACTTTTACCCCGATGGCAAGGTCAGCAGCGAAGGACTTTTGGTGGACGGTAAGCCGGATGGCCACTGGAAGACCTTTTACGAGAACGGGCAGATCAAGAGCGAGGGGGACCGGGTACATTTCCAATTGGACAGCCTGTGGTCCTTCTATTCCCCGGAAGGAAAGCTTACCACCACTATCACCTATGCAGCTGATAAAAAGGACGGCCCGCTGCGAAAATATGCGCCGGATGGGAGTCTGCTGAGCGAGGAGAACTACGTGGCGGATCTCAAGGATGGAACGAGCTTCACCTACTATCCCGATGGGAAGGTTGCGAGCAGGACCACGTTCTCGAAAGGCAAGGAGGAGGGTGCGGCTAATGAGTATGCTGAGGATGGACGGATCATTACCAACCTGAGCTATCGGGCCGGGGTGCTACAGAAGCGTGAGAAGGTGAACCGGTACGATGCTGCAAACCTGAAACAAGGACCATGGCAGGGCTACTGGCCGAACGGCATTGTAAAGTGGGAGGGCAACTTCGTGGACGATAAGCGCCAAGGGATATTCAAGGAATATGATGCACTAGGCAACCTGAAGGAGTTGTCCAAATACGACCAGGACAACGTGCTTCCAGATGCGGAAGAGACCGCTTTGCTGGACATCAAGAACACCTATCACACCAACGGAAAGGTGGCGAGTGTGGGCAGTTACACGAAGGATGGGCAGAAGCAGGGGCTCTTCCGCAGCTATGATGAAAAGGGCGCACCTACCACTGCGGCCATTTACAAGAATGACGTGGTGCTGAGCAGTGGCGCTGTCAACGACATCGGTTCCCTGGAAGGGCCATGGACGGAATTCTACTCCACCGGCGAGAAGCGTGCAGAAGGCAATTACAAGGATGGTAAAAAGGATGGTCCTTGGACTTTTTTCCACCGTTCTGGAGCAGTGGAACAGAAGGGTAATTACGTGGATGGACTTCCACAGGGAGAATGGAAATGGTACTATGAGACCGGGGAGTCACACCGCGTGGAGAACTACCGGAAAGGCAAGGAGGATGGGTCTTCTGCGGAATACGCTAAGGATGGGTCCGTGATAACAGCTGGGGAATACATCGATGGACTCAAAGATGGAAAGTGGAGCTACGATGTTGGCGGCCATACGGAGGTGGGTTCCTACAAGGATGGACTCAAGGATGGAATGTGGGTAAGCACCTATGACAATGGCCGGAAAAGCTTCACCGGCAATTTCGTTGATGGTGCACCGAATGGGAAGCACAAGTGGTGGTGGCCTAATGGGCGTTTGAAATTGGAGGGGAAATTCAGTGGAGGGCTGAAACAGGGCGACTTCAACTATTTCGATGCGGATGGTATATTGCTGTTGACGATCAAATACAAGGATGGCCATGAGATGCGCTTGAACGACGAGAAGCTGCCACCTCCGTTCGAGCCTGAAAGTCTGGTTGAATAACGCATTGAATCCCGGAGATACTGATGGCCTCTTCCAAAGGCAAGGACCCAGTGACCAAGGCGAAGGACGATCCACACCTCGTTCAACGGCACACGGAATTGCAACGACGGTACGAGCAATTGACAAGCAGGAATCTAGCGGCCGTATTCAAGACCAATATCGCCGGTCGTTTCTTGGAGTGCAACAACAGCTTGGCCGGCATGTTGGGCTATACCTCGGCCGAGGAATTGATGCAGGTGCCCGTCACAGAGCTTTATCCGGACCGGACCGAGCGCCAACGCTTCATCGATACCCTTTTAGCGAAAGGACAACTGGTGAATTATGAAGTGCAACTCAGCCACAAGAGCGGAAAGGCCGTGCATCTCTTGGAAAATGTATTCGTCGATATTTCGGAAGGAAGGTCATCCGTCATTGAAGGGACCGCCATCGACATCAGCGCGATACGGGCGGCGGAGCAGGAGCAACGCACTGTTTTGAACAATTACCGCCAGTTGGCGGATCGCGCCAGGGATGGTATACTCTTAGTACGCCAAGGAATTGTCGAATATGCCAATCAGGCCGCGCAGAACATGCTTGGCATCGGTACTGTGACCGGGAGACCGCTGATGGAGCTTTTACACGATGCTGATAAAGACCCTGTTGCTTTCTTGATCGCTGATCTATCGGGCGTTCAAGAAGCCGGTCCTCTGAACATCCGATCGCAGGCGATGGGGGGCCACCCCATCCAGTTATTTGTCACAGGGCCCCGACATAGAGGTGAACCTGCCGTCCAAGTCTCGCTTCGCGATGTAGAAGGCGAGCAGGCTATTCTGCGCGACCAGCTGCGGGCGAAGATGGCCGAGGAGGTAAACGAAATCCTCCGCTCCGAGATAGCTGGCCACCGCCGAACGCAGGAGGCTTTGCGGCAAAGTCGCCGTTTTGCGCGTAGTTTGATCGACAGTTCATTGGACATGATCATCGCCGTGGATAAGGAGAACCGGATATCCGAGTTCAATCCAGCAGCGATGATCAAGTTCGGCTATGAGGCGGAGGAGGTGCTGGGGAAGAACACCAGCGTTCTTTACGCCGACAAGAATGAATTCGCCCGCATCGAAGACGAGTTGGTCCAACACGGTGCCGTAGCAGGTGAGGTTCGGAACTTGACACGCACAGGCGACGAGTTCATCAGCTTCCTCGCCGCTTCCCGGCTGTATGATGAAGACGGACACCTACTCGGCAGCATGGGTGTAAGCCGCGACATTACTAGGGAAAGGGCGGACAAGGAAGCCTTGCGCAGCAGTGAAGAACGATATCGGGACCTGTTCGAGAACGCCACGGACCTCATCGAAAGCGTGGACGCAGAGGGGCGATTCATTTATGTGAACAAGGCGCACATCACCAGCTTGGGTTATTCAGAAGTAGAATTGAAGGAACTCACATTGATGGACCTGATGGAACCTTCCCTGGTTGAAAGGACCCGTCGTTGGTTGAAGGAAGGACCACAGGTGGATGATGTCGATCCCTGGCGCATGGTGTTCATCGCCAAGGATGGACGAAGGTTGATGATGGCGGGAAGTTCCACATTCCGTTTCGAGGAGGGCAGACCGGTGGCGGTACGAAGCATCTTCCGCGATGTGACCGCAGTGCATGAGGCGGAGGTAAAGCTGCGCCAACATGCCGCGAAGGAAAAGGCGCTTTTCGACACCAGTGAGCACATGTTCTGGACCGTGGACCGACGCACGGCGCTCACCAGCTTCAACAAGGGATACTCCGAGATGATCCAGCGGCTGTATGGTTCACGACCCAAGCTAAGCACCGGGCCTTCAAGCCCCAAACAACTTTTCGCACCCACGGCCTACCATCTTTATTGGGAGGAGAAATACGCCGAGGTCTTCGCCGGAACACCCGTGCGCTTTGAGACCGAGGTTCTGGACCTGAACGGAGTCAGGGTCTGCAATGAGGTATTCATCAGTCCGGTGTTCGACGATAAGGGCCGCGTGGTGGAGGCGTTCGGGATCGGCCACGAGGTAACGGCAATGAAGGAGACGGAAGAAAAGGTCCAGGAGCAGGAGGCGCGTCTCAAGGCGATATTCGAGAGCAGTGCCAATACAATGATCTGGACCCTTGGACAGGGTGCGACATTAACGTCCCTCAATGAGCACTTCCAATCCATTATGCTGCAATGCTTGGGCATCCGGTGCAAGCTTGGCGATGAAGTGATGGCCCAGCTACTGTCCCATGCCTCAGAGGATATGGGCGAACGGGTAATGAGGAAGATCGAGGAAGCCTTCGCGGGCAACCCGCAACAATTCGAGATCGGCCTGAACCGGAAAGAAGACGGCTTGTTCTGGATCCAGTGCTTTGTGAACCCGATAGTGGTGGAGGGTGAAGTGGAGGAGGTGAGTTGCCTTGCATATGACATTACCGAGAGAAAGGAGGCGGAGGGTGCCATTCTGGATAACCTTAGGGAAAAGGAGGTCCTGCTGAAAGAGGTGCATCACCGAGTGAAGAACAACCTACAGATCATCAGCAGCATCTTCAACCTGCAAAAGGACCACGTTGGAGGGGACGCCCGTTCGCTGGCCTTGCTGCATGAGGGCCAGAACAGGATCCGGAGCATGGCCTTCATCCACGAGAGCCTATATCAGAGCAAGAGCTTCAGCCAAGTCGACATGGGCGACTACATCGGCGGACTTTGCAGGAACCTGATGATGAGCTATTCACTTACCGGCCGGGTGCGTTTGGAGACGAAGCTGGAAAAAGTCCTCCTCGATCTGGACCGCGCCATCCCCTGCGGATTGATCCTGAACGAATTGATCAGCAATGCGTTGAAACACGGATATCCAGCGGCCGAAGAGGGTGTTGTCACTGTTGAACTAGGCACGGATGAAGGCAAGGTGAAGATCACAATCATGGATGATGGAAAAGGACTTCCCGAGGATTTTCGACCCGAGCTATCATCCGGCCTGGGAATGGAATTGGTGAACATGCTGGTGGACCAGCTCGACGGTAAACTTCAGCTTCTTTCCCGGGCGGGGCAGAGGGGGACATCGTATTTGCTTACTTTTGAACGTCACTGAAAATCACGCCAATGGCGCAGACCAACGTACTGGTAGTTGAGGATGAAAGCATCGTCAGCAAAGACATCCAGCAAAGCCTGAAGAAACTCGGCTACAATGTTGTGGGCGCGGCATCCACCGGTGAGCAGGCTGTGAAGCTGGCGATCGAGACCACGCCAGACATTATCCTGATGGACATCATGCTCAAGGGCGAGATGACCGGTATTGAGGCTGCCACCCAGGTGCGCGCCGAGACCAATATCCCGGTGATCTTCCTTACCGCATATGCTGATGAAAGCACCCTGAGCAAGGCCAAGGTGACCCAGCCCTATGGATACATCATCAAGCCGTTCAAGGAGATCGACATACATACGTCGATCGAGATGGCCTTGTACAAGCATAAGAAGGAAGCAGAGGTACTGAAGGAGCGCGACCTGCTTTTCAATCTTGTGGAAGGCCAAGGCGCAAGCAAGGACCAACTCTTCGTGAAGAGCAACAGCCGGTTGGTAAAGCTGCGCACGAGTGATATCTACTACATCGAGGCACTAAAGGATTATGTGGTGATCAACACGTTGAACACACGCTATACGATCCACAGCACGATGAAGGACATCGAGGCGAAGTTGCCAGAGACCGACTTCATTCGCGTCCATCGGTCGTTCATCGTCCGCATCGACAAGATCACAGCCATTGAGCAGCCTAACCTGATCCTGGAGAATGACAAGAAGATCATTCCAATCGGTGGCAGCTATAAGGACGACCTCGCCAAGCGACTGAACTTCGTCTGATCCTGGCCCTGCTGGCGGACGGATGTGACGCGATCTCCTTTGACAGGTCCGATGTGCATCGGACTCAGGATTTACAGGATCAATGTCCGCCTTGTGGCGGACAAGCCTCTTGAACTTCCGCGTTCGCCGGCGCTGCTCTATAAGTTGCTGCTTGCGTTCACTGTTTGTAGCGGGCCTCATACTGGCGCCATAGCTTCTTCTGGCGATCCTCCAAGGAGATCCGTCTTCCATCAATGAAAGCCGCGATCACTGTGCTGGTGCGCATATCGAGCGCATCGCCATCGGAGATGAACAACGTGGCCGACTTGCCTGGATCAAGACTTCCGTAACGCTTGTCGATCCCGAGAATGACCGCGGCGTCCAGTGTGATCGCGCGCAAGGCATCCTCCGAAGAGAGTCCGTATGCGCGTGCTGTGCCAGCGGTGTAGCCCAAGTTGCGTGCCCCCATGCGTTCCATATCGCCGGTGTAACTGAGGCAGAAGCGGATGCCGCGCGCCTTCATCAGGGCGGGCAGGCGGTAGGGTAGGTCCACAGGATCATCCTCGCGCTGCGGCAGCGTGTGAATGC
>JBEPUG010000057.1:0-19420 GCA_041691695.1 Flavobacteriales bacterium
GATCACCACCGAGGAGCAGCATGAGGTGGTGCTCCATCACGAACAGGTGAAGGCCTGAGCGCTCCGGTAAGCATTCTTCCTTCCCCGAAAAGCGTCTGAATTCCGGCCCCTTCCCATGGGCATACGGCTATCTTCGCGCCCTTTCCTCGACACCACCAAAGCGACAACGGATCAGCATGGACCGTAATTCGATCATCGGCATCGTTCTCATAGTGGCCATTCTTGTTGGCTATCAGGTCATCACGGCCCCTAATGCCGCGGAGCGTGCACAGATCCAACTCCAACAGGATAGCATCGCCAATTCAGCGATCCAAGAGCAGGCCACACACGCTGCCTCCGCTTTGGCCGAGCATCAGCGAGAGGCTGCGGACACCGCATCAGCACCGGTGGCCGACACCACCAACTCGATAGCCGCCACGGCTTCACAGGACAGCCTGCGTACCGAGCGGCTGAGCAAACGTCTAGGGATCTTCTCACCCACCGCTGAGGGGACCAATGAGGTGATCACCATCCAGAATGAGCATTTGCAGGTGGCGATCAACACCTTCGGCGCACGGCCCAATGTCATACGTCTGAAGGACTACAAGACCTACCACGGTCGCCAGCCGCTGATGTTGGCGGCACCCGACAGCGGGACCTACGAGTACAGCTTCTTCCTCGGCAACCTGAAGCTGAGCACGCAGGACATGAACTTCACCGCCCAGAAACTGGGCACCACCGGCGTGCAACTGAAGGCCGCTACCACCGACCCTTCGAAATATCTGTTGATCACCTATCAATTGGATAGTGCCGAATGGTTCATGGACGTCACCGCCGAACTCGTGGGACTGCCGCAGATCGATCCCCGCAATGTGATGTTCCACTGGAACCTGATGGGGTTACACAATGAAAAGGACCTACCCACCGAGTTGCATAAATGCAGTGTGTATTATAAATACCTCAATGACGACCGCAACTACCTGAGCGAGACCGCCAGCGATGACAAGAAATTGGAGGCGCAGACGAACTGGGTCGCCCTTAAGCAGGACTTCTTCACTATCGCTATGGTCAAGAAGGACGGTTTCGCGAGCAACGGCTCCGAGGTGTCCGTAACGATGCTGCCCGCTGATGACACGCTCTACACCAAACGTTACGATGCCAAGCTCTTCTTTTCGACCGAGCCTTCAGACCATGCTAAGCTCGGGATGCAACTCTATCTCGGACCGAACAAGTTCAATACCCTCACCGACACCAACATCCCCGATTTCAACCGCATCATCGATCTCGGTTGGGGCATCTTCGGATGGATGAACCGATACCTGGTGATCACCATCTTCGACCTGCTGAGCAAGTTCAACCTCAGCTACGGCATCATTATCCTAGTGCTAACCTTAGTGATCAAACTGCTGCTCTCCCCCATCGCCTATCGCAACCAGAAGAGCAGTGTGCGCATGCGTGCTTTGAAACCGGAGATCGCTGCGATCACTGAGAAGTTCGGCAAGGATGACGCCATGAAGAAGCAACAGGCCACCATGGACCTCTACCGTAAGGCCGGGGTTAGTCCTGTGGCCGGTTGTGTGCCCATGCTCCTGCAGATGCCGGTGCTTTGGGCCATGTTCCGATTCTTCCCCAGCAGTATCGAACTGCGGCAACAGCCCTTCCTCTGGGCGGATGACCTCAGCAGCTACGATAGCATCGCCCATCTCCCTTTCACTGTTCCCGGCTACGGCGACCACGTAAGCCTGTTCACCCTGCTGATGGCCGCAAGCACCATCCTGTACACCTTGGTGAACAGCAAGCAAATGCCCCAGCAGCAGGGCATGCCGAACATGAAGGTGATGATGTACCTCTTCCCGGTGATGATGCTTTTCTTCATGAACTCGCTTCCTGCTGGCCTCAGCTACTATTACTTCCTCGCCAACGTCATCAGCATTCTGCAGATGACGGTGATCTCCAAGTGGCTCCTCAACGAGGACAAACTGCGCGAAGAACTGCTGGCCAACATGAAGAAACCCCGCAAGAAGAGCAAGTGGCAGATGCGCATGGCGGAGATACAAAAGCAACAGCAGGCCACGAAGAAGCGGCGTTGATCCGAACTTGGACGGCCAGCATCCCGTAGGAAGGCGCATGCGCGCCCTACTCCTCTCCTTACTCTTCCCGATCGCCATCGGCCTGCACGCCCAAAAGCCTACCGCCCAGACCAAGGGTGATGATGCCAAAGTGGAGCGCGTGCAGGTCTTCGGCACGTTGACCGATAGCATCACGGGAAAGCCGGTCTACGAGTGCATGGTGGAGCACTACGATCTCACCGGCAAGCGCTGGTCCGTGACAACGGTGAATGCCGATGGGCGCTATGCCCTCTTCATCCCAACAGGCGTTCCTTTTGAACTGCGGGTTACCCAAGAGAACGGGTATATCGAGATGAGCCAACGTGAAATGGCGGTTCCAACGGGGACCAAACAACTGAGGGTGGACTTGAAGTTGAGGCCCATGTAGTGTCGCCACCGGAACCCTTCTGATGCGGGGATCATTAATGACCGGAGGGATCGCCGGAATTACGCCTCACGCGCTCGAACAATGAAATGAGAAAGAGCCGCCTCTGTCGAGGCGGCCCTTTCTTTCTGCTTGTATATGCTTAGGAGATCAACCCTCCATATCCATTTCATCCTCGTCCTCTTCGCGACGCGGCTTGCGCTTGGGTGACTTCCCGGTACGCTCCGTGCTTTCCATGGCGTTCTTCAGATCGCTGAGAACACTCAGGTCGCCGAGGGTGGACTTTTCCACTTTCTCGTTCACGCTGCGTACGCTGGGACTTTGGTTTCCGGTGTGATCATCGGAACCCTTACGGCCTCCACGCTTGGCGGCAGGTGCGAGTTCAGCGGCGTCCTCTCCCTCTTCGAAGGTGCGGGTATGGCTCAACACGATGCGGCGCGCATCACCGTTGAACTCGAGCACTTTGAACGGGAGCTTGTCCTCCACATTCGCTTTGCTGCCATCTTCCTTCTTCAGATGCTTCAAGGCCACTGTGCCCTCCACGCCATAAGGCAATGCAACGGTAAAGCTGCTGCCGGTGCGGCTGGTGATGGTTCCCTCATGCACGCTACCTGGGGTGAAGGTATCAGCGAACACCTCCCAAGGATTCTCTTCCACTTGCTTGTGGCCGAGGCTCAGGCGACGGTTCTCCTTGTCCACCTCCAACACCTGTACTTCGACATCGTCACCGATCTTGCAGAAGTCGCTTGGGTGCTTGATACGCTTGGTCCAGCTCAAGTCGCTGATGTGGATGAGACCATCCACACCCTCCTCCAGTTCGGCGAAGATGCCGAAGTGGGTGAAGTTGCGCACCTTGGCGGTATGGCGTGAACCGACAGGATACTTGAACTCGATGTCGGCCCAAGGATCGGCGGCGAGTTGCTTCATACCGAGGCTCATCTTGCGCTCCTCGCGGTCGATGTTGAGCACCTGCACCTCTACCTCTTGGCCTTCCTTGAGGAAGTCCTTTGGGCTGCGTAGGTGTTGGCTCCAGCTCATTTCGCTCACGTGCAATAGACCTTCCACACCGGGGGCCACCTCCACGAACGCACCGTAGTCGGTGATCACCATCACCTTGCCGGTGATCGTGTCGCCCGCATTGAGGTTGGCGTCCAAGGAATCCCAAGGATGTGGACTCAGTTGCTTCAGACCAAGGGCGATGCGACGCTTCTCGTCGTCGAAATCGAGGATCACAACGTTGATCTTGTCGTCGAGCTTCACCACTTCTTCCGGATGGCTCACGCGGCCATAGCTCAGGTCGGTGATGTGGATCAATCCATCCACGCCGCCGAGGTCCACGAACACACCATAGCTGGTGATGTTCTTCACGGTGCCTTCCAGCACTTGTCCCTTCTCGAGGCCGCCGATGATCTGCTTCTTCTGTGCTTCGATCTCCGCTTCGATCAAAGCCTTGTGCGAGACCACCACGTTCTTGAATTCCTGGTTGATCTTCACCACCTTGAACTCCATGTTCTTGCCCACGTACTGATCATAGTCGCGGATGGGCTTCACGTCGATCTGGCTGCCTGGGAGGAATGCTTCGATACCGAAGACGTCCACAATGAGGCCACCCTTGGTGCGGCACTTCACATAGCCAGTGATGATCTCATTGGTCTCCATCGCGGAGTTGACCTTGCCCCAAGCGTTATGCACGCGAGCGGTCTTGTGGGAGATGATCATCTGGCCGGACTTGTCCTCCTGCTTCTCGATGTACACCTCCACCTTGTTGCCAATAGCGAGATCCGGCTTGTAGCGGAATTCGCTGAGGGGCACCACGCCTTCGGACTTGTAGCCGATGTTGATCACCACCTCCTTCTTGTTCATGCCGACGACCGTACCCATGAGCACCTCCTTCTCGGAAATGCTGCTGAGCGTGTCCTCGTATGCCTTCTCGACCTTCTCCCGTTGAGCGGAAGCTACGGGACCGTCATTTTCCAATGCGTCCCAATCGAAATCGGCAGGGGGTACTGCGAAGACGACCTTATTGTTCTCTACTGATGACATGTACTGTCCACTTGTATCGCGGGGCCGGGCGGCGTTGCCCGTGAGTTGGTTGATGTACCCATGCCGCCGCCGCATGGGGTCCCCAGAATTGGGGCCGCGAAAATAGTGAAATAAAGGGCCGCTCGGTTAAGTGCTCCGCATCAATGATTTCGGAGCAACGTCACGTTGCCGGCCAACTTCTCTTGGGTCAGGCTTCCATCCGCATGGAGATCCCCGTACTTGACCACCCAGAAGTAGGTCCCTTCAGGCAAGGGCCCGCCATCGGCACGACCATCCCACCGGTCACCAGCACTTTGGGAGGAGAACACCTTTTGTCCCCAGCGATTGCGCACCTCCATGTTGAAGCCGTCGGGAGGGCCGACAACGATAGGCCCGAAGGTATCGTTGACGCCATCCCCGTTTGGGGTGAAGACGTTGGGCATGGAGATCTCCGTAGGCAACGGCGGCGGCGGTGGTGGCGGCTCGCACGTATCGGCCACAAAAGTCACCGTCGATTGACTGTTCATGCAAAGGCCGGTCGCGCTGACCGTGTATTGTCCGGGTTCCGTTACTTGGATATGCGCCGAATCGGCACCCGTGTTCCAGAGGTAGGATACGTCACCCAAGGGCCAATTGCCTGGCACCAAGGTGGCCGTTACATCTGCTGTGTCACCGGGGCACAGACCACCATTTGGACCCGCGCTTACAGTAGGGGCTGGAGGCAATATCGTCACGTGGATGGAATCCGTATAGGAACAGAGTGGAGAAAACGAGATGTCATCCAAGGCAAAATCATTACCACTCTCCGCCAGCTGTTGATTGATGATGCAAATAGTGACGGAGGTGGCGGTACCTGAGTTCCAAAGTGCATAGAATTGAGCCCACTGACACGTGGTGGACGAAGCCAACAAGGGTGTCCCCAGACTGATCCCGTCCACTCGGAAGTCCATGATCGCCGGGCTGCCGGAGGTGCAGGACATCAGCCAAGCGGAAAACGCATAGTAGGTGTTCGGCGTCACTGTTACGGTCTGGCACCAAATGTCGGCGTCGGGCAACGGGGATCCGTTCACCACCAGCATGGGTCCACCTCCGGTATGATCGCCGCAGGAACTGAAATTGTCGTGTACCAGAGAGGGGTCGGTGGTCACTGCATAAGTGCCTGCCAAGCTGAGAAGGCCGTAGGCTCCGCCGGTCCCGTGAATGAAATCCGTTGTGAAATCGGTATCACCCAATGTGAAATCGCCATTCGTTACAATGCTGGACCCTGGCTGCAAAAAGGTGGCGGCACACCAGTAGGTACCAGTGGTGTCGGTGCTGATGGTTTGGGATTGGAACCCATTCTGCCAATGGAAATTCAACGTTCCTGTCGGGGCGTGCAGAAGTATGCTTTGACCGTGGCACAGGGTGGTGTCCGGGCCAATGTTGAACGTGCAACCCTGCGCGTTCAACTTGACCGAGCAAAAGAGGGAAAGTAAAAGAACTCCCGGGCCGATCAGGAATGATCGTGAAGAGTGGTGGAACATGGTTCGCAAGTATACGACCGATGAAATGTGCATGATGGTTCATCACTCTTGTCACATCGGTTTGTCAACATACCTGACGCGTTAACCCGCGCTGAACGGTGCCTGACCTTGTCATTCGGCTACCTTTGATCGCCACTATCATCACCCATTCACTACCCGATCCGTCGTGCGCTCCTTTGATATTCCCGTCCACTATCGCTCAAACCTTATCGGTCGCCTGAAAGCCTTCCGAAAGGTGCAAGACCCGAAGAAGAAAGACCTCACACCCACTCTTCTCGACCTCGGCTCCGTGCGCTTCATTCTCGCGCGCCACTTCGGCTTCTGTTACGGCGTGGAGAATGCGATCGAGATCAGCTACAGGGCCCTTGAGGACAATCCTGGCAAGCGGATCTTCCTGTTGAGCCAGATGATCCACAACCCGGAGGTGAACGAGGACCTCGAAGGTCGGGGTCTACGCTTCATTCAGGATACACACGGGCAAATGCTCATGGACTGGGACGAACTGAAGGGCGACGACATCGTGATCATTCCCGCGTTCGGGACCACAGTGGAGACAGAGGCGCGCTTGAAGGCGCTGGGCATCGACCCGCTGAAGCACAACACCACCTGCCCCTTCGTGGAGAAGGTATGGAAGCGGAGTGCACAGCTTGGAGAGACGAAGCACACCGTGATCATCCATGGCAAGGCCGCGCACGAAGAAACGCGCGCCACGTTCAGCCATACGGCCAAGGGTTCACCTGCAGTGATCGTGAAAGACATGTCAGAGACCGAGGAGTTGGGGCGCATCATCACCGGCGAACTGCCTATTGAACGTTTCAATGAACTCTTCCGGACGCATTGCACTCCAGGCTTCGATCCCGCCAAGGACCTGCAACGGATCGGCGTGGTGAACCAGACCACCATGCTGGCCACGGATACACAGGCCATCGCCGATCACCTCAAGCAGGTAATGCTGAAGAAGTACGGCGAGACCGAACTGAAAAATCATTTCGCCGATACGCGCGACACACTCTGCTACGCCACGAATGACAATCAGGACGCCACGCTCGAGTTGCTGAAACAAGAGGCCGACCTGGCTTTGGTGGTGGGCGGCTACAACAGTAGTAACACCAGCCATATCGTGGAATTGCTCGAAGGCAAGTTCCCCACCTACTTCATCAACGGCGACAAGGAGTTGCTGAGTTCAGACGCGATCGAACACTTCAACTATCCGGCGCACAAGCTGGAACGCACAGAGGATTGGCTGCCTGTCAAGCGGCCCGTGACAATCGTGCTCACCAGCGGCGCCAGTTGCCCCGATACTCTGCTGGACCGGGTGATGCTGAAAGTGTTAGGTTTTGTGGAGGGAGCAAAGGACCCGGCGGAGGTGGTGAGCGCGTTGGTGGAGGAAGGTGCGAAGTGATGTGATCCCTCACGCCTCAGCCACCACCCCGATAGTCTTCACTACAAAGCCCAGCGCTAGGTCGAATTGTTCGGTTGCGGTAAGTTCGCTGTTGTCGATCTCCAAGGCATCCGGCGCCTTCAGTAGCGGATCCGTGGCGCGCTTGGTGTCGTCCTCATCTCGGCGTTCGATGTTCTCCAGCACACTGGCGTAGTCTATCTCGACACCCCGCCCCACCATTTCCAAATAGCGCCGCTGAGCGCGGACCTCCGGCCTAGCGGTCATATAGAATTTCACTTCGGCTTTCGGGAAGACGACCGTTCCGATGTCGCGGCCGTCCATCACCACGCCTCCATCCTTACCCAAAGCCTGTTGTAATTGAACCAGCTTGGCGCGTACCTCCGCTACAGGACTCACTAAGGTGACGTGCCTACTCACCTCAATGCCGCGGATACGGTGCTCCACGTTGTGCCCGTCCAACCAGGTCTCACTGCGCTGCGAGGCATCATCATGCTTGAAGCTGATGTCGATCTTGTCCAGCACGCGTAACAGGTTCTCCTTGTCGAGTTTGCCATCCACCACTAAACCGTTCTCGATCACGTACAGGGCTACCGCACGATACATCGCACCGCTATCTATATAGGTATAGCTCAGTTGATGCGCCAGTTGCTTGGCCAAGGTGCTCTTGCCGCAGCTGCTGAAACCGTCGATGGCGATGTTGATGCGGCGCATGATCGGACCTGTGCGGCGAAAATAGGGGATGCGCTTCAGGCCAGTGTCCTTTCCTGGGATCAACATGCATGATGGTCATCATCATCAACCTTGTGCAACACTCCTACTTTCGCCGACCAATTCGTGTAAGAAAGACTCCATGCGCCCGGCCGAGATCGCTCACTTGCTGAAACTGGAATGGCAGTTGGACCGCCGCCAGAAACACGCGTGGGGCAGCATGGCGCTCTATGTGGTGAGTACGATCTACATCTGCTACCAGGGCGTGCGGCACCTCGCGGACATCCCGATCTGGAATGCCTTGTTCTGGATCATCCTGCTCTTCGCCGCATTCAATGCCTTGGGACGTTCCTTCCAACGGGAGGACCAGGGCCGTCAACTCTACCTCTACACCTTGGCTTCTCCACGCAGTGTAGTGCTGGCCCGCACGATCTATAACGCCTTGACGATGGCCGCGCTGAGCTTGATCAGCCTGCTCGCATACGTTCTCTTCATTGGTAGTTCGCCTATGGACCATGCACAAGTGTTTACCTTCATTCTTGTGGTGATGGCTGGTGGCATCGGCTTCGCGCTGGTGCTCACCTTGATCTCCGCCTTGGCCGCGCGGGCTGGCAACGGCATCGGGCTGATGGCGATCCTCGGCTTTCCCATCGTGCTGCCCATGCTGCTGAGCGTGATGAAGGCGAGCAAATTGGCGCTGGACGGCATGGGCTGGGACGTCACCGGGAAATATGTGCTCTGGCTCCTGTTGATCGATGCGATCACCGTGGCCTTGGCGTGGTTGCTCTTCCCCTACCTTTGGCGCGACTGATGAAAGGCTGGTGGTGGAAGGGATTTGCAGTGGTACTGCTGCTGTACACGGTGATCGTGGGTTTGAGGACGCCTCTGGGTCCAGCCTTGGTCCATACCTCCATCACGCGCATCGCCCCGGGCGAAGTATCGCTGGAAGCCACCGGTTACAACACCCATTTTACAACAGGAACTCCGCAGGTCTGGCTGGAGAATGATGGGCAGCGTATCTGTGCATCACAGGTCAAGGCGCTTTCCGATGCCACACTCAAGGCATCTTTCATTGTACCCCTAGGGCTTCGTAACCCAATGACGAGCCTTCGTTCTTGGGATGCGCTGGACGGTCCGCTGGTGCTGCATGAGGCGTTCTTCACGGAAGGCCGCGGCACAGGTATCGCTGAGGGAAACTGTGCAGTGAACGAAACACCGCGCTCCGGTTTCGCCTTCCCCGACCGAGCGATCCTGAACGAGACCATCCGTAACCTCTTCTTCCACGTGCCGATGTGGTTCACGATGATGGTGCTGATGACCATCGCATTCGTGCAGAGCCTACGGGTGTTGCGCACCAGCGATCTGGATGCCGACCGCATGGCGTTGGCGGCGGTGCATGCCAGCTTACTTTTCGCTTCTTTGGGTCTTATTACCGGCGCCACTTGGGCACGCGCCACTTGGGGTGATTGGTGGACCACCGATCCCAAACTGAACGGCGCAGCGGTCACCGTGTTGATCTATGCGGCCTATCTGATCCTACGTGGATCCATCCCGGACGGGCACAAACGCGCACGGCTCGCGGCGATCTACAACATCTTCGCCTACGTGCTCATGCTCGTCTTCATAATGGTGCTCCCGCGCCTCACCGATTCGTTGCACCCCGGCAATGGCGGCAACCCTGCCTTCAGTTCCTACGACCTCGACAGCACACTGCGCGCAGTCTTCTATCCGGCAGTCACCGGTTGGGTATTGCTGGGCGTATGGGTGTATACACTGAACCTGCGCGTCGCGCGCCTCAAAGAACTATCCGATGAAGCCAACGATGGTTAAGGCCCTGACATTTGTCATGGCCATGCTCCTTTTGCCCGTGAGTACTTTCGCGGCGTCCGAGGCACCAGGATGGTTGGAGGAGAAGATGTTCGCCTCGGGCAAGATCAATACGGTGGTGATGGTGGTGAGCATAGTGCTCATCGGGATCGCCATCTGGATGTTCGCAATGGATCGCAGGATCGGGAAACTGGAGAAGGGGGTCAGAGGATCGGACGATCAAAATATCAGAAAATGAAACGCAGCCACATCATCGCACTCGTGATCATCGCCGTGGCCATCGCAGCGTTGATCGGCTCGCTGAGCGATAGCAGCAGCTACGCCTCCTTGAGCGAGGCTTTCGATAATCCCGGACGCGAGTATCACGTCGTGGGCACGTTGGACCGATCGCAGCCGATCGTGTATGAGCCCAGCGTGGATGCGGGACTCACCCGATTCAGCATGGTGGACCTCAACGGTCGAAAATGCAACGTGGACCTCGCCATGGCGAAGCCCAACGACCTTGAACGTTCCGAGCGCCTCGTCCTGATCGGCAAGGCCAATGCCGACGGTGACTTCGAAGCGAAGGACATGCTGCTGAAGTGCCCGAGCAAGTACAACTCGGAGAACAAGGTGACCACTGCAGCGCTGTGAACCGATCAGAAAATTAGAAGATCAGACGATCAGACAATTGAATGCCGTTGCAGCGACCAAACTCATTTTCTGATCTTCTGATCGACCAAGATCGTGGGTAACTCCATCTCTTACATTGGTGAACACACTTGGGCCGGACAGCTCGGGCATCTGCTCACGATACTTTCCTTCTCGGGTGCGCTCTTGGCACTGGTGTCTTTCGTGCTGCATACGCAGACGAAGGACCTAGGCTGGCGCACGTTGGGCCGCGCCGCTTTCCGGGTGCATTCCATCGCGGTCATCGGCATCGTGGTCACGCTCTTCACGATGCTGTTCAACCACTGGTTCGAATTCGACTATGTGTGGAAGCACAGCAACCTGGAGATGCCGCTGCGCTACATCGCAAGCTGTTTCTGGGAAGGCCAGGAAGGCTCATTCCTGCTGTGGACCTTCTGGACGATGGTGTTGGGCAACCTGCTGATCTGGAAGGCGAAGACCTGGGAAGGCCCGGTGCTGGCGGTGTTCGCGCTGGTGCAGATATTCCTGTCCACCATGCTGTTAGGCATCTATGTATTCCACATCCGCGTGGGAAGCAGCCCGTTCCTGTTGATCCGTGAACTGGCCGAGAACTTCGGCCTGCCTTGGACGAATCTTCCGAACTACCTCGCACTCATCCCACAGTTCAAGGATGGCCGCGGTTTGAACCCTCTGCTACAGAACTACTGGATGGTGATCCATCCGCCTACACTTTTTTTCGGCTTTGCTTCCACCCTCGTTCCCTTCGCCTTCGCCATCGCAGGGTTGTGGACGAAGCGTGTGAAGGAATGGATGGAGCCTGCGCTGCCATGGACCTTCTTCGGCATCGCCGTTCTCGGCACTGGCATCCTCATGGGTGGTGCATGGGCCTATGAATCCCTCAGCTTTGGTGGCTTCTGGGCGTGGGATCCCGTGGAGAACGCGTCACTCGTTCCGTGGCTTACGCTGGTCGGTACAGGGCACCTGCTGTTGATCAACAAGCGAAAGGACACTTCGCTTTTTACCGCTTTCTTCCTCGCGCTTCTAACGTTCCTGTTGGTACTCTACAGCACGTTCCTCACCCGCAGCGGTGTGCTCGGCGATACAAGCGTGCATAGTTTCACTGGCGAGGGCATGCTCCCGGGACTGCTGCTCTTCCTGCTCGTCTTTGTCACGCTGGCCGTGGTCGCACTGAATACGGACCGCACCGATCGCCTCTTCTACTTCGGGATCTCCTTGGTGATCTTCGTGCTGGGCGTTTCCCTCGATGTGCAGGTCCCTGCTATCATCCTGTTCACCATTGTGAGCATTGTAATGTCAGTCGTGGCATACTGTAAGGGGCCGTTCCATCATCACGAAGAAGAACAGATCCTCAGTCGGGAGTTCTGGCTTTTCATCGCATCGCTGGTGCTGATGCTGAGTGCGATGCAGATCATCTTCAGTACCTCGATGCCGGTGTTCAACCTGCTGTTGGCGCCTTTCCACAATGCGTTCGAAGGCCTGCACAACCTCACGGGATGGAACTGGCCGCACACGCTCGCCCAAGCCAAGCTGGCACCGCCCGTTGAAGCGAAAGCGCACTACAACAAATGGCAGGTCCCATTCGCCTTTATCGTCGCGATGCTGATCGCTTTCGGCCAATACCTGCGCTATAAGAACACGGACAGAAAGAAGTTCTTCCGCGAGTTGCGCTTTTCCTTCTTCGGGGCGCTACTGCTCACCATCCTCGGTGTCTGGTTGCTGAAATACACGTTGGTGGAAGGCAATCTCGTGGCCTTGCTCTTCGCTGCCTGCTTCGCGATCCTATCCAACGCGTTCTACGTCCCGATGATCTTGAAGGGCAAACTGTCCAAGGCCGGTCCTTCCATCGCGCACGTGGGCTTCTCCATGGTCTTGCTCGGAGCACTGGTGAGCACCTCCCGCGAAAAGATCGTCACCCACAACCAGAAGGGTCCCGTACTGAACTTCCTCAATAAGGATTTCCATGACAACAAGGACATGCTGCTCTACATGCACGACACCTTGCAGGTAGGTGATCACTTCGTAACCTATCTCGGCAAGCGTCAGCAAGGGGTGAACCTCTACTACGACATGGACTGGATGTCGGGAGTGCCGCACATCTACGAGGCCGGTGATACGGTTCGCTACCGTACCATGCTTTTCGTCGCAAAGGACTACCACGTTGCAGGCAAGGAATTCCTTCTGGACCAACCGTCCCATTGGGACCCGGTAGAGACCTTCACTCGCAATGAGCTGTGGCATGCCAAGAACTGGACGCCGCTCGTCCCCGGCCCTAAGGAATTCGCGCTGGAGCCACTGGTACAGATAAACCCACGCTTTGGCAATGTGGCTGAGCCCAGCACCAAGCACTGGCCGGATCACGACCTCTACACACACATCCGCTATGCGAAGCTGGACACCACTGCGGACGGTTTCATGCCGGCGCGGCTCTATGAGAAGAATGTCGGTGACACCATCGTAACGCCAACCTGTTTGATCGTCATTGACAGCATCAGGACCGTACGCGACAGTGTGACCTTGGCCCGCCTTGGTCCGGACTTCACCGTGTACATCCTGAACCTGCGTGTGCGCGATCTCTACGATGAAAGCCGTTGGTTCGAGGCCCAGCCCGTGGTGATCTATCACGGTGACCAGAACGTGGGCAGCAAAGGCTTCGCGGTACCGGAACTGAACGTTAAGTTCGACCTGGCCAGCGTGAAAGGCAACACAGTGGGTTTGAACGTGAGCGAACGTGAGTTCGTCATCATGCAAGCGATCATCTTCCCGGGCATCAACATTCTGTGGATCGGCTGCCTCCTGATGGCCTTCGGAAGCATAATGGCCGTCCGGCAGCGGGTGCGAGCGAAGGGAAAGGCGAATCCCGGCAGTTACCCTCTGAAGTAGCCCTTCATCGGTCTTTGGTGCATGTGGCGCACGCGATGGAGACGATACAGTTGGTGCGGACCGAGTAGATCACATGATCGTTAAAGGTCAAGATCGGCATCAAACGATAGCACCGGTAACGTGTCCGCGCGCCTCCTGGATATTGCTGGATGATACTGAAGCAATGTTCCAGCTCGGCACGGAACCGAACGCCAGTTCCAGCGCGGGCCTGCTCCAGGTAACGTTGGATCTCAACAACCTCCCCCAAGGCGACATTCGACACCTTGAGAGGCAAGTTCATCTCCACAGGTCCTTACGCAACCGTTCCATCATCTCTTCAACGGTATGGAAGGTGCCCGTTCCTTTTGCGGCTTGCTCACCTTCTCGATCCATCGCATCCCATTCCTCTTGAGTGAGCGTACTGGCAAAGTCCAGCTCCTGCTCTTTTGCATCGACCGCCTTCTCCACGATCCTCCGCACCTCATCCGCGGAATAGCTCCGGTCCTCCAATTTGATGAAGCCCTCCTGCCCTTCCTGCACCACGCTGAGGTGCTCATTGGGAATGCCATAGCCGCGCGGCGCATCGAGCAGGCGCTTTAATGCCAACAGGCGCAACTCGTCATCCAGCATAGCGATGCGTTCCAGCAATTCGAGCTTGAGGGTCTTGAGGTCCATGGCGTGTAGGGCTTGAACCAAAGATAGAGGGGAAGATCTCCGAACGCCCACCGATCTGCGACAACTCCCTCTGCGCCCTCCGCCGCCAAAGGCGGCGCTTCTCTTCCTTCTCTGCGAACTCCGCTCTCCCCGCGGTTAAGAACAACGCTACTTGCGGTGCCTCATCAGCGATCCGCATTCAATCCTGTAGCTCCTAAAATCCTGTCAAAGAATTTCCTGTCACCAGCCCAGAACGAGCCATGACGTGATCCTCAACGAGAGCCGACCAAACTGGCCGCCAATTCCCGCATCTCCGCCATGATCCGCTGAGCCAGCGCATCCGCCTTTGCTGCGCTGTCGCTCTCCGCATAGATGCGCACGATGGGCTCGGTGTTGCTCTTCCGCAGATGCACCCACTCCTTGCCGAACTCGATCCGCAAGCCATCCACCGTGCTGTGCTTCTCGGCCTTGTGCCGCTCCTGCATGGCATCGACGAGGGCCTGCACATCCATGCCGGGGCTCAGTTCGATCTTGTTCTTGCTGATGAAGTAGTCCGGATAGCTCTTGCGCAATGCGCTTGTTGTGCCGCCCTTCTTCGCGAGCAGCGTGAGGAAGAGCGCGATGCCCACCAAGGCGTCGCGACCGAAGTGCAGTTCGCCGAGGATCACTCCACCATTGCCTTCGCCGCCGATCGGCGCGTGCACTTTGCGCATCAACTCCACCACGTTCACTTCGCCCACCGCGCTGGCATGGCGCTTCCTGCCATGGCGCTCGGCCACATCGTCCAAGGCACGGGTGCTGCTGAGGTTGCTCACGGTGTCGCCGGGGCGATGCGCCAGCACATGGTCCGCACAGGCCACCAAGGTGTATTCCTCTCCGAAAAGACTGCCGTCCTCGCAGACCAGTGCAAGGCGATCCACGTCGGGGTCAACGGCGATGCCGAGGTCGGCCTTATGCTTCACCACCGTGTCGCAGAGGTCTTTCAAATGCTCCGGCAAAGGCTCTGGGTTATGTGGAAAGTTCCCGGTGGGATCGCAATACAGCTCTATCGTTTCAGCAACACCCAACGCTTTCAGCAACGCGGGGATCACCGTGCCGCCTATGGAATTCACGGCATCCACCACGACGCGGAACTTCCGCGCCTTGATCGCTTCCACGTCCACAAGGTCCAGCCCGAGGACCGCAGCAATGTGCTTCCGCATCCAGCTATCATCTTTACGCACGGTGCCCAGCTCCTCCACCGGTGAGAATTTGAACGCCTCGCTCTCAGCCAAGCGCAACACTTCCGCACCTTGATCTGCACTGATGAACTCCCCCTTCGCGTTGAGCAGCTTCAGTGCGTTCCATTGCTTGGGATTGTGGCTGGCTGTTAGGATGATGCCTGCATCCGCTCCTTCACCGGTAACAGCCATTTCCACGGTAGGCGTGGTGGCCATGCCGAGGTCGATCACCTCGAAGCCCAGCCCGACCAGCGTGCCGCGCACGAGATCAGCCACCATGGGACCGCTGAGTCGTGCGTCCCGGCCAATCACCGCCTTGGGGCGTGTTTTTCCGGAAGCTTCCTTCATCAATTGCCCGAAGGCGGCGGTGTAACGCACCACGTCCACGGGTGAAAGCCCTTCGCCGGGTGCGCCGCCAATGGTGCCACGGATGCCTGAGATGGATCGGATCAATGTCATGCCTGGATCATTCTTGTTCGCTCCGTTGCTGACCGGATGAACATTCCTCGGCAACGGGGCCGCAAAAATACCCACTGGCTCAGCGCTTTACGGCGAAATAGATGCACCCGGCCCTGTTCAAAACATGGAAGCGGCAAAAGCCCGCCGGATCGTGGATGTCTACATTTGGAGTGTCATTCCAATCCTACCGTATGAGCGAAGCCCACCGATCGATGCCAGAGCGCAACGAGGACCAGCACCATTGCGTCCAGCGCTACGAGGCCATGCTCGCCAGCAACGATCAGTTCTTCTTCGATGTGGAAGAGCTGGAGATGATCATCGACCACTACTTGGAGAACAACGAGCCGCGCCGCGCGGAAAAGGTTCTTGCCTTCGCCAAACGCCTCCATCCTTTCTCCGTGGAACTTCTCTTCTGCGAGGCCGTGGTGATGATGGGCCTCGGCCGCTTGAGCAAGGCGATGGAACTGCTGGACGCCATCGAGAAGGTGGAACCCTACAATGAGGAGGTGCAATTGCACAAGGCCGGCATCTTCAGCCAGCAGCACAACCACCGCCGCTCGGTGGAGCATTACAAGCGTGCGCTGGAACTCGCCGAGGAAGGCTTGGACGACATCTATCTCGACCTCGCCTTCGAGCATGAGAATCTGGAGGAATACGAGGAAGCCATCTCCTGCCTGAAGAACGCGTTGGAACTGAATCCCGAAAATGAGGCCGTGTTGTATGAGCTGGCCTATTGCTTCGATCTGGCCGGTGCGGACGAGGCGAGCATCACCTTCTTCCGCCAGTTCACCGACGAGCACCCCTACTCCAGCGTCTCCTGGTACAACCTAGGCAACGCCTTGGCGAAGCTGGAGCGCGCTGAGGAGAGCAATGAGGCGTTGGACTTCGCGATCGCGATCGACGAGCGTTTCAGTTCGGCCTACTTCAGCAAGGCCCGTAATCTGCTGCTGGCATCACGCTTCGAGGAGGCCATCACCTGCTACGAAGAGACCCTTGTGTTCGACGGCCCGCAGGCCATCACCTTCAGCTACATCGGGGAGTGCTATGAGAAGATGGAGCACTACGAGCAGGCGCTGGTCAATTACGACCAGTCCTTGGCGCTGGACCCTGATTGGGTGGACGCGTGGATCGGCCGTGGCGTAGTGAAGGACATGCAAGACCGCGTGCCGGAGGCCCTGAAGGACCTGGAGCATGCGGTGAAGCTGAGCTCGGAAAACCCCGATGCTTGGTACTACTTTGCCTCCGTGCTGGCCCGCGCCGAACGCTATGACGAGGCTTTCGCGGCCTACGAAAAGCTGAATGCACTGGAGCCACAGAACGTGGACGGCTGGCTGGACCATGCCGACCTCCTAATGACCCTCAAAGGGCCCGACGCGGCCTTGAAGAAGTTCCATGAAGGGGCACAGGTGCACAAATTCAACGTCCGGTTCAAGTACCGCATGGTCAGCTATCTTCTCCGCGCAGGCCGCGAGCAACAGGCCTTGCTGGAACTGGAGGAAGCGTTGATGGCGGACCATGCCGCACACAGCCAACTGCTGGAACATTACCCACAAGCGGCTACATTGCCGCAGGTCATGCATTTATTGGAGCTTTACCGTCGATGAATTTCAGCCTCGATCACGTTCCCTCCCGCAGCGAAAAGCCGCGTGAGGAAGGCATCACCATGGTGATGGACAAGGGACTCAGCCTGCGCCAGGCCGAGGATCTCATCTCCGGAAGCGGACATCTCACCGACCTGGTGAAGCTCGGCTTCGGAACCAGCTACGCCACCCGGCAGCTGAAGGAGAAGATAGCTCTCTACCAGAGCGCGGACATCAAGGTCTATCTCGGAGGGACGCTCTTCGAGGCGTTCATCGCGCGCGGCCAGTTCGAGGACTACCGGAAGGTGCTCAGCGATCTGAAAGTGGACGCGGTGGAGGTCTCCGATGGATCCATCGAGTTGGAGCACGATGTGAAGTTGAAGTTCATCAACACCCTCGCGAAGGAATTCACCGTGCTGAGCGAAGTGGGCAGCAAGGAGACAGGCATCCTTATCAGCCCCGCCCGCTGGGTGCGGATGATGAACGCGGAACTCGACGCCGGCAGTTGGAAGGTGATCGCTGAGGCACGCGAAAGCGGCACTGTCGGCATCTATCGTCCCAGCGGCCACGCCCATACCACGTTGGTGAACCGCATCATGGCGAAGGTGCCCGGACAGGACATCATCTGGGAAGCACCGATCAAGAGCCAGCAGACCTGGTTCATCAAGCAGGTGGGCGCGAATGTGAATCTGGGCAACGTGGCTCCCGATGAGGTGATCGCGCTCGAAGCATTGCGCTTGGGATTGCGCGGAGACACCTTCTTCGAATACCTACCGCCGGACATCGCCGAGAACCTGAGGCAGATCAAGACGGAGAAGGAACCTGCCAAGGAGAAGACGAAAGTGAAAGCCAAGGCGGTATGAAGGAGGTAACGCCTGCGGAACTGCGCCAAATGCAGGACGCCAAGGAGCGGTTCGTGTTGATCGATGTGAGGGAACCATACGAGGTCGAGAACTGCAGCATCGGCGGCACCTCACTACCGATGAGCCAATTGGTGGACCGCATTGGGGAGATCCCCAAGGATGTGCCGGTCGTGATCCACTGCCGCAGCGGTTCACGCAGCGCGGCCGTCATCGATGCGCTCAGTTCCCGTTACGGCTATACCAACCTGATCAATCTGAAGGGTGGCATCCTGGCATACAGCGCACAGGTGGATCCTTCGTTGAAGTGCGATTGAAAGTCGATCTCGCGTCGCTTGCACGTCATCGCGAGGCTTTGCGAAGCGATCTTATCCTTTTGACCCGCGACTCTGCGATCCAATCATCCAACCACTGATCACCGGTCAGCCCCACCATGGACATCCTCCTCTCCTTCTGGCATTTCATTACTCACTTGAATGAGACCTTGCCAGTCTTCATCAGCGAGCATGGTAACCTGGTCTACCTGCTGCTCTTCATGATCATCTTCATTGAGACCGGTTTGGTGGTGATGCCATTCCTCCCCGGTGATTCTTTGCTATTCGTGGCGGGATCACTGGCCGCGATCGGCAGCTTGGATCTCTTTTGGCTTCTGGGGCTGTTGATGATCGCCGCCATTCTCGGTGACAACGTCAACTACTGGATAGGCCGCTTCTTCGGCGCGCGCATCACCGCCTGGAAGCTTTTTGGCAAACCCCTGGTGCGTCCGAAGGACCTGGAGAAGACCCACGGCTATTTTGACAAGTATGGGGTACGAACCATCATCATCGCGCGTTTCGTTCCCATCGTGCGCACCATCACACCCTTCGTTGCAGGCATCGGCAAGATGGACTATCGGCGGAAATTCCTCCCCTATGACATCATCGGCGGCGTGCTGTGGATCACCATCCTACTCATGGCCGGCTTCGCCTTCGGGCAGCAACCTTTCGTGCAGAAGAACTATGAGGTGGTGATCCTCGGGATCGTCTTCATCTCCGTACTGCCGATGATCATCGAGTTCGCCCGCATACGCTTCTCCCCGAAAAAGGCCGCTCAATAGGTGCTTCCGGCATGCAGCGCTATGGCCTCATCGGACGACCGCTCGGCCACAGCTTCAGCAAGGAGCACTTCACGCGGAAGTTCGCCA
>JBEPUG010000058.1:0-19066 GCA_041691695.1 Flavobacteriales bacterium
AAGAGACAGGCTCTCGATCAATCTGGAACAGTTGAACTTGGGCGGCATCGGGGTGGCATTGCCGACGGAGCCTTTGATGGTGGCGCTGATGCTGCTGTTCATCCTGAAGCTAGCGTTGGAACGCGGCGTGATCGAGAGCAGTGTTTGGCGGCATCCGGTGACCATTGCCATCCTTCTCCAACTGACATGGATGGCGCTCTGCATTCTCCCGAGCAGCATGCCGTTGGTCTCGTTGAAATTCGTCACGGCGCGCTTGTGGTTCGTCTGCACCATGTACTTCATGGCCACCCGCCTTTTCCGGGATCCCCGCAACATGCACCGCTTCTTCTGGCTTTACATCAGCGGCTTGGCGATCGTGGTGATCTACACAGTAATAAACCACGCCCACTACCACTTTGCGGAGGATCCCGCACATTGGGTGATGTCACCGTTCTTCAAGGACCACACGAGCTATGGTGCGATCCTCGCAATCTTCCTGCCTTTCGCGGTGACGGCGATCGGCATGCGTGATTATTCGCGCACTACGAGGGCTGTGGCGATCTTCTTCCTACTGCTGATGGTAACAGGGATCCTCCTCTCCTATACGCGCGCGGCATGGATGGGTGTTGCCGGTGCCTTGGGCCTTTTCGTGGTGATGCGCCTTCGGATCCCGGTTTGGGTAGTAGCATCGGTGATGCTTGTGGGGGGCATCGTCTACACCACCAACAAGGATCAGATCACCATCTCTTTGGAGCGGAACCACACCGATAGCAGTGATAATCTTATCTCCCATATCATTTCCATCTTCAACATAAAGACCGATGCGAGCAATCTGGAACGGATCAATAGATGGCACTCCGCCATGCGCATGTTCGAGGAAAAGCCGCTTATGGGTTGGGGCCCCGGCACCTACATGTTCCAGTATGCACCGTACCAGATCTCGCGGGACCGCACCATCATCAGCACCAATTTCGGGCTGAACGGAAATGCGCACAGCGAGTACCTTGGGCCATTGGCTGAACAAGGTGTGCTCGGGATGCTATTGGTGATTGCAGTGATCGCCACTACGTGCTGGACAGCGATCCGGCTCTGGTCCAAATTGCCTCCTGGAACAGACCGCCGCATCCTGGAAGCGGCCTTTCTAGGTCTGGTGACCTACTACATTCACGGCATCGTAAACGACTTCCTCGACCTGGATAAGGCGAGCGTGCCGTTCTGGGGATTCACAGCGATGATCGTGATATTGGACCTGAAGCACCGGGCCGCCACCGATCAGGAAAAACGGCAGGTGAGCAGCGCGATATCGTCCAAATAGGGCAAGCCAGCACGGTGCGCTTCGAAGGTGGCGATCAACGCTTCGTTCACTGCTTTAGGTCCGGATCGGGACATCAACTCGAGCGCCTTCCGCAAAGGAGCCGTATCGAAGGCATTGCCTAACTTGTCTTCCTGCTCCACCAATCCATCCGTATAGCACAGAAGCGTACCGCCTTTGACCATTGTGGTTCCCTGATGCACAAAGGGCAATTCGGGCAGCATGCCCAAGGCGATCGCGCCGTCACTTAGTTCCTCAAGTACGCCATCACGCAGCAGCATGGGCGGGTTGTGGCCGGCATTGACGAATTCCAAAGTGCCCGAGACCAGGTCCACCCTGCCGATGAAAAAGGTGATGAAACGTTCACCCCGTGCGCGCTCCAAAACGTTCGCATTGAGTTCCGTCACCAGGTCCTTCAGGTCGATACGCTCGCGTTGGAGCATTGCGCGCAACGTTGCTTGGAAGTTCGACATGAGCAATGCCGCAGCGATCCCCTTGCCACTGACATCAGCCACGCAGACCACGTACTCGTCGGGTCCGGTGCGGATCGCGTCGTAATAGTCACCACCCACTTGCCGGTGTGGTTGGTACCAGGCTGCAGCCTGCATGCGTCCCTCGCTGGGCAGGTCCCGCGGGATCAGCATCATCTGCATGTCCGCAGCGAGTTCCAACTCGCGCCGGTCACGTTCCTGCGCCAACGCCCGCTTTGCGAAGCGCTTGTTCTCCAAGGCAACGACAATGAGGTTCGTAAGGGTCTGGATGAAGTTCAGGTGCTTCACCGTGGGACTCATGCGCTGCTCTTGGTCGTCAATGTCACCGATCAAAAGCAGCGCCAACGGCTGTTCACGATGATAGACCGGTACCGCAATGTCGAATGCACCAGGCCCGCCGCCCATGTCCGTTCCAATGAACTGGATGTCCTTGCACTTATCGATCAGCGCGGCTACATCCACGTCCACAGCATTCGCTTCGATACCGAAGGCTTGGATACGCCGCCATTCCCCATTATTCTCGAATAGCATCAGGCGGGTGATCCCCAGTTCCGCTCGCATGAAACCCGCGTAGAGCCCAAGTAATTCCTCCTGACTCTGATTGTTGTTGATCGCCTTCGTCACGTCCAGCAGCGCACGCAGTTGGAACTCTTTCAAGTTCAACCGTTCGGTCAACCGGTCCAGTCGGGTCATGCGATCAGCTACGGGTGTTCTTGATCATTTCCGGGAGCCGGCCCAGGCTGGCGATCTCGCGCATTTTTTGCTTCCATTCTCCGGCAGGTGAACCGAAATAGGTCTTGCCACCCTCAAGGTCCGAGATGAGCCCACTTTGGCCTAGCACGGTGGCGCCGTCGCCGATAGTGAGTTTGCTTGGCACGCCCACTTGGCCCCAAAGGGTCACGTTGTCACCGATGACACAAGCACCGGAGATGCCCACCTGTGAAGCGATCAAGCAGTTCTTGCCGATCAACGTGTCGTGCCCTACCTGCACGTGGTTATCGATCTTGGTACCGGCACCGATGCGTGTATCAGCGCTGACACCGCGATCGATGGTACTCAGCGAGCCGATCTCCACATCGTCCTCGATCACTGTGGAGCCGGCCGTCACCATCTTCTCATACCTCCCATTTCGCTTCTTATAATAGAAGCTGTCCCCGCCAATGACGCAGTTGGCATGGATGATCACGCGGTCGCCGATGGTGGTGTTCGGATAGATCACCACGCCGGGCATGATCATACAGTCCTTGCCGATGCTGACGTTGGTCCCCACGGTCACCGAAGGATGTACGGTGGAATTGGTGCCGATGGCGGGAAGCTCGGACGTCCAAGCGAAGGGAGACATGAAGCGGCGCACCAATGCGTTGTAGTCGCTGCACGGATCACTGCTTACGATGATGGCCTTTCCCTCGGGCACTTCGACATCCTCCTTGTCGATGAGTATGGTGGTGGCCGCACTATTCAATGCTTTGGCGTAATACTTAGGATGGTCCACGAAGACCAGGTCGCCTTCGCGCACCCGGTTGATCTCGTTGATCCCGGTGACGGCCCGGGCGACGTTGCCCATGGCCCGAGCATGGATGATCGCGGCGATATCCGCGGCCGTCAAATTTTCCTTCAACTCCATGGAAAAGCGTTCAGCCCCCGATCGGACGTTGTTCACGCCGCCGGTTGCCCGCCAAATGTAGCCGTACGGAGGGAAGCCTACTTCTTCACCCGGTCCATGTAGGCCCCGGTCTCCGTGTCGATGCGTATGATGGTGCCGATCTCGACGAAGGAAGGGACGTTCACTTCCTTGCCGGTCTCCAGGGTAGCGGCCTTCATCACCTTGTTGCTGGTATCGCCTTTCACGGCGGTCTCGGTGTAGGTCACTTCCAACTCCACCACTTTCGGAGGACGGGCGAGGATGGGGTTGCCGCTCTCGAAGCCCACTTGCACCATATTCTCCTCCTTCATCAGGCCGATCGCATCGCCGAACAGATCCACGGGGATGTGGAATTGCTCATAGCTGCCGGGGTCCATGCAAACGAGGTTCTCCCCTTCGCGATAGAGATATTGCAGGTCGGTGATCTCCACACGCAATACGTCCATCGTCTCGCCGCTGCGCCAGCGGTGCTCGTTCAACTTGCCCGTGCGCAGGTTGCGCATCTTGCCTTGGTAGAAGGCGCGCAGGTTGCCGGGAGTGCGGTGCTGCCACTCCACGATCTGGCAGATATCGTTGTTGAAGCGGATGTAGGTACCGATGCTGATGTCGCCGGTGCTGGCCATGGTGGATCTCTGAAAAAATGAGGCGCGAAGGTAGCGATGTGCCCCGAACGCGGGATATAAGGGGTCACCTGCGTAATGGCCGGTCTCCGAGACAGTGCATGCCCGACCTTTGTGCCATGATAAGATTGAAGATCATTTTGGCCAGCACCCGCGAGGGGCGCAAAGGACCCGCCGTTGCACAATGGATCATGGAAGCTGCAAAGGCGGAGGGTGCATTCGAGGTGGAGTTGCTGGACCTTGCTGCTATCAACCTGCCTTTCATGGATGAGCCGAACCATCCCCGGCTGAAGCAGTACACGCACGATCACACCAAGGCCTGGAGCGCCACCATCGAAAGTGCGGATGCTTACATTTTCGTGATGCCCGAGTACAACTTTGGCTACACCGCGCCGCTGAAGAATGCGCTGGACTTCCTTTTTCAGGAGTGGGCGCTCAAGCCTCTCGGCCTGGTCAGCTACGGCGGAGTTAGTGGTGGTCTGCGCGCCACGCAATTGTTGAAGCCCGTTTTGACGGCCGTGCGGTTGACGGTCGCTGGAGAAGTGCCGATCCCTTTCTTCGCACAGTTCATTGGCGAGGATGGCACCTTTCGGCCGAATGACATCCTGAACAAGGGTGCCACAGGCATGCTGAAGGGTATCGAGCGTTGGGCGAAGGTCCTTGGACCAATGCGCGCTGACGCCTGACCTATTTCCACTTCCCGATCTCCACGGCGGCGGCGCAGGCGAAGGTCTCTTCAGCCTGTCTGTTGCTGGCGACCAATAGCGTACGTCCGTCCATATGAGCAAGCAGAAGATCCCGAAACCAAGCTATACCCTCGGCATCGAGGTTCGTAGCAGGCTCGTCCAATAGGAGCAACGGTGTGGCGCTGAGAATGGCGAGTGCGAGCTTCAGACGTTGCTTCATGCCGCTACTGAAGTTGAGCACTGGCTTCTCCAAATGCGGTTCCAAGTAGGCGATGCTAGCCACCTCTTCAACGGTTATTCCTTGCAGGAAAGGTTTGAAGCGCGCATGCGTAGCGATCATCTGGTGCAGCGACAGATCTTCGTAGAGACCCAGATAAGGCGCAGCGATACTTACATGGCGATAGACCTCTTCCTGGTCGATCACTTTCCCAGCGAGAGCATGTCCAATGGTTCCTTTTGTAAGGATCAATGCGCCTGCCACCACTTGCAGCAACGTACTCTTACCGCTGCCGTTGGGCCCGAGGATGGCCGTTCGGCTTCCTGCTTCGAACACATGATCCACTCCGAAGAACACCTTCTCTCTCGCGAACTGTTTCGCTACTTGGGTCAACGTGATGCGCATGCCTTCGCATGATATGCCGTCACCGTCCGGCAAGGCACACAAAGGATTCATTCAGTGAGCCCGCGCATGATGCCCTTGGGGCTGCTGCGGATGAATTCCACGATAAGCGTGCGCTCCGGCGAATCCTTGAACTGTTGTTCGACATTCTGCACGGCGCGCTCCAGATTGGTGTTGCGCACGAAGATCTCGCGGTAGATGTCCTCGATCCGTGCCACGGCATCATCGGCAAATCCGCGCCGGCGCAAGCCCACCACGTTCACGCCTACAAAACTCAGCGGCTCGCGTGCGGCCTTCACATAAGGTGGAACATTCTTCCGCACCAAGGAAGCACCGGCCACGAAGCTGTGCGCGCCGATACTCATGAATTGCTGCACCGCCACGTTGCCCTCCAATATCGCCCAATCGCCGATGGTGACGTGCCCGGCGAGGTTCACACTATTGGCGATCACCACGTTGTTGCCAACGAGACAATCGTGCGCCAGATGCACATAGGCCATCAACAAGCAATCGCTGCCAACCGCGGTACGGTGCCGGTCCGACGTGCCGCGGTTGATGGTGACGCATTCTCTGATGGTGGTGCGGTCACCGACCTCGGCGGTGGTCTTCTCCCCCGCGAATTTCAGATCCTGTGGGATGGCGCTGATAACAGCACCAGGAAAGATGCGGCATTCCGCGCCTATCCGTGCACCGTCCATGATGGTGGAGTTGGGCCCGATCCAAGTGCCGTCACCGATGGAGACATCACCAGCAACGGAGGTGAAGGGCTCGATGACGACGTCTTTGCCAATGCGCGCATCCGGGTGGACGGAAGCCAGCTTGGAGATGCTCATGCGTGAGTGACTGCCTTAACAGGTTCGGGCTTCTTTTCGTCGGCCGGGGCTTTGTCGCGTGCGATCTGTGCCATCATTTCAGCCTCCACGGCGGGCAGGCCATTCACATAGCCGACACCTCTCATGTGGACGATGCCGCGGCGGATAGGTGTGATCAATTCCAGACGGAATACAAGCACGTCACCCGGGATCACCTTGCGTCGATAGCGCACGCCATCGGTCTTCAGGAAGTAAGTGGTGTAGTTCTCGGGATCGGGAACCTGGCTTAGAGCGAAGATGCCACCCACCTGCGCCATGGCCTCCACCTGCAGCACACCGGGCATCACCGGATTGTCCGGGAAGTGGCCGGTGAACTGCGGCTCGTTCATCGTGACGTTCTTCACGCCAACGATACTGGTGGCGTCCATCGACATCACCTTGTCCACCAGCAGGAATGGATAGCGGTGGGGCAGCATCTTGGTGATGGCATTGATGTCGAACAGCGGCTCCTTGGTGAGGTCGAAATGGACGCGCGTGTCCTTCTCTTCCTGTCGAATGCGGTCCTTGATGCGCTTGGCGAAACTGGTGTTCCCGAAGTGGCCCGGACGCGCCGCAAGGATGTGCCCTTTGATCGGCCGACCAACGAGCGCGAGATCACCTATTATGTCCAGCAGTTTGTGCCGTGCGGGTTCGTTGAGGAACTTGAGGTCCGTAGTGTTAAGCACGCCGTTGCGGCGGATCTGGACATCTTGGTACTCGCGGCCAATACTCTTCGCCAAGGCTTTCAGTTCCTCCTTGGTGATGTCCTCACGATCCTCCAGCACGATCGCATTGTCAAGGTCACCTCCCTTAATGAGGCCGGCCTTGGCGAGTTGCTCGATCTCGCGCAGGAAGACGAAAGTGCGGCAGGAAGCGATCTCGGTCTTGAATTCGCCTTGGTTGTACATGCTGGCATGCTGCGTGCCGAGCACCGGACTGTTGTAGTCGACCATCACGGTAAGGCGGAATTCACCGCCGGGTGCCGGCACGCCCAACATTTCGGTACCGCGTTCCTCGGTCTCGAACCAGATCGGCTCTTTCAGGACCCACCAGTTGCGCGGCGCGTTCTGTTCCTCAAGACCCGCTTCCTCGATGGCCTCCACGAACTTCATTGCGCTACCATCCATGATGGGCACCTCGGCACCGTCGAGCTTGATCAAGCAGTTGTCCACGCTCAATGCATAGAGTGCCGCTAGGATGTGCTCGGTGGTGTTCACCTTCACGTCACCCTTGCCGAGCGTAGTGCCACGCGCGGTGCTTACCACCAGATCCGCGTCCGCGTCGATCACGGGCTTCCCTTCCAGGTCGGTACGCTGGAATTTCAGTCCATGGCCCACCGGGGCAGGACTGAGCGTGAGAGTGACGGTCTCGCCGGTGTGAAGGCCCACACCTTTCACTGCGACTTCCTTCTTCAGTGTATGCTGCTTATCGCTCATGCGTTCTTGGGGGTGGTATCGGTCAGGGTGGCCTTCAATGCCTCCAGTTCCTTTTCAAGCTGGTCGATGCGCTGCATGATCTGCGGCAGGTTACGGAAGTGGACATAGCTGCGCTTGTATTCGCCTATGCTGAATGCAGGCGATCCCTGAACAACGGTGTTGTCCGCAATGTCGGAGCCGATACCGCTCTGCGCAGCGATCTTCACTCCAGCACCCACATGGAGATGGCCGGCGATGCCGACCTGGCCACCGATCTGTGCATGGTCGCCCACCTTGGAACTGCCCGCGATGCCGGATTGTGCCACCACCACGATATGCTTCCCCAGTTCCGCGTTGTGGCCCACCTGCACCAGGTTGTCCAGCTTGGTGCCTTGGCGGATAATGGTATGGCCGATGGTGGCCCGGTCGATGGTAGTGTTCGCCCCCACCTCCACGTCATCCTCCAGGATCACATTGCCCACCTGAGGCATCTTCTCATACACGCCATGGGCATCGGGCACGAAGCCGAAGCCATCCGCACCGATCACTGCGCCGCTGTGTAAGACGCAACGCTCACCGATCTGGGACCGATGATGGACCTTCACTCCGGCATGCATCAGGGTATTCGCGCCGATGTGGGCGTCGTTGCCGATGAAGCATCCCGGGAAGACCTTCACACCATCCCCTAGGACTACGCCATCACCCACATGAGAGAATGCACCGATGTACACGCCCTTTCCGAGGCGAGCTGTCGGACTCACAAAGCTGGGCTGTTCCACGCCTTTCTTGTCCGTGCTTAACAATGCATTCCGCTCCAACAACTGAGTGAAGGCATGCCTTGGATCGTCCACACGGATCAACGTGAGACTCTTCGGGATGGGCTTTCCGGGCTGGAAATCACGGTGCACTATGGCAATAGTGGCCTTGGTGTCGTAAATGAATTCGGTATAGCGCGGGTTGGATAAAAAGGTGAGCGTGCCGCTGCGGGCCTCCTCGATCTTGGCGAGGTCGTTGACCATCACTTGGGGATCGCCGTCCACTTCCCCCTTGAGGAGTTCGGCTATCTGCGATGCGGTGAATTGCATGTACACTTACCGCCCCTGCCTAATGCTGGAGCGGGTCCGCGAAGATAGTTCCGCACCGCCTTATAGGGAGGTCTTCCGCCCTTACAACGAACAGCGCTCCGTTAAACGTGCGCGCTCGCCACGGAACCCCATACCCCAAAGGCCTTCAGCAACCAGACGATGAGCACGATGACCACCACGAGATTCAGGATCCACTTGATCGTCCCCTGCATCGGAATGAAGCGGTTAACGAGCCAGAGCAGGACACCAACAACGATGATGACAAGGAAGACCTGGAGGATGGGCATGGCGGAGGGGTTGATGTGAAGGACGAACAAGCAAAGCGTTCGGATGTTCGTCGGTCTGATCCCGGCGAACTCCGCAGAAGCTTCAGGGGAACCGAAAGTAGAAGAAAAAGACCGCTACCCATGCGGGTGGCACATTGGGCGCGTAACCGAGGGCACTGCGAGAGGCATCCTCCACAGTGCCATCACTTTGAATATAGCCCACGGTGCTTCGGGAGGAGTTCTCGATCGTCCAATTGCCGGAGCCGTCCCTGTCCATGTAGCCCGCGGTGGAGCGGGATCCGTTCTCGACGGTGTAAGCATCGCGACCGTTTCCCTCCACGTACCCGATGGTGCTGCGCGAGGAATTTTCGATCGTCCAACCGGTGCCGTTCGTGCTGAAATGACCCACGGTGGACCGTGAACTGTTCTCGATGGCACCGTCCGCGTTCAAGTAGCCGATGGTACTTCTGGAAGCGTTTTCAATGGTCTGCGCCGACGCGGTAAGCGCCATGCTCAGCGATAACAGAACAACGGCTCTGGCAAGCATCCCGGATCGGGATCACTTCGCCATCGTGCTGTCGTGCATCATCATCTTATGGCCGTTCATGTCCGAGCACTTCGCTGAATCGCCCTTCATGTCGCAGCACTTGCCTTTTTCACCGTGCTCGCCGGCATCACCCATCATACCGTGCATGTCGCAGTCTCCTTTCATATCATGCATGTCGCAGTCGCCTTTCATGCCGCCGTGCATCATGCCGTGCATGTCGTCCTTATCGCAACTACCGCCACGGCAATCCCCACAGGTGACGCGCCCCAGGATGAATCCGAGGATGCAGAAAAGGATGCTGAAAAGGATGGCCTTGCCCCAGTTACCGTTCATGTTCGTGGTTGTTGTGCCGCGAAGGTAAACGTATCTCGACGATGCAGATAAGGACCGGACCGGTAAAGGGTTTGAGACAGGATCACAGGATCCACAGGATCGACGACCGCGTTACTGCGGATCGCGATCGACTTGCCTAACGAGATGATCTCTCCTAACGGATGATCACTTAAAGGGTACCGACACCTGCGTGCGGTCCCAAGCGAACACCAGTGTGGGCACCTTGTCGCCCTGGACGTTGATGGTGAATTGCTCCATCTCCTTGGGCAACACTTCCACGGGCACCGTTACTGAGGCGACATCCGAATCGGCCTCACGGCTGGCCTTGCCGTCCCTGCCGATGCCCCAGGGATACATCTTCTTGTTGAAGATCACCTCCCAGGTTTTCTGGTGTGGAATGGTCCACAGTGTGTAGGTGCCAGCGGGCAGCTTCTTGCCGCCGATCGTCAATTCCTTGTTGGTAACGAAAATTGCCGCCTCATTCGCGCCGGTGCGCCATACCTCATCGAAAGGCACCAGCCCACCGAAGATGACGCGACCCTTCTTGGAAGGTCTACTATATGCCACCTCGACCTTCATTCCGCCCTTGTCATAGCGCGCGGTATCCGCAGGGCTGGCTCGTTCCTTCTGCACCGGCGCATTGCCGGAAAAGCTGAAGAGGAAGGGCGCGCCGATCAGCGCCAAAACGGGTAATGGATTTTTCATTCAAGTGGTTCTTGGGGGTGAAACTACCGACTGATCAACGCCTGACGATCGTGGTATTGTTCGCTTGCGCCGTGGCCGTCACCGTGACATCGTTGATGCAGACGTGCGGAGGAAGTGTAGCCGCGAAGTGGACGATGCCCGCGACATCCCCGGCCCGCAAAGGCTCGAAGCCTGCGTAGGTCTGCTTCGCGCGCACCTTGTCGCCATGGAAGCGCACCTCGCTAAATTCCGTTTCCGCTGCGCCGGGCGCCACTTGTGTCACCTTGAGGCCTGCTTCCACCAGGTCCAATCGCATGGCCTTCGTCAGCGCGTCCACCGCGAACTTGGTGGCGGCGTACACATTGCCCTTCGGATAGACATCCTTCCCGGCGGTGCTGCCGATGTTGATGATGTGGCCCTTGCCCCGCGCCACCATGCCGGGCATCACCGCATGCGTCACGTAGAGCAAACCTTTCACGTTGGTATCGATCATCACGTCCCAGTCTGCGGGATCGCCTTCTTGGATCGGGGCCAGTCCACTCGCCAGCCCCGCATTGTTCACCAGCACATCGATGCTCGAGAATTGCGGCGGTAGCGAGCCGATCGCGCGTTCCACTTCCGCACGGTCGCGCACATCCATACGCAAGGCGTGCGTCACTGGGCCGTGCAGTCCGTCGAGTTCGCGGGCCAGCGCATCCAGCCGATCTCGGCGCCTTCCGCAGATGATCACGTGCCAGCCCTGCGCGGCGAACTTCCGTGCAATGGCCTCGCCGAATCCGCTTGTGGCACCGGTGACGAGGATGATGCCTCCTTCCTGCTTCGTTTCCATGGTGCAAAGGAAAGGTGAACACGCAAGGCCGAGTCCTTTCGTAGCAACACATGGCCATGGTGGGGATCCGCCGATCCACCCTACTTTTCCGGCATGCGCTCCCCCAGGCTCATCTTCCTTGCAACAGCCCTGCTTGTTTCAGGCCTCGCTGCCGCACAAGACGACAGCAGTAGCGTAAATGTCATGACGGTGAACGCACGGAGCCTCACCGATATCTCCTCGAATGTGCCCGGCATGGGGGATAATGTGCCGGGATTGAACGTGATGGTGCAAATGAAGGTCGGCGACAGCGCGGCCTACGCTTCGAGGGACCTGGATGAAGCATCTTGGCAAGACCTGTCCGGCTCCAAGGACAGCATTCTCCCCGGTACCGGCGTCCATTGGCTCCGCTTAGGTCTTATCCCGGATGCTTCGCTGAAGGGTAGGACTGTCATTCTTGCACTTGGTGGAAATGAGAAAATGGAGGTCTTCCTGAATGGGGACCCCTTGTTCATCTCCTCTGCAGGACAGGGAAACGGGAAAGCCACAGACAGCTTGCCGGCGCCCTATCTCGTTCCCCTAACACTCGGTTGTGACGGGAAGCCTGAGGTGATCACCATCCGGCTGGACAGCGTGGACGGGAAGACCGCGCGACGCTTTGGGCTGGCGTGTTCGCTGCATATGTCCGACATGGCTTTCCAGAACCAGCGAGGCATGACCCAATACGGCGTGTTTATCGGGATCAACTTGATCATCTTGTTGCTCGCCTTGGTGATCTGGAGCTTTGAACGGCGCGAGCGCCAATGGCTCTTCCTAGCGCTCTTATCCCTTGTCACAGCGCTCGATACCTTCTGTGATCTGGCTGGGAATGCCGGGCTCAAGGCATCGACAGGCCATGCAACGAGCCTTTTCGATGCGGTGCAGCTCATCCTCGTTCCTTGGCCGATGTACCTGCTCATCATGACCTTGGGCACGCTCCATGGCAAGGTAGGCAAGCGCAGGAAAAAGTGGTACACCATCGCGATCATAACGGCCTCCGTGGCCTGTTCCATTTTCGCTATCACACTTGTGTACTACCGGCTGGGCTTTTCTAAAGGCGAAAGAGATATAACCTTCTCGCTCGACGACCAAAACGCCTTCTTGGTCATTCCCCTGGTCATCCTAGGTATACTGCTGGCAGCAGTGATGATCTGGTTCATCGGTGAAGTGATCCGCCTCGGATTCAAATTGTTGCGCACCAAAGGCTACGCCCGCTGGATCGGCGCCGGTGCGCTGGCATCCAGTCTCTTGGCCTTTCTGTTGAGCTTTGGAGGAGCGCTGGAACATCTGGGGCCGGGCATCGCCTCCTTTCTGCATATGGTGCGCGAGTACTGCTCACACGTTGCCGTTCCGCTCTCTGTTGCGGTGTACCTCGCGATCCGCACCGCGCACCAAGGTCGCTTGGTCGCCCGCCAGCGCGATGACCTGGACCTCGAGGTGAAAGAACGCACAGCCGAACTGAGCGCGGAAAGAGACCGGTCCGAGGAATTACTTCTGAATATCCTACCCTCGGAAGTGGCCCAAGAGCTGAAAGCCACCGGTGCTGCCAAGGCCCGGCACTTTGACCAGGCCTCGGTGATCTTCACGGACTTTAAGGGCTTCACCACCATGTCCGCGCAGTTGGGTGCGGAGACGCTACTGCACGAGCTCAACGCCTGCTTCGAGGCCTTCGATGCCATCATCACACCGCACGGCATCGAGAAGATCAAGACCATCGGCGATTCCTACATGTGCGTAGGCGGGCTGCCCGACCCTGGCTCCTCGACCCCGGCCGCAGTGGTACATGCAGCACTGGAGATGCAAGCCTTTATGATCTCCCGGAAAAAGGACCATGACGCACGAGGACTGCATGTCTTCGAGATGCGCGTGGGCATCCATACCGGTCCCGTTGTGGCTGGCATTGTTGGCGTGAAGAAATTCCAATACGACATCTGGGGCGATACGGTGAACACGGCGAGCCGGATGGAAAGCAGCGGTGAGGTGGGGCAAGTGAATATCAGTGAAGGCACCTATGCGCTGGTGAAGGATGTGATGGAGGTCAGGGATGGGAAGGAGGTGCCCGCGTTCTCCTTCACCCCCCGCGGAAAAGTGGAGGCGAAAGGCAAGGGGGAAATGGAGATGTACTTCGTTGGCCGAAGCCTTAGTGAAGGCTGATATCCGCTCCATCAAGGTCTCCGCCTCGGGTCCTATACGTATCGGACCCTGAGGCACCTAATCGTCCTCGCTATCGAACCACTCTTTCCCCATCCACCGCGGATACGCGAGGTAGTGCTTCACCACGGTATGGCTCATCGCTTGGATGCCGAGCGTGTCCGAGGCCGTAGCAATGTCCTCGATGCGTCCGTTCTTGAAGAGCAATTCGATGCGGTCCTTTGAAGAGTCGTAGGCGTTGTTCACGATGCGATCGGTGAGGACGAAATGGTCCGCCTCTGCAAGATCGATCTTCAGATGCTCCGCCACTTTCTGCTTGATACGCTGGACATGCTCCTCCTTCCACGGTTTTTCGCGCAAGCGGATCCGCAAGGTGTGACGCTGGACCAGATCGGTGGCCAGCCTTGCGAGCACGCGGTCGGAATGATCGGCCCAGACCTTCACCGCACCCATGATGTCGTGGTCGTCCAGCTTAAGGAAATCCGCGAGCACCGCAGGTTCCGCGATGGATGCGCGTGTGTGCGAACCCGAGAGAAAACGCAACAACGCCGGTGAGCCGAAGACCTCCGTGCCGTTCATCGCCAGATGCTTCGCTCGCTTCAACGCCTGCACCAGCATGCCTTCCGCCGCCACAACCGTCTTATGCAGATAGACCTGCCAGTACATCAGGCGGCGCGCCACGATGAATTTCTCGATGCTGTAGATCGCCTTCTCCTCCACCAGCAGCCGATCGTCGCGCACTTCAAGCATTTTGATGATGCGATCACCGCCGATGATGCCCTCGCTGACGCCCGTATAGAAGCTGTCGCGGTTCAGGTAATCCATGCGGTCCACGTCGAGCTGGCTACTCACCAGTTGGTGCAGTGCATGCTTCGGATGTGAATTCCGGAAAATGGCGATGCCGGTGGTGAGCGCGCCCTTGAATTGCACGTTGAGTTCGTCCATAACCAAGGCGCTCACATCCTCATGGCTGATGCCCTCCACAAGGCTGTGTTCCAGCGCGTGGCTGAAAGGGCCGTGGCCCACGTCGTGCAGAAGGATGGCGATGGCTGCGCCCAAGGCTTCTTCAGCGCTGATAGCATGGCCCTTTCCGCGCAACGTTTCAATGGCAAGACCCATCAGATGCATCGCGCCCAGCGCATGGTGAAAGCGCGTGTGTAACGCGCCGGGATACACGAGATGCGAAAGCCCGAGCTGCTTGATATAGCGCAGCCGCTGGAACCACGGATGATCGATCAGCTTCAGCACCAGCGGATCAGGCACCGTGATGAAGCCGTAGATGGGGTCGTTGAGGATTTTCTTCGCCACGAGCAACAGAGTTATTTACCACAAAGGGCGCAAAGGACACAAAGAGGAACGGAGTTGGTGATTGGTGATTGGTGATAGGTGATTGGTGATAGGTGATTGGTGATAGGTGATTGGTGATAGGTGCCGACTGCCAACTGCCACTGCCCACTGCAGCAGCCACTGCAGCCCGACAACTGACAACGAACAACTGACAACTGTTCAATCCCGACCAGCATTCTTCGTGTGCTTAGCGTTCTTCGTGCTATGCTTCCTTAACGCTACTTACGGGTATAATCTTCCCAAGCACCGTAATTTCACGCCTACGAAAGTAGTGGACGGCATCGCGCACCAAGCGCCGCTTGCCAAATGCCGCTTCTTCCGGAACTGTATGAGCGTGAAGATCCTTTGGGCCGACGACGAGATCGACCTCCTCAAGCCACATGTATTGTTCCTCGAGCAGAAAGGCTATGTCGTGCAGTCGGTGAACAACGGCCTTGATGCAGTGGATGCCGTGGGCAAGGAGGAGTTCGACATCATCTTCCTCGATGAGAACATGCCCGGCCTCAGCGGTCTGGAGACGTTGACCCGCGTGAAGACGATAACGCCACGCACCCCGGTGATCATGATCACCAAAAGCGAGGAGGAGAGCATCATGGAGGAGGCCATCGGCAGCAAGATCAGCGACTACCTCATCAAGCCGGTGAACCCGAACCAGATCCTCTTGGCGCTGAAGAAGCACCTCGACGGCAACCGCCTTGTGAGCGAAAAGACCACCAGCAGTTACCAGCAACAATTCGGTCGCCTGAGCATGCGTCTTGGGGATCGCCTCAGCACGGAGGATTGGAAGCAGCTCTATGACGAACTCGTGCGCTGGGAGCTGGACCTCAGCGGCAATCCCGACCAAGGGATGACCGAGATACTGCGCAGCCAATGGGCCGAGGCGAACGACCTCTTCAGCCGCTTCGTGGAGAAGAATTACGTGGACTGGGTGAACAACAAGGGCAACGATGTGCCCATGCAAAGTCACCAGATCTTCAAGAACAAAGTGGCGCCGAGGATCGACGAGAAGCAAGGCCCGCTTTTCCTGGTGCTGATCGACAACCTGCGGCTGGACCAATGGCGCATGATCGAGCCCATCATCGGCGAGCTCTTCAAAGTGGAGGAACAAGGGCTCTTCTATAGCATTCTGCCCACCGCAACGCAGTATGCACGCAACGCGATCTTCTCCGGGATGATGCCCGGTGAGATCCAGAAACGCTTCCCAGGGAAATGGCTCACCGAGGAGGACGAGGGTAGCAAGAATGCTTATGAGGAGGACTTCATGCTGGAACAACTGAAGAGCCTCGGCAAGCGCGGGAAGAGCAGCTACCACAAGATCACCAACCTCGCTGCGGGCAAGAAGCTGGCGGAGAACGTGGTGAACCTGATGGAGAACCCCTTCAACGCCATCGTCTACAACTTCGTGGACATGCTGAGCCACGCACGCACGGAAATGGAGGTGATCCGAGAGCTAGCGGAGGACGAGGCCGCCTACCGCTCCATCACCGTGAGCTGGTTCAAGCATAGCCCGCTGTTGGACATCCTGCGGACGATCGCCGAGAAAGGCGGCCGCGTGCTGCTCACCACCGACCACGGAACCGTGCGCGTCACACAGCCCAGCAAGGTGATCGGCGACCGCAACACCAACACCAACCTGCGCTATAAGCACGGCCGCAACCTCACCTACGAGGCCAAGGACGTGCTCGCGATCAAGGACCCGGCTCAGGCCTTCCTGCCGAAGGCCAATGTGAGCAGCAGCTTCATCTTCGCGAAGAAGGACGAGTACTTCGTCTATCCCAACAACTACAACCACTTCGTGAACTTCTACAAGAACACCTTCCAGCACGGAGGGATCTCCTTGGAAGAGATGCTGGTGCCTGTTGTCTATCTGAAACCGCGCTGACGATTATCTTCGTCGACCACCATGAGCACCCTCCTCCAACTCCCTCCTTTGGAGGATTCCGATGAATGGGCCGCGGCCCTGTTGAGCGCCTGTTCGGAACGCCGCATTTTCACCTTCCGAGGCCAGCTCGGCGTGGGCAAGACCACGTTGATCAAGCTGCTCTGCGCGGAACTTGGTGTCACTTCGAAGATGAGCAGTCCTTCCTACTCCATCGTGAACGAATACCGCACGGCCACTGGAGGAACAGTCTATCATTTCGACCTCTACCGCCTGAAGAATGCGGAGGAGTTGGACGGTATCGGCTTTCTCGAATACTTGGACAGTGGCAACTATTGCTTCGTGGAATGGCCCGAACTGGCCAAACGTGTAATGCCTCCCGAGGCAGTGTCCTTGAAGCTGCGCCTCATTGCCGATGGTCGGCGCACGGCTGAATTGGACCTGCTCCCTATGCGACCGATCGCCTTCGCATGAGCACCAGCAGCGAACTGCTCAAGCAATTGGCCCGCGAGGTGTCCATGCTGCCCCAGGAACAGACGATGGAGGTGGGCCGCAAGGGCAAGAACCTCATGATCGGCATTCCCAAGGAGGTCACGCCTGAGGAACATCGGGTACCGCTGACACCCGCCAGCGTGGCCGTACTCACTGCGCGTGGACACGACATCACCGTGCAGCGCGGCGTGGGAAAAAGCCTCCAATTCCAGGACAGCGACTACAGCGAGGCAGGGGCCCGATTGACGGACAACGCGCGCGAGGTCTTCGAGTCCGACCTGATCCTGAAGGTGGCGGCACCTAAGGACGAGGAGATCGCTATGCTGCGGCACAAGCAGATCCTGATCTCCGCTTTGCAGATGGGCGGCGAGCACCGCGAATCCTTGCGGAGCATGATGGACAAGAAGGTCACCGCCGTGGCGTGGGACTTCATCAAGGACCGCGAGGGCATCTATCCAATCGTGCGCGCCATGGGCGAGATCGCCGGCAACGCTGCCATCCAGATCGCCGCGGAATACCTCAGCACGGACAAGGCCGGTCAAGGCTTGATGCTTGGCGGCATCAGCGGCGTGGCACCTGCGGAAGTAGTGGTGATCGGCGCGGGCACCGTGGGCGAATTCGCCACGCGCGCCGCCTTGGGCGTGGGCGCCAGCGTGAAAGTTTTTGACAAGAGCATCTACCGCCTGCGCCGTCTGCAGAGCAGCATCGGCCAACGCATCTGGACCAGCGTCATCCAGCCGGACGTGCTCCAACAAGCGCTCCTACAAGCGGACGTGGCCATCGGCGCCTTGCGACCCGAGCATGGTCGCACACCCTTGGTGGTCACCGACGAGATGGTGGGCCAGATGAAGACCGGCAGCGTCATCGTGGACGTCAGCATCGACCGCGGCGGCACCTTCGAGACCAGCGAGCAGACCTCCCTATCCGATCCCGTCTTTAAAAAATACGGCGTGGTGCATTACTGCGTACCGAACATCGCCAGCCGCGTACCCCGCACCGCCTCCTACGCCCTCACGAACATCTTCACGCCACTGCTGCTCAGCATGGGCGAGATCGGCCGCTTCGAGGACCTCATCAAACGCAACCTCGGCCTGCGCCACGGCGTGTATCTCTACAACGGCGCCCTCACCAGCGAGATCCTCTCCGAGGCGTATCACTTGCCGTTCAAGGACCTGGATATTATGCTGGCCGCGTTTTAAGGCCGCTCGGTTCCCAGTGCCCGCACTCCATGGACTTCAAACGCCGCCTCACTCTTTTCGCCTTCGGCCTTGGCTTGGGTTGCCTCGTTGCTTGGGGCATTTTCGGGAAGCGCCTCACCAACACCGCTTGGCTGCCTAACGAGCGCGTGAAGCTCCGGCTGATCAACACGCTGACCGAGGCCACCCCGGAAGCGCAGGCCATGCTCACTCCAATGCAGTTAAGTCTGGCGGACCTGCGTGCTTCCATGGACAGCTGCGATGTGGACTTCGCGCAGAGTAAGCGCAGCAAGGACAGCCTGATCTATGCGGTGCATGGCACCGTGCATGGGGAATCCGTCTCCTTTATGGTGGGAACGCTGCGCGATTTCCGGGAGGATTCAACGGCAACGTTGATGGAGATCCGTCGCGACCTGCACTAGTTCAGTGCGCGTTCATCCGCGCCTGAGCGTTGCAAGTTGTCAATCACAGTCGGCTTAGACTATCCGCAAGTTCCTGCTGCTTTCTGGCGCTCACCTTAACCGTGGTGCCGTCACTGAGAAGGACCTCGCCCGGTTCTCCGCGACTGAATTTCTTAATGTGCTTCGCATGGACCAAGCAGGTGGACTGCACCCGCACGAATCG
>JBEPUG010000059.1:0-18970 GCA_041691695.1 Flavobacteriales bacterium
TGACAGAGGTTACATTGTTCATGGTGGTCATGATCGGTTCGATCATAGCGGCATTTGTAATCGGTTCGAAGAAATCAAAGGCGGAGGTCGAACTCACTTTGGATGAGACCGGCATCTCTCGCAAGTGGATCCGGAAATTTCCAGTCCAACTTGCAACGAATGATCAGGTCAACTGGGACGAGATCACCGGCTATAGCATCAGATCTGAATACCATTGGGGTGAGGTGCTGCGCATCACTACCAAAGGAAAGAAGCACCTGTGCCTACGGCACAAGGAGAACCTTCTGTCAAAGGATGATTATCTGAAATTCATTGATGATCTTGAACATCGTGTGCACATGCACAATGTGCATATTTCATCACAATTCGGGCTGGATCATCCACTCATCAAGCGCAAGGCGAATAGCTATGAGGGAACGATGGGACTTGTGTGGGCGGTCATCTATGCTATCGCACTGCTTTTCGTTCCTTGGTTGCTGATGCGTGGCGGATGGTCTTCGCCGTCCTTCGTGATAGTTTTTATTGCTGGGCTCATGCTTTGGTTCATCAACAAGGTCTTCACTAGTAGAAAGGATAGAGCAGCACGCCGAAACATCTGACATTGGACTCTTTCTGTAGATCACTTGATCGAGGCTGCTCAAACCCGATCCGGGATGCGGTGTATGTTCGCACGATCTCCATGGCCAGCCTGCTTTCCCGTCCCTATCGCTTGGCGACCATCGGTCCGGCAGCCCGGCGAAATGCGCTGGCCTTTGGCGTTTTCATCTTTCTCTTCTTATGGCTCTTCCAGCCGTTCGGTCTATCCACTTATCCGGGCGCCATTTGGAAGGTGGCCATGGGCTACGGCGCCACCTGCACCGCGATGATGATGGTCCTGAACGGCTTCGTTCCCCTCGCGATGCCGAGGTTCTTTTCTGAGGCGAAGTGGACCGTGGGCCGCCAGATCGGATGGGTACTGGTGAACGTGGCGTTGATCGGCTTCGCGAACCTGTTCTATAGCGTTGCGATCAGCTTTGCGCAGATCAACTTGAGTATGCTCCTCCGGTTCGAGGGCTATACGCTGCTGATCGGCCTTTTCCCGGTGACGGCGGGAGTGCTGTGGACCGAGGCCCGGCTTTCACGACGCTATCGGAATGACTCGGAGCAAGTGAATGCTGGAATGCATTCGATCGCCGCTCCAGTGGAAGCTCCGGTGAGTGAGACTCCCGCGGCAACCGTTCCAACCTCCGTGATCACCATCCCTTCGGAGAACGGACGCGAGGACCTATCACTTCCTGCAAGCGAACTGCTTTTCATCCATTCGGCAGGGAACTACCTGGAAGTGTATCAGGCCAAAAGAGCGCAGGTTGAGCGCCATGTGATGCGGGGCAGCCTGAAGCGGACCGAGGAGGCCTTGTTCGGGTATCCACAGCTATTGCGGTGTCACAAAAGCCATTTGGTGAATTTGGATCGCGTCTCGCGCGTGAGCGGGAACGCACAGGGCTTCCAGCTGCATCTGGACCATGGGACTGAGGTAGTTCCCGTGTCGCGCCAGTTGAATGATCGGATCGGCGAGCTGCTTGCGGTTCGGCCCTGATCCTTCCCGGTCGTCCCGAGCGATCTCCCATTCCTCCCATCCCTTCCCGAAGCTCCCAAAAGGCTTGTGACCGCTGGATCCAGCGTGCAATTTGGCCGTCCAAACCACACGCCATGGAAACGCTGCACACCCTTGCACTCATCGTCCACATCATCGCGGGCTTCACCGCGCTGCTTACCGGCACCGCCATTTTGATCATCCGCAAGGGAGGAAAGGTCCATCGCCGCGCGGGACTCGTCTTCTTTATCGCGCTGATCGCCGTTTCCTTCTCCGCCTTCACACTCTCGCTGATCCGCCCCAACCCCTTTCTCTTCATGATCGGGGCCTTTACACTGTATCAAGGGCTCAGCGGCTATCGGGCCGTGAAGGTTCGCCTGCAACACACCGGAGCATTGGACCTGCTGATCACGCTGCTTGGCGCGGTCAATGCGGTGGCCATGTGCGTCAGCGGCCAGATCGTTTTGATGGTCTTCGGAGGCATCTCCGCCTTCTTGGTGATCAGTGACGTGCGCGTCTTTGCCTTGACCTTTCGGCACAAGCCCGTTCCCAAGCTCATTTGGTTGCGGCGCCATATCGGGCATATGATGGGCAGCTACATCGCCACGGTCACCGCCTTCCTCGTGGTGAATTTTGCATCCTCCCCTTTTGGGATGCTGGTCTGGTTCGCGCCTACAGTGGTGGTAGTTCCATTGATCTTCATCTGGACCAGACGATACACGGCACGACCACCCGCCAGAGCCGTTCAAGCCTTGGGATAGTGCCGCTGCGCAGGGACGCTGCGGTGTTCGGGATCGCATAGAACGCGAACGGGCCAAGGGGCTTCTTGCTTCCGACCTCCTTCATCCATGCGGTCGTTGTTCATAACTGGACGCTGACGACCGGTACCCCGCACAGGGCTGCGGATAGCTTCGCACCCATACCATAGTTGCGCTACTGCGCGTATCCCGCTTTGATCGCTACCATCGTAATCTATCTCCTGGCCGCCGCGTTGCTCGTGCTGGGCTTCTTCCATTTGGCCGTCTTCAGTCGATTGGCCTTCCGCCCGCAAGAGGTGGAACCGGAACGCGGCCTACCCGTGAGCGTGATCGTGTGCGGAAGAAATGAGAGCATCGCCCTGCAGCAGCTCATTCCCCTGCTCATGGATCAGGACCACGAGCAATTCGAGCTCATCGTGGTGAACGATCGCAGCGAGGACGACACGTGGGCCGTGCTGCAATGGCTCAAGCCCCAATTCCCATTGCTGCATCCGGTGAATATCCAAGCCGATGAGAAATTCAGCTACGGCAAGAAGATCGCCTTGGGTGTTGGCATCCGCAGCGCCAAGTACCCACATGTGCTAGTGACCGATGCCGATTGCATGCCCACTAGCCGTGATTGGATCAGCATCATGGCCACCGGATTCACGGACGGCAAGCAGATCGTGATCGGACACAGCCCCTACGAGCGCCAAGATGGTTTTACAAGTCTGCTCGAGCGTTACGATGGATTCAACAAGGCCGTGCAGTACATCAGTTTTGCGCAGGCCGGTTTTCCCTACATGGGAGTTGGGCGCAACTTGGCGTATACCAGCCAGGTCTTCTTCGGTGCCAAAGGCCAGCGCAAGCACCGCCAGCTGATGAGCGGCGATGACGACCTCTTCATCAACGAGGTGGCGCGGACGAAGAACACCACCGCCATCGCCGATGGACGCTCCTACATGACCACCCGCGCCACCACGGACATGGCGACTTGGATCCTTCGCAAACGCCGACACTACACTACCGCACAGTTCTATCGCTTCGGCCACAAGTTGATGCTCACATTGCTGCCCGTCTCGCGCATAGTGATGTGGACCGCCATCTTTTACCTGCTCTTTTCGGGCCATGCCATCGCGGCGCTCATCGGGCTGTTCATCGAGTTGTTCATCTACCTGCCCATCAGCATGCTGGCCATGCGCAAGCTGGGTGGCGGCCGCATCGTCTGGCTGTCACTTCCCTTGGAATGGCTATTCTTACTTTTGGATCCGTGCATCTACCTCAGCACGCTCATCATCAAGCCCCAACGATGGAAGTAAGTCCCAACCTGTCCGAGAAGGCATTGTACGACCTCGACCTCGTGCAGCGCGCGGTGAATAAGAAGGACCAGAAGGCCTATGCCGAGCTGATGTCCCGCTACCGCGATTCGATCTACTTCATGCTGCTGAAGATGATCAACAACAAGGACGACGCGGATGACCTCACCATCGAGGCCTTCGGTAAAGCCTTCCACCGCCTGCACCAGTACACGCCCAACTACGCCTTCAGCACCTGGCTCTTCAAGATCGCATCCAACAACTGCATCGACTGGATCCGCAAGCAGAAGAAGAAGAAGATGCTCAGCATCGACAATCCGATCGGCACGCAGGACGGCGATGAGATGCACATCGAGTTGAAGGGTCACGGTCTCGATCCCTCGGAAGTGGTGATCAAGGCCCAGAAGAGCGATGTGATGCGCGAAGTGGTGGCGAAGCTGAAGCCGCGCTATCGCACACTCGTGGAGCTGCGCTATTACAAGGAGTACAGCTACGAAGAGATCGCCACGGAACTCGACCTGCCGCTCGGCACAGTGAAGGCCCAGCTCTTCCGCGCCCGCGAATTCCTCGAGAACCTCCTCGACACCCGCAAGGACACTATCTGATCCTTCTACGTCATCACGAGGAGGCTTTTGCGACGAAGCGATCTTGTATGCCGTATCTGCGATGTAACGATCGATGCAAGGCGTTGAACTGATCTCCCGCTACTTTCCGGATCTCTCTCCGGAACAGCGCGCGCACTTCGCCGCGCTCGGCGAACTCTACGCCCATTGGAACGAGCGCGTGAACCTCATCTCCCGAAAGGATTTCGAACACCTCTACGAACGCCACATCCTGCACTCGCTCGGCATCGCCAAGGTGCATGCGTTCGCGCCGAAGAGCCGCATCGTTGACGTCGGCACCGGCGGTGGTTTCCCTGGCATCCCCTTGGCGATCATGTTTCCGGAAAGTCGTTTCCATTGCATCGATGGCATCGGCAAGAAGATCGCCGCTGTGCAAGGTGTTATCGATGGTCTGGGGTTGAAGAACGCCACCGCCGAGCAAGTGCGCAGCGAGGACCACAAGGAGAAATATGACTTCATCGTAAGCCGTGCCGTTACCACGCTGCCGGAGTTCATCAAAGCCACCAAGCATCTGATCGATCACAAACCTCCTGTGAGCGTCCCCCTCTCCTCGGGAGAGGGGCTAGGGGTGAGGGGATTGCTTTATCTCAAAGGTGGTGAATTGGCCGATGAGCTTCGGCCGCTGCATTATTCGATCCGGGTGAATGAGCTGCGCGATCTCTTCACTGAAGGGTTCTTCGCGACGAAGAAGGTGGTGGAGGTGGGTTTATAGTCTCAGCAAGGTCCCAGCCTCTCCGGTCGTTACGTATCGGACCGCATGTTTCGCAAGCCACTACTTTGGCCACATGGGAAAAAAGCAGGCCTACACCTTCTGGGTGATGCTCGTCCTGCTGTTGCCACTGCTCTGGCTGAACACGGCGCACCATCTGGATTGGGGCGATGACAATGCCCAATACCTCTCGCAGGCGAAAAGTCTGATCCATGATAGCGGCAATACCGGCGACGCCCTGCTGGCCTTGGATCGTTGGACGCCAAGTGTTCGAGGCGGAGGATTTTCGATGATGCTGGCGCCGGTCATGTTCTTCGGTCCCACAACAGCATTCCCGTTCTCGCTGCTGTTGGCGGCATCACTGGTGGCCTTCGGTCTGCTCTACCGTAAATACGTGAGCGCACTCTTTCCTCCGCTCACCGCCACACTGATGGTCTTGGCGCTGTGCTATAATTCAACGGTCCTCTCCATGAAACTGGACCTCACGCCGGAATTCCCATTCACGGTGTTGAGCCTTGTCATCTGTCTGGCCGTGCGTGATCGGCGCTCGGGCTATCTTCTTGTTGGAGTGTTGGCCGGTCTGCTCATATCCTTCAAGCTGCTCGGTTTGGCGATGCTGCCAGCGCTTGTGCTGGGCTGGTGCTGGCGAGAGGAAGATCTTCGTTCACGCTTCAGTGCCTCTGCCAAGGTGGTGCTAGCGGCCATCACTGTGTTTTTCGCGATACAGCACCTCGACACCGGCAGCTTCGGCCTGGACAATGTCCTGTGGTACCAAAAGCCGTTCACGGGGGAGGAACTTCCGGGTTCGAATTTGGAGTACTACCAAGGTGTGGTGATGTACTTCTTCTTGCAGCATGTGGCGGACTGGGTGAACAACACATTGGCCATTGTGACGGAGATAGGCTTTTGCGTCGGCTTAGTGGTGGGGATTAGGAGACGATGGACCGTGGAAACATTATACACCATGGCCTACCTCGCGGTCCTCTTGGCGTATCCCTATCGTGGAGGTGGCATGCGGTTCCTATTTCCCATCATGCCTTTCCTATTCGTGGCGGTATCACGTGGCTTCTCCAAGGTCCTGCTGTGGGTCCGGATACGCTCCACGCAGGCGACGGCGGTTTATTGGATCGTGCTGCTTCTTACATACTGGGTCAATTTTCAGAATACGGTCAACGACCAGCCGCCGCGGATCGTGGGGCCTGATAGTGCAGAAGCGGCGGAGGCATTAGCGTGGCTCAAAGACGACACCGATGCCGTGGTGATGTGCACCAAGCCCTGGATGGTCCACTACTGTACCGGCCTCACCGCCATGCCGGTTGTGCCTCTTGGGGAGCTTCCATCCGATCTGTCCGAAAGCCGGGAACTGGTATACCTCAAGGCCAAGCCGGACGAGGTCTATCTGGGGCACTATGCGCAGCTGGGGCAAGGTCAACTTGACCTTCCGGGAAGCATCATTCGGGAGAACGCGAATTTCGAATTGATCCGTTTGAACAGGTAGAACAAACCGGATGAAGAAGCTTTCAGTATCCGCGAAACTTTATCTGGTATTTGCGCTGGCCTTCCTCGTCGCGGAGTATTCACGGGGGGGTGATCTCGCGATCTTCATGGCGGCGTCAAAAGCGCTTTGGGAAGGGAAGGACATCTACACGACCACGTATTATGCGGGCTTCCACTATCTCTACAGCCCACTCTTTGCGGTGCTCATCCATCCACTAACGGTTCTGCCCATCGCGGTCTCCGGTACGATCTGGAAGGCGCTCAGCTTTTTGATGATCGCCCGCGCCTATTGGGTCATGCGGCGGACGTTCCAGCTTAAAGAGGAGCGCATTCAACTGGTCCTGATCCTCTCCTTTCTGGCCGTGCTATTACCGATCTACAGCAATACGCATCTGATCCAGTTATCGGCATTCCTGCTGTGGGCCATCCTCGAAAGCCTCGACCTGATCTTCCGTCGGAACATGAAGGTGGCCGGCGCGGCATTACTCGCGTTGGTCATCAATATCAAGCTACTACCTCTCGCTTTCCTGGCCTACTTGATCTATCGAGGGGAATGGAGGCCGGTGGGGTTCGTGTTCGTGTTCTCCATTGTTTTCCTGCTTCTTCCGGGACTTGTCATTGGAAGCGGTTACAACATGGAACTGCATGCCAGTTGGTGGCGAATGATCGATCCGATGAAGCCGATCAACATCATCGACTTGGATGAGCCGGGCTTCCATGGCATCACGTCATGGCTTTCGTCACTTCTCACGGATAAGTTCGGTCCTCACGATCTGGATCTGCGACGAAACATCATGGCGCTGGATGACGCTTCGGTAGCTGTCGTGATCAATGTGGTTCGCGGGGCGGTGATCCTCTCCGCGTTGTGGTTCCTCAGGACGGTGCCATTCAAAACGCCCCGTTATCCTTTTGCGCAGTTCTATGAAGTGGCAGCGATCTGCCTCATGATCCCTTTGGTGTTCCCGCACCAGCAGGTCTATGGCTTCCTATTCCTGTTGCCTGCGACCTTCTATCTGGTGTATTTCTTCTTCCACGCTAGGCATGGATCTCAGCATCGATGGAAGTTAACAGCCTTGATAGCCCTCGGTTGTATCTCCTTTTTCATAGTGGATCTCGAGATCCTGTTCGGCTTCGCCCGCGTGGAACTCTGGCATTACAAGACCCTCACCTACGGAGTCTTGTTGCAATTTGCGACGCTCGCTCTCTGCGATCCCGACCGGGTCCAATACCCGAACGTGAAGACGATCGAGCTTCAGCGGTCGGAGATCGATCCGAGCTGATCGGTCTTATCCCTAACCCGCTTGTGGTTCCACTTCCAACTGTGTTTTGCTCAACGAGTAGTACAGTCCACCGGTATCCGCGATCAATTCATCGTGCGTGCCGCTGGCGGAGACCATGCCGTGATCCAGCACGAGGATGCGGTCCGCGTTGCGCACGGTGCTCAGGCGGTGTGCGATCACGATGCTGGTGCGACCCTGCATCAGCTTGTCCAATGCATCCTGCACCAAGCGTTCACTGGCGGTGTCGAGTGCGCTGGTGGCCTCATCGAGGATCAGGATCGCGGGATCCTTAAGCACCGCGCGTGCGATGGCGATGCGTTGGCGTTGACCGCCGCTAAGCTGGATGCCGCGCTCACCGACGATGGTAGCGTAGCCTTCCGGGAATGACGAGATGAAATCATGCGCATTGGCCTTTCGAGCAGCGGCTTCAATGTCTTCGCGGGATGCTCCAGGCTTGCCGTAGGCTATGTTCTCCAAGATCGTTCCGCCGAATAGCAGCACTTCCTGAGGCACGATGCTCATGCGGTCGCGCAAAGCGCCGAGGTCATACTCACGGGAATCCTTTCCATCGATCGTGATGCGGCCGCCGACAGGATCGTAGAAGCGCAACACCAAAGAGGCGATGGTGCTCTTTCCCGCGCCGCTCGGTCCTACCAGTGCCACACGCTCGCCGGGTTTTGCATGGAAGTCCACATCGCGCAGCACCTCGTGGTCCGGACGCGTGGCGTAGTGGAAGGAAACGTGCTCGAAGGCGATGTCGCCAGTGAGTTGAAGTTGCGTTTTGCGGGGAGCGAGGCTGATGGCTTCCGGTATACCATCCTGCAGGTCCATCAAGCGCTCAGTGGCGCCTACAGCCTTCAACATCGTCGTTACCAGTTCGGGAATGCTGGCGATGGAGGCGCCGATCATGATAGAAAGGCCGAGGAAAGAGGTGATATCACCTATGTTCAGCAGACCGGCCGCCATCATGTGAACGGCGCGCCAGATGATGAAGACGATGACGCCGAACATGCAGAAGATGATGAAGGAGACGAAGGCTCCGCGCCAGCGTGCACCCTTCAGCGCGAGGTCGCGGGCTTGGAGCACGCTCTTGCGGTAGCGGCTTACCTCGAAGGCCTCATTGCTGAACGCCTTCACATTCTGGATGCCCTGTAGCGTCTCGTCCACGATCACGTTGGTGTCCGCGATGCGGTCCTGTACCTGCGTGCTGAGCTTGCGGATGTAGCGCCCGAAGAACACCGCGATCAGTGCCACCACCGGCAGCGTGGCCAGCATCGTCAGCGTAAGTTGGATGCTGACGAATGTGAGCAGCGTGATGCCGAGGCTGATGGTGACCGTTTGCCGGAGCAATTCCGCGAGAGAAGTGGTCATGCCCTCTTGCAACAAGGCCACGTCAGCGCTGATGCGACTGTTCAACTCGCCCACGCGGCGCTGCGCGAAAAAAAGCATCGGCATGCGCACCAAGTGCGAGTAAGTGTCCTGACGCAGGTTGGCCAAAGCGTTCTCGGAGACCAGACCGAAGAGGTAGATCCGTACAAAGCCGAACGCCGCCTGGAACGCAAAGACCAACACCAGCAGCTTCGCGATCGAATCGATATTGGTGAGATCGGTGAGCGGTGCGGCCCAGAAGCCATCTGACACCTTGGCGTTCACCAGCTTGCCTATAAGGATAGGGAAGGCCAAGCTGAGCAGGCTCGTGATCAACAGGCAGAACAGGCCCGCGCCGAACGCGCCCATATGTGGCTTGAGGTAGCGGAACAACCGGGTGGTCTTGCGCCACGCTTGCTTGTTGAGCTTAGCGGGCTTTGCCCCTTCATCGCTGGTGGTCGCCCCTCTTCTCCGTGATGCCATCCTTCAATTCATCAATTCACCGGTCCGGTGTTGCCGCATCCCCCTCTCCTTCGGATAGGGTCGGGGTGAGGGTCTTATCTCCTCACGTGTGCAACGCCACCATCTTGTCCGCAATGTGGTCGAAGAGGTTCTTCAAAGGCTTCTCCACCATCATTTTTATGAAAGGGTTGAGCTCCGCTTCGAAGATCTGGTGTGCTTCCGTGGTGCCGCCGTTCTCTGTCAAGTGCACATCCAACGTGAATGGGAAGGGGGATCGGTCGGTGCTCTTCATGTGCACCAGGCTGTTCGGCGTTCCACCGTCCAGTTCGAGGCCGATGGTGGCAGCGCCCTGCACCTTGAATGAACAGGACTTCCCATCGCTTTTCCAATCGCTGATGCGGTCCTGAGGCAACAATTGCTGGAAGTTGTCCATGTCTTGCAGGAAGGCATAGATCTCCTGCGCCGGTCGGTCGATCCGCACCTGCTTGCTTTCAATTCGTGTCATGTTCACTTGGTAGGCGTCTCGGGTGCCGTTTTCTTGCTTACCGAGCCGTTCGTAGCAGCTGCTGCACGAGGCCACTTCGTAGGATCCTCACGCCATTCCCTCAAGGTGGCGAGTTCCTGTTCCGTGATGTACTTGTCGGCCAGCGCCTGGTCCAGCAAGGTGGGGTAGTCGGTCAATGAATGCAGTCGCATCTTGGCTTTGGCGAAGGCCTCCGTGGCCTCATTCAGGCGGTAAGTGAAGATGCTGACCATGCCTTTCACCTCGCAACCTGCATCACGCAGGGAAGCCACTGCGTTAAGGCTGCTCTTGCCAGTGCTCACAAGGTCCTCCACGACCACCGCATTGCGGCCTTGGGTAATGTCACCCTCCACCATGTTCTTCATTCCGTGCTCCTTTGCCGAGCTGCGCACATAAATGAAGGGAAGTCCCATTTCCTGGGCTACCAAGGCACCGTGCGCGATACCGCCCGTGGCCACGCCGGCTATCATATCGGGTTTTCCGAACTCCTCCACGATAGCCTCCACGAATTGCTGGCGGATGTAGGTCCGCATCATGGGATGGCTCAACGTGCGGCGATTGTCGCAGTAGATAGGGCTCTTGATCCCGCTTGCCCACGTGAAGGGTTCCTTGGGATTAAGTCGTACCGCTTTGATACGTAAGAGGAATTCGGCGATCTTCAACGCCGGATCGAGACGAGGATCCATGGCGCGAAAGTACGAAGTCCATATCGACGGAAAGCTGTTCATCATCGGTGAACGCCCTGACTTGCGCGCCATGTCGGAAGGTTGGCTCGTTATCCGTGTTGATCATCCGGACGAATGGCCAGCGTTGGTGCGGCGCATGGTGGTCCTACCCGAAGTGCGCGGCGTGCATGCTTTCGGTGATGATGTAGAGCAGGTCTGGGACTGGTTCCGGGCCGGATACCGCTTTGTGCAAGCAGCCGGGGGCGCGGTCACGGATGTGAACGGCCGACTTCTCGCCATCCATCGTTTGGGCCGTTGGGACCTCCCCAAGGGAAAGGTGGAACGGGGAGAATCCATCGAAGCCGCCGCAGTGCGCGAAGTGCAAGAGGAATGTGGGATCTCGCGGATCGAACTGACCAAGTTTCTCTGTTCCTCTTGGCACACCTACGAACGAAAAGGGCTGCAACACCTCAAGCGCACCGATTGGTTCCTGATGCGGGCCGATGGCAACGAAGCGCTGAAGCCGCAGATCGAGGAGGAGATCGATACCGTGGAATGGATCGCACCGGCCAGATTAGAGGAGGTGGTGCGGGATACCTATGCGTCCATACTTCCGGTGATCACCGCTTGGGAGGAGGCGCTCCGCGACCGTGCTTGAGCCGCTCCGCCTCTTCCGCCTTCGCATTGATGGTGAACAGCACAGCAGCCAGCCCTTGGCTGGGCAACGGCCCCGGTGACGCGGTGATCTGTCTGTCCTGCAGCATGAATAGCGAGGGAATGCTGCGTATGCGTAATTGATCCAGAAGACGTTGCCGGTCACCGGGAACGAACCAGTGCCAGTCGCGCTTCGGGTGCGCGTCCATCGAGGCCTTCAACTGGGTCGGACTTGCCTCCAGATCAACGCTGATGAAGGTGACACGGTCCTTGTATTCGTTGTATAGCTTTTGGAATGCCACCAATTCCTGCTCCCCATACGTTCCTCCCGTCGTGGTGATGAGCAGGCAGACCGGGCCGTGCAACAGATCGTCCAGATTGCGAGGAAATCCCGTGGTATCGCGCACCGGCACAGGCGGCAATTGCGTACCGGTCTCCATCGTCGTCAGGTCCCACAGCATGTCCGCAGCGATCAAGCGGTGCTCTGCATAGCGTGAGTGGTCCCGCACATCGGTCAGTATCTTCAGGATGCCCGGGTGGTCGAACTGCTTGTTCGCCTGCTCCGCGTACAACTGTGTGATCAGCACCAGTTCATTCAAGCGGTCGTCCTTTAGGAAATCATTCTTCGCCAGCAATGCCTTGATGCTGTCGGTGCGCGCCGCAGCGATATCGGCTATCAGTACGTTGGTGTCCGACCGGAAAGGATAGCGCATGAGGTGGTCTGAGAAAAAGGAAGTGAAGAAGCGCGTGTACTCGGGTACATCATAGAGCACGGGTCGGCCTTTCAGGTAGCGGTCGAAAAGGTCGCGGTCACTGGTCTGGGGCCCGATCCGCAACCCGGCAATGCCATATTCCACATCGCTCTGGAACCACGGATCCTTTACCTCAGCGTAGAATTTGTGAAGCTTTTTCGCGAATGTGTCCACACGTGCCTCGCTCCAATGTGGAGAGGTGAAGACGTCAGCGCGTCTCTTGGCACTGTCCGGTACCAGCTTAGTGGAACTGTTGCGGGCCTTGCCCACCGCCACCATCCCTGCAACCTGATTCGTGGCGAGGTCCTGGGCAACAAAGTCGTCCAATCGCTCATTGAGGTCGCTCTCCAAAGCATTCACATCCATGGGGTCGAGATCCAAAAAGACCGGATCCACCCGCGCATTTCCACCGGTGGGTACCGCTTGCTTCGGACCGGGAGCGGGCATCTGTATGTGGTAGTGGCCGGGACGCAGGAGAAAGTCCGCGCCCACCTCGCCGATCAGCAACAGAACGCGTTGCGTGCCTTGCACCTCCGCAGTGACCTCGACGTAACCGTTCGAATTGGTGAAGCCATCCGCGATAGGCACCTTTCGCAGCGTGAAGGCATCCAGATAGCGGTACAGGGTCACTTCTCTGCTGGGATAGGTGGGTGCATCCACGGTCAGTGTCACGGGTGCGGCCGACAGCAGGGTGCCGAAAGGCAGGAGGAGGGAGAGGAGAAGTGCTTTCATGGAATGCGGACCGCCGGAGGAACGAACGCGGAGACGTCGGCGTTATTGGCCATCAGTTCGCGTACGATGGTGCTGCTGATATGGGCGTGTTGTGGCAGCGCGGGCAGGAAGATCGTCTCCACGCCGCGCAAGGCATTGTTCATCAAGGCGATGCTGCGCTCGAAACCGTGGTCCGTACTGTTCCGCAGGCCGCGCACGATGTAGGACGCACCCAACTTCACACAGAGGTCCGCAGTAAGTCCTTGGAAGGAGATGGCCTCCACGTTCGGTTGATCTTGAAAGGTCTGCCGCAACCAATCCAGCCGCTGCTCCAACGTGAACATGTAGTGCTTGTGGCTGTTCTCGCCAATGGCCACCACGATGCGGTCGAAGAGCGGCAATGCCCTCATCACGATGCTCACGTGCCCGATGGTCACCGGGTCGAATGAGCCGGGGAAAACGGCAATGCGTGCGCTCATGGTCAGGCTGTTTTCGGGGTGAAGAAGCTGAAGTGGATATTGCTGTATTTGCGGCAATGATCGAACCAAGGGTCACTACTGAGGTCCGTGTTCCTCGGATGCTCGATGATCATCAGGCCGCCCGGGGCGAGCATGTCACGTTCCCTGACCAGCAATAGCAACCGCTCGGTCCCTTCCAACCGGAACGGGGGGTCCGCAAAGATCAGATCATATTTGCTGCGGTCGCTGACGAGGTAGGTGAAGACATCAGCCTTGACCACATGCCAGTTCGGGATGTCCAGTTCCCTACGGGTACGTTGCAGATGATCGTACAAGGCCGCGTCGTTCTCCACGCTGATCGCTTCCTCCGCGCCCCGGCTGAGGAATTCCAAGGAGATCCCACCGGCACCAGCGAAGAGGTCGAGCACGCGGATCCCTTCCAGTGCGATGGAATGCTGGAGTATGTTGAAGAGCGCCTCCTTGGCAAAGTCCGTCGTGGGTCGCGCCGTGATGCCCTTGGGTGGCGCGATGCGCCGTCCCTTGTATTTGCCGCCTACGATGCGCATGCGAACTGCTCGATAAGGCCCGACCAATGATGGGGGTGCTCCAGCCCGCTTCCTGCTACCATCGGATCGTCCGCAGCGATGAGGGGGAGTGCCCGCTCGAAGTAGCGCGCCAGCAGTTCCTCCTCCGCCGCAGTGAGGTGTGTGCCGCCCATGTGCAGGGTGCATTCTTTCGGGCCCACTCCGCATTGCTCCAGCGCGAAGAGTGCGAAATAGAGGACATCCTCGGCGGTCGCCGCATAGAAATTGTTGCTCAGTAGCAGGCGGCCTTCGTTGGCGATCGCCAGGTCCACCCGCAGGGCTGAACGGTGCAGCACCAGTGCCGTTCCATGCGCAGAGCGAGCCATCGCGGCATGCACCATCGTTCCTTGAAGGGGCAGTGATCGAGCATGCGGGTAGCGGGCCATCAGGATGTGCTCGGCCTCTTCATCGTGCAGGTAGATGCAGCGTGCGCCCAAGGTCGCGATCGGCTCGTCGCGCAACAAGCCAGTAGGCAGCGTGCCATGTACCATCTTCAAGTGGCGCATCTCATTCCCCCCTGTCAGTGCACTCTCCGGCACCAGAGTGCTGGTCTCGGGCAGTGCAGTGAAAGAGACGGTGACGGGCTTCAGCGGCGTGCGGTCCTGCGCGGGCATATCCTCACCAAGGTCCGCCTGCAATGCCATCACCTCACCGGTCGCGCGGTCCTGCACACACCACGCGTGCAGTTCGGGTGCCATCCAGATGCTCAAATGCCACGCATGCTCCCGGGCGGGGTCGTATTCGGGACGCAGAAGTTCGACGAGCATGGTGGCGTTGTGGCACGTGGTGGTGGCAAAGGAACTCATACCGGTCCTTATTCCAGCATGGTCCGAAGGAACATTCGAGATCGGCTGACTCGCGAAACGGTATAATTTCCGGACCTGTCCCGAGGCAGCCATATGAATGCTTCACCCAACACCCTTGCCGCATCGCTCTCCGGGCGCCTGCTCGATATGCTCGGCCATGTGCCGACCGACGGGCAGGTGAAGGCCGCAGGCGCATTGCAGCGCTTGTTGGTCACGGAAAAAGAGCACGCCACTCTGGTGCTGAAAGGCTACGCGGGAACGGGAAAGACCACGCTGGTGGGAGCCTTGGTGAAGGTGCTGGCCAAGGAGCGAAGGAAGGTGATCCTTCTTGCGCCCACAGGTCGCGCGGCCAAGGTGCTCAGTGCCTATTCCCAAGCGAACGCGAGCACCATCCATCGTCGCATTTATCGCGTGAGTGGAGATGAGGATGGAGGATCCGGCGGCATGTCCCTAGCCCCGAACCGCGACACAGACGCGCTCTTCGTGGTGGACGAGGCCAGCATGATCGGGGAGGGCGGCGGTGAAGGCCCCTTCGGCTCGCGCGACCTGCTCAGCGACCTGTTCCAACATGTTTTTTCAGCACCCGGCTGCAAACTGCTGCTCATCGGCGATCCCGCCCAGTTGCCGCCCGTAGGCAGCGACCATAGTCCCGCGCTGGAAGTGAAGGACCTTGCGGATCGCGGTCTTCTGGCGGGCAGCATCGAACTCACCGAAGTCGTGCGGCAGGCCGAAACATCAGGCATCTTAGTGAATGCCACCGCGCTCCGCGATACGCTCGCGACGATGCCGACCAGCAAGGATGATGCGGCTCCGAAGATCATCCCGCAATTCATACTGGGCTTCGATGATGTGATCCGCGTGGGCGGCTATGACCTGCAGGATGCCTTAGAGGATGCGTATGCGCAACACGGCGACGAGGAGGTCTGCGTGATCTGCCGAAGCAACAAGCGCGCTTACCAGTATAGCCAGCAGGTGCGGGCGCGCATCCATGGATTCGAGGATGAACTCGTGACCAACGACCGCCTGATGGTGGTGAAGAACGACTACTTCTGGGCCGCGCAGAATAAAGAGGCAGGGGGTGCGGCGTTGATCGCGAACGGGGAGCAGGTGGTGGTGCGCCGCGTTCATGGATTCGAGGAACGCTATGGACTGCACTTCGCGGATGTCACCATCGGCTGGTGGGACGGCCGCAGCGATCGTGAGATCGACGTGAAGGTGATCGTGGATGTGCTCTCCGCCGAGGGTCCATCATTGCCCGGCACAGCGATGAGGCAGCTGGCGCGAAGCGTGATGGACGGCATCACCGCCCGCAGCAAAAGCGAGCGATACCGACTCTTCAAGCAGGATACTTATGCGAATGCGCTACAGGTGAAATATGCCTATGCCGTCACCTGCCACAAGGCGCAAGGCGGCCAGTGGCGCACGGTCTTCGTGGACCAAGGCTATGTTACCGAGGAGATGATCGACCGTGAATACGTGCGCTGGCTCTACACCGCCGTGACCCGCGCCAGTGAGCGACTCTATCTGCTGAATTTCCACCCGCGCTTTTTTGGGGAAGGAGAGGAGTAGGCCTATTCCGGAATGCCCTCGAACAAACGGATCTCCGAGATCGGTGTGGCGGAAGCGACACTGACCAAATGATGTAGACCTACGTGCATGGTGTACACATGGTATTCCGGCGCGGCCAAGCGAACGAAATCGGGGTGTTCGATGCTCATTGTGTTGTGCGCCTCGCCGACCTCCAAGCTGTGCAGGTCGTCCATGAGACCCACTCCACTTGCCTTTAGCACGGCTTCCTTGCGCGTCCACAATTCCAAGAAGCGCCGTTTGCCATCCTCCGCCTCGGCAATGCTCTTCACCTCGCGCGGGGTGAAGTAGTGTTCTGCGACGCGATCATGGTCGGTGCGGCGTTTGATGGTCTCGATGTCCGCGCCGATCGGTTGCCGCGACAGGGCCACCACAATGGCATCCTTGGTATCGCTCAGGTTGAAATGTATGGGGTCGCCCTCAAGAAATGGCTTTCCGAATTCTCCTCGTTGCAGGATGATCGCCTCCGGGGAGCGACTGAGGTAGCGGCCGAGCACGATCCGCAGCAGGCCATGGCCAATGATGAAGCGGGCACGGTCTGCATCGAACCTGAAGCGCTCTGCCCGGGCCTGTTCTTCGGCATCAAGGAGATTCGCGTATTCGTTCAGCCGTTGCGGGTCCGCGCCCAAGGGTGAGAACCACGTTTGGACAAGGCCATCTTTCAGTTCCGGGCGCCCATTGGAACTTGGCACTACTCGCCGGGAAGGGGCGCAGTCCACGATCAACTGTCGGCCTCGGCGCATTCCTAAACGGCCTGGACAGCGGGTATTCGTTCGGTGAGATCGATGTCCTCGGCCAAACGAGTTGCCAGTAGTTCCACGTCCGGCTCCTTGATCAGGCTGTGATGGTCCCCAGGAAGCATACGGATCTGAAGGTCCGGTGTCAGGTCCCCCCAGCCCATATCATTCGATCCCGGCGACTTCAGAGCCTTGTACATGATCACAGGACCTTCGTAGACCTTGGGGCGGTAGTTCCGGATGGCCTTGTCATAGGTATCGATGATGTGGAAATGCCGGAGTTTGGGACTGGTGATGCGGCCTCGCATTTGCTCCATTTTCACCAATCGGCGCATGATCATGCGTTTCAGCGGCTCATGCAACTTTTGCTCCTCACGCATCAGGTCCTGGTACATCCGGGGCGCATAGGTGTCGAACATGGCGAGCAGTGGTACCTCCTCCCCGGCAGCGGTGAGTTGGCGGGCCATTTCATAGGCGACGATCCCACCGAAGGAATATCCCCCTAGCAGGTACGGGCCTTTCGGCCTGACCGCTTTCATTTCCTGGATGAAATGGGTCGCGATGGACTCTACCGTGGTATACCTCATCAGTGATCCGTCCTCGCCCTGATGGAAGTAGGCGTAGAAGGGCTGGTCGGTGCCCAAGTATTTCGGCAGGTAATGGTTGGCCTCATCCCCATGGACGCAAAAGAACGGGCGTCGATCCCCGAGGGGTTGCATCAGTGACAGGTTCTTCAGTTCATGCGCCTCCTTTGTCCCCGCGTGCAGTAATTCGGCGAACTGGGCGATGGTCGGGGCTTGGAAGATCGATCGTAACGACAAGATCTGAGGGGTCCGCTGTCCCACGCGGTCCAGCAAGTGGATCGCCATCAGCGAGTGGCCACCCAGATCGAAGAAGTTGTCATGGACCCCGATGTGATCGATGTTCAAGACCTCACACCAGATCTTGGCCAACATGCTCTCCGTTCCGTTCCGGGGTGCCACCTCCTTTGCCTTGGGCATGGAGATACGCGGCGGCGGCAAGGCCTTACGGTCCACCTTGGCATTGGCGGTAAGAGGCAGGGTGCTCAGCACCACGAATGCGGTGGGCACCATATAGCCAGGGACCTTACCCCGTAGTTGGTCCCGAACGTCGTGGATGAAGCGGTCCCTGGCCTCTGTGGTCAAGTTGTCCTTCGGGTCCATTGGGACCAGATAGCCCACCAGTTGTTTCTCACCAGGTCCGTCCTGCCGGGCCATCACCACCTTGTCCTTCACTCCATCAATGTCGTTGAGCGCAATCTCCACCTCGCCCAGTTCCACCCGGAAGCCACGCACTTTCACCTGCCCGTCGGCACGACCGATGAATGCGATATTCCCGTCCGGGCGCCAGCGTACCAGGTCTCCGGTGCGGTAAAGCTTTGCACCGGGAATTTTCGACCACGGGTCATCGATGAAGCGCTCGGCAGTGAGGTCTTCTCTATTCCAATAGCCCAACGCCACGCCGTCCCCTCCTGTCCAGAGCTCGCCCCTTTGCCCGATGGGCACCGGTTTTAGGTCTTCGTCCAAGATGTGCACCGTGGTATTGTTCAACGCGGTACCGATGGGAACACTGTCGGCAATGTCCTCCTCCCTGTCGATCTTGAAGCAGGTGGTGAACGTGGTATTCTCCGTGGGGCCATAGCCGTTGATCAGCACACCCGGGCCCAATGCGCGCAGGGCTTTTTTCACGTGCGGCACACTCAGTACATCACCTCCTGCAAGGATATGCCGTAGGCCGCGGAGTCCTTCGAGATGGCCGTCCACCATCAGGTTGAACAGGCCGACTGTGAACCAGAGCGATGTGACCTTATGCTGCTTGATCGTTTCGACGATCTCTTGCAGGGTCGGCTTCGGCTGTGGTTGCAGCACCAACTTGCCACCATTGAGCAATGCGCCCCAGATCTCGAG
>JBEPUG010000060.1:0-18768 GCA_041691695.1 Flavobacteriales bacterium
ATCCCACCGACTGGCTCGAGCACCAAGGCAAAGTGATCGTGAATGATGCGACCGGTACCTACTTTGTGGACTTTCTGGACCACCGCCTGAAGGACAGCACTTCACCCATCGACATGGTGACCGATCGCATACGGGCCATCCTTATCAACCAACGCAAGCTCAAGCTCGTGGAGCGGCTGCGCGAAGACCTCTATAACCATGCGCTGGCCGACAAGGATGTCCGTTTTCCATAAGGCGATCGTCGTTCTGTCGTGCATGCTCGCCACCGGCCTGCACGCGCAGACCTCGATCCCCGCTCCCCAAGGTCAATACATCGACGGGGTGATCGCCAACGTAGCCGGAAAGATCATCCTCTATAGTGATCTAGCAAGCCGATTGGAACAAGCGCGGCAAGGAGGCGAGAAGATCACTGATTCCCTTGCCTGCAGCGACCTGGAGGACCTCCTCTATCAGCAGTTGCTTTTGGAACAGGCGCGGATCGACAGCGTCACAGCCGATGAGACGCAAGTGAGCGCGGAACTGGACCGGCGTATCGCGTATTTCGAACAGCAGATCGGAGGGCGCGACAAGCTGGAGAAATTCTACGGCAAAAGCATCACTGAGATCAAGGCGGACTTCCACGATCAGGTGGCGGATCAGCTGCTTAGCCAGCAGATGCAGCAGAAGATCACCGGCGACGCGCGGGTGACGCCCAAAGAGGTCGAACAATTCTACAATGCCATCCCCAAGGACAGCCTTCCCTTCATCAATGCCGGCGTGGAGTATGCGCGCATCTCCATTTATGCCAAACCCACTGCGGAGGAGGACCGCCGCGTGAAGAACAAGTTGGAGGGTTACCGCGACGCTATCGTGAAGGGGGAGAAGGATTTCTGCACCATGGCGATCCTTTACAGCGAGGACCCCGGCTCGGCCAGCCAATGCGGCGAGTTGGGCATGGTGCCCCAAGGGGTGATGGTACCCGAGTTCGATGCCGTGGCCATGAGCCTGAAGGACGGTGAGATCTCGCCGGTCTTCAAGACCAAGTTCGGCTATCACATCATGGAGATGATCGATCGCAAGGGTGAACAGTACAACGCCCGCCACATCCTATTGATCCCGAAGGTCAGTCCCGGCGATCTGCAGGATGCGAAGCAACGGCTGGACAGCCTGATGACCGCCGTGCGCGATGGTAAAGCGGACTTCAGCACGGTGGCCACAGAGGATAACGACGACGAGGACACCAAGGGCACCAATGGCGTGGTGATCGAACCCAACAGCAACAGCCCGCATTGGGCGATAGGCGATCTGGACCAGAAGACCTTTTTGGTGATCGACAAATTGAAAGTAGGGGAGATCAGCGAGCCGCAGTCCTTCGAGGACCCGGACGGAAAGCAGGGCTACCGCGTGTACCGCTTATTGAAGCATACCGATCCCCACCGTATGGACCTGGTGCAGGACTATCCGTTGGTGCAAACGGCGGCGGAGAACAAATACCGGCAGCGCAGCGTGGAGAAATGGGTGAAGGAGAGACTCAGCGGTACGTATGTGAAGATCATCCCTGACTATGCGGGCTGCCCCTTCGAGCATCCTTGGATCACGTCCACCGCGCACTGAACCTGATATTGACCAACGACAAGCAAATGAGCGGAGAGAGCAACGACGTGCGGGCGGTAGAGGAATTCGGTGTGAAGTATCGCCGCTTGAAGGCGGAGATCGGCAAGGTGATCATCGGCCAGGATAAGGTGGTCGAAGACGTGCTCATCGCTATCTTCAGCAGGGGCCACTGCCTGTTGGTAGGCGTGCCCGGCTTGGCCAAAACGCTTCTGGTGAATACCGTGGGCGGCGCCCTCGGCCTCACCTTCAATCGCATCCAGTTCACACCTGACCTGATGCCCAGCGACATCATCGGCTCCGAGGTGCTGGACCAGGACCGCAAGTTCCGTTTCGTGAAGGGCCCTCTCTTCGCGAACATCATTTTGGCTGACGAGATCAACCGCACCCCTCCCAAGACGCAGGCCGCGCTGTTGGAGGCGATGCAGGAGAAATCCGTCACCGCCGCCGGCCAGACCTTCAAGTTGCCTGAGCCCTTCTTCGTGCTGGCCACGCAGAACCCCATCGAGCAGGAAGGCACCTATCCATTGCCGGAGGCCCAATTGGACCGCTTCATGTTCAACATCTGGGTGGACTATCCTTCTTACGCCGATGAGTTGGCTGTAGTGAAGGCGACCACCGCTGGCGTCGAGGCCAAGGTGGAGCCGGTGATGAGCTTGGAGGAGATCCTCTTCTATCAAGGCCTGGTGCGCCGGATCCCCGTGCCGGACAATGTGCTGGAGTATGCTGTGAAACTGGCTACGCGCACGCGACCTGGCACGGAGGGTAGCCCGAAGGTCATCACGGACCACATCAGCTGGGGCGCGGGCCCCAGAGCGAGCCAGTACTTGGTGATCGGTGCGAAGTGCCACGCCTTGGTGCGCGGTCGTTTCAGCCCTGACATCGAGGACGTACAAGCGGTGGCCGAGCCTATCCTGCGCCACCGCTTGGTGCGCAATTACAAGGCGGAGGCCGAAGGAGTGACGGTGGAGCGCATCGTCCGTGAGTTGCTCTGATCACGTCTTATCGGCGCTTCAAACTTGTCCTAGGCGATCGTTGCTTGGTAGCTTGCGCTCCCCTGCATAGTTCCTTCCATGAAGCTCCTCCCATTGCTGTTTCTCGCTTGGTCTCCTTTTGCCACTGCCCAAGCGGATAGCAGAGGGCTTTGGCAGGTAGCCAATGTGCACATGGAGCACGGCAGCAGACGAGTGATCGACCCGGCACATGCGTTGATCTACCAATTGGACACTTCGGGAATGCGGGCCCTGCTTGCCCAAGCCGCGGAAGGCACCCTTCAGGACATGCCAGCTGCGCAGCAGCACATTCAATTGCCATTACCGGATGGAGGCTTTCGCATGTTCCGTTTCCTACAGACACCGCTTATGCAAGCTGGTCTGCAGTCGCGCTATCCGTTCATCCGCACCTATTCCGGCGTGGCCGAAGATGATGCCGCGGTCACCCTCAAGTTCGATCTCACCCCGGCGGGTTTTCACGCCATGGTGATAGGACTGCCGGAAGGAGATGCCTTCATCGATCCAGTGGCCATGGGCAATAGCATACTGCATCAGGCCTATTGGAGTAGCGACCTGGCGCAACTTTCTTCACGTGCCCCGTTCATCTGCAGTTATGACCAAGTGAACGACCTACCACACGCCATGGCGCTGAGTGCGCAGTGGATCGCCTCGGCCGGAAATGCGCGCACCGGCGATTGCCAGTTCCGTACCTATCGGCTTGCCTTGGCCTGCACCGGCGAATACGCCAACTACTTCGGGGCCTTCGGCACGGACAAGGCACCAGCGATCGCGGCCATGGCAACGAGCCTGAACAGGGTGAACGGCATCTATGAGCGCGACGCCACGTTGACCATGGTGCTCGTTGATAATGATGATCAATTGGTCTTCACCGACCCGGCCACGGACGGTTATTCGAACAACGATGGTGGTACGATGCTCGGCGAGAACCAGACCAAGTGCGACTCTGTGATCGGTAGCCCTAACTACGATATTGGCCACGTGTTCAGCACAGGCGGTGGTGGCGTGGCCTATCTCCAGTCGCCCTGCACGGACTACAAGGCAGGCGGGGTCACCGGGCTCACCGACCCCGTGGGGGATTCCTTCGACATCGACTATGTGGCGCATGAGATGGGGCACCAGTATGGCGGGAACCACACGCAGAACAACGACTGCAACAGGGCCGATGAGGCAGCGGTGGAAGTGGGAAGCGGTATCACCATCATGGGCTATGCGGGGGTATGTCCACCGAACGTTGCCGACCACAGCATCGCAATCTTCGGAGGCTACAGTTTGCAGGAGATCCATGGCAACATCACCACTGGCAATAGCAGTACGTGTCCATTGACCGTGGCGCTGGTGAATTCGCCCCCGACCGCGGATGCCGGAACAGACCGCGTGATACCGAAGAGCACTCCTTTCGTGCTCACCGCCACAGGCACAGATCCCGATGCGAACGATACACTGACCTACAGCTGGGAACAGATGGACCATCAGGTCTCCACGCAGCCTCCTGTGGCCACCAGCAACAACGGACCGAACTTCCGTCCGTGGCTTCCGACGGACAGTGCATCGCGTTGGTTCCCGCAGCTTTCCACGTTGGTCACCAACACTCCTGCCTCTCCGAACTGGGAGGTACTGGCGAGTGTGGGTCGGAGCTACCACTTCCGCGTCACGGTGAGGGACAATGCCGTGGGCGGTGGTTGTATCACGCAGGATGACATGACAGTCACCGTCAACAGTGGCTCCGGCCCGTTCGTGGTGACCCAGCCCAACACCGCACTTACTTGGTCCGCATCGACCACGCAGATCGTGACCTGGGACCCGGCCGGAACCGCGGGATCACCGGTGAATTGCGCTAACGTGGACATCCTCCTGAGCACCGACGGCGGTTACACGTATCCGGACACCTTGCTCACCGGAACAGCCAATGATGGTAGTGCAGCGGTCACACTTCCCAATGTGGCCACCAGTGCGGCGCGAGTGATGGTACGGGCCAACGGCAACATCTTCTTCGACATCGGCGACAGTAACTATAACATCGTCTTGCCAGACACCTTGCGCTTGAACGCCAAGGCCTGGCTGGAAGGGCCATATGATGGTAGTGGGCTGATGCAGGACGATCTACGCTCGGCAAACGTGTTGCCCACCACAGAACCCTATAGTGATCTGGGCTATGAGCAGATCGGAAATGGGGGAGGGGAATCCTGCTCCGCTGCTGTACTTGCGGTCACTGGAAATACCGCGGTGGTGGATTGGATCCGCTTGGAACTACGCGATGCGAATTCATCCGGTCTGCTGGCATGCTCTCGCCAAGCCTTGATCCTCCGGAATGGTCAGATCGTGGATGTGGACGGGATCTCGCCCGTCGCTTTTAATGCACCGAGCGGTAGCTACTACGTGGTCATCCGCCATCGCAACCACCTGGGCTGCATGACCGCCAGCGCTATCGCCTTGGGCGCGACGGCCACTTCGGTCGACTTTACCCTGCCTAGCACGGCGGTATACGGAACCGATGCGCGCAAGGTCGTCGGGTCGGAAGAGGAGCTGTGGATGGGGAATGTCAACTCGGACAATGCGATCCGCTATACGGGAGCTGCGAATGACCGCGATCCCATAATCGCCAGGATCGGTGGTCTGGACCCGGCATCGACCGTGGCGGGTTACTATGTGGAAGATTGCACCATGGACGGAGTGGTGAGCTATACGGGCAGTGGAAATGACCGCGATCCCATATTGGTCAATGTGGGTGGGATAATGCCGACGGCGATCCGGATGGAACAGCTTCCGTGAATACAGGTGCATCCGATGTGGATGATGGAGACCTATTTCCCCCGTGGGTATTTGACCCGCTGCATCGCGGTCTTCTTATTGGCCGCAGCGATGCTTCCGGTGACACAGGCACAGACCGACGTCATCCCATCCTCGGTCGACATGCGATTGGTGCAAGGGGACTCCACCGACCAGTTGCTCTTGCAGCTGAAGATCCACAGCACCGATAACTTTGGAGGAGTGCTAAGCGCGATCACGGTCACCATTCGCTATGATCCCACATCAGGTGCATCACTCGGACCCAGCACGAGCTTCTGTAATTTTTGGAGCCCCTTCCCACCTTCCCCGCCGGTGTTGAATGCGGGTGTCGCCTATTGTACCTTCAATGGATTCGGCTTCAATCGCTTGGAGAATTCAGCAGCCAATGGAGGCTGTGCCACCGCGCTCGTACCGGAGCAATGGTTCACGGTGACAACCATTTCGGTGGTGGGCAGTTGCACGGCATTCACCTTGGGAAATGACGCATGGACGGGCGCGAACAACCGGGATTATTACCTGTCCATGAACGGCAATGATGTCACGGGCGCGATCATTGGGGGGCCGGTCACTGCAGGTACCTGCGTTGTGGATTGCCTGGGAGTTACAGGCGGCACTGCATTGCCCGGTACCATGTGCGATGACAATGACCCGAACACGACGGGCGATATGTGGAGCGCTGAATGCGTGTGCGCCGGCAACCCGATCTGTGAGCCGCCAGTGATCACCTCCACATCGGATAACTCACCCAGTTGTTCAACAACCGGCCTTCTGTTGGGAGTATCCGCCACGGGCACAGGGCCGCTGTCCTATTCCTGGTCCGGCGTAGGTTCATTCGATCCGGACCCCACAGCGCAGAATGTCACTGTCAGCGAAGCGACGACGGGAACCTATCACATTTTAGTGGGCAATGCCTGTGGCCAGGACAGCGCCAACATAACTGTGGACATCACAGCGGCACCTGATGCGAGCATCGCTTACGAAGGTTCGCCTTACTGTAACAATGTGGACACCGCGGCGGTAACGTTGACGGGCAGTATTGGCGGGATATACGATGCATCACCTTCGGGCCTTTCACTGAGTGTTGTTACTGGCGCGATCGATCTTGGGGCGAGTGTGCCCGGAAGCTATTCCGTCACCTATAACATCTCAGCCAATGGTGGTTGCGAAGCATTCAGTACCACGGCGATGGTGCAGATCAACGAGGTGGTGACGTGGTATGCCGATCAGGATAGTGATGGGGTCGGAGATGCCACGGACAGCATGATGTCTTGTGTGCAGCCACCGGGATATGTGGCCATCAGCGGTGACCTCTGCCCCAACGACCCGAACAAGTTGGCACCCGGTACTTGCGGTTGTGGCATGCCGGACACGGACACCGATGGGGACGGGATCCCTGACTGCATCGACTCATGCCCTTATCTGGCAGGTGCTGTTGGTGATACTTGCGATGATGGCGACGCGAGTACGTTCAACGATGTCATCACTGCGGATTGCGTTTGCGCGGGCACGCTTTACGATTGCCCCGGGATCATGGCGAACTTCGGGGATAGCTGTGATGATGGCAATGCAAATACCATTGACGACATCATCACGATGGAGTGCATCTGCCAAGGAAGCCCAAGCACTGGGCTTATGGAGGCCTGTGATGCTGGCGTGTCGATAGAACTCTTCCCGAACCCGAGCCGCACAGGTATGGTGAACCTCCGGATGAAGGGGCTGCCCCTTAATGCTGCACACGTTGTCATTGTGGTGCTTGATGCAGCAGGACATCAGGTCCATTCGGAAGCGGCCCAGGCCAATGGTGGTACCCTATTCCAACCGATGGACCTGGCCATTAAGCTTTCCCAAGGTCTGTACATGGTGGAGATCATCGTGGATGAGCACCGCTACTTGCAACAGTTGGTGATCCAATAGCGGCGGATGACAATACCCATTGGATGCGGCTATGAAGAGATCTGGCAATGGTGCCGTTGAACGGGAAATGCACATGCAAAAGGGCCGCCCAATGGGCGGCCCTTTTCTTTGATCGTTCCGTGAGGTCTCAGTAGTAGACCAAGCGACGCACTTTGGCGATGTACTTGGCGAGACGGATCACCTGCTTGGTGTAGCCGAACTCATTGTCATACCAAGTGTACAACACTACGTTGCGCTTGTCCTTGCTCACGATGGTCGCGTTGCTGTCGAACACGCTGCAGCACGTATCGCCGATGATGTCGCTGCTCACCAGCTCGGGGTCGATCTGGTAGTGGATCTGGTTCACGAGGTCGCCATTCAAAGCTGCGTGCCGGACCAGCTCATTCATCTGCTCCAAGGTCACGTCCTTCTTCACCGTGAGGCTCATGATGGCCAGCGAGCCGTTGGGTGTAGGTACGCGCACAGCGTTGGCCGTCAGCTTATCCTTCAGACTGGGGATGGCCTTGCTCACCGCGGTTCCAGCGCCAGTGCTGGTGATCACCATGTTGATGGCGGCACTGCGTCCACGACGAGGACCCTTGTGGTAGTTGTCCAGCAGGTTCTGGTCGTTCGTGTAGGCGTGCACCGTTTCGATGTGGCCCTTTTCAATGCCGAGGCTTTCCTCCACCACCTTCAAGATCGGGGCGATGGCGTTCGTGGTGCAGCTGGCGGCGCTGAAGATGTGCTCCTTTTCCAGGTCCAGGTCTTTTTGATTGATCCCGTAAACGATGTTGGGGACCTCCTTGCCCGGCGCTGTCAGCAGCACGTTCTTCACGCCCTTTGACTTGAGATGACGCTCCAAGGCGGTGCGGTTGGTGAAGGCGCCGGTGTTGTCGATCACCATCGCATCGTGGATGCCATACACCGTGTAGTCGATCTCTTCAGGGTTGGCAGCTGCGATCAACTGGATCTGTTGGCCATTGACAGTAAGGGTCTTGTTCGCCACATCCTCCACCACGGTACCCTTGAAGGCGCCGTGTACGCTGTCGTTACGCAGGAGGGCGGCGCGTTTCACGATCTCCTCGTCGGTGAGGGTGCGTGTCACGATGGCGCGAAGGCGCAGTTGCTGTCCCTTGCCCGCCTGTTTCACCAACTCGCGCGCGGCGATGCGGCCGATGCGCCCGAATCCGTAGAGCACCACATCCTGTGGCTTGAAGGTGTGCTTGTCGGCACCGATGAAGTTACCGAGCTTTCCCTTCAGAAAATCCGATGCCGAAGTGGAACCGGATTCCTTGTACTCATAGGTTAAGCGACCTATGTCGATCTTGCTCGGAGCCAGGCCCAAGGAGAGCATAGCGCGTGCGAGTTCCGCGGTGGAATAGATGTCGACGGGCTTGTTCACCACCTCGTCGGCATAATTGTAGAGTTTGATGACCTCGGAGGTATTGATGTCCAAGAGGTGGTTCCGGAAAAAGACCAGTTCCACTCCATGCTCGAACATCAGTTGGCCCACCGAGCTCAGCAGGTCCACCGCAGCCTTCTCGCGGTCCACATACTCCTTTAGGCCGGCTTCGTAGCCGACCTTCTTTTCCAAGGTCTCCATGATGTAAGGGTTAAAAAAATGTTCACGTCGAAGCTCAACCTAGATAGGCCTTCAGCAACTTGCTGCGGCTGGTGTGGCGCAAGCGGCGGATAGCTTTTTCCTTGATCTGACGGACACGCTCGCGGGTCAGATCGAACTTGGCGCCGATCTCCTCCAAAGTGAGTCCGTGATTGATGTTGATACCGAAGAAGAGCTTTACAACATCGCGCTCGCGCTCAGTGAGAGTGCTCAGTGCCCGGTCGATCTCCTTCGAGAGGCTTTCGTTGATCAGCTGCCGGTCGGCAGGCATGCTGTCGCTGTTGGTGAGCACGTCCAGGAGGCTGTTGCTTTCGCCTTCCACGAAGGGCGCGTCCATGCTGATGTGGCGACCGCTCACCTTCATCGTGTCCGCCACCTTTTCCGGCGGCAGTTCGAGGAGTGTGGCGAGTTCGTCGGCGCTTGGCGGACGTTCGAATTCCTGCTCCAGCTTGGCGAAGGCCTTGTTGATCTTATTCAACGAGCCCACTTGGTTCAGCGGCAGGCGCACGATGCGGCTCTGCTCGGCCAAGGCCTGCAGGATGCTCTGGCGGATCCACCACACCGCGTAGCTGATGAACTTGAATCCGCGGGTCTCATCAAAGCGTTGTGCTGCTTTGATCAGGCCGAGGTTCCCTTCGTTGATGAGGTCGGGCAGGCTTAGCCCTTGGTTCTGGTATTGCTTGGCCACGGAGACCACGAAACGGAGGTTGGCCTTCACCAGCTTGTCCAGTGCTTGGCCGTCCCCTTTCTTGATCTTCCGGGCGAGTTCTACCTCCATCTCCGCGTTGATCAACCCCTCTTTGCCGATCTCTTGGAGGTATTTGTCCAAGGATTGGCTTTCGCGATTGGTGATCGACTTGGTGATCTTGAGTTGGCGCATTCTGCTTGTCACGGGCGTCGGGGGTGTTAGGGGGTGGCGAAAGGAAGAGTGGTGTTCCGGTGATGAACGCCCAAGTTGGGTGTTTCGTTCATTCGGGCTGCGAAGGTACGCGGCCCCCCCGCATCGGGCAAGCCCGATGCAAAGGGGGCGTACTACTGAAATAAAAGAGGTTGCGGCCCAAGGTGTTAGACCCCAAGCCCGTAGTAGGCGCGCATGCCGTTGGGATAGACTCCCTCAATGAGCACGCCGCCCTGCTTGCCGTCCAAGGCCTTTTCGATGTCCTGCGGGTCCTTCATCGGCACTTGGTCGATCTTGGTGATGATGAATCCTTCGCGGATACCGCTACTGCGCAGTTTCCCGCCGTTTATCCGCAGCACTTTCACACCACCGTCCAAGTTGAGGGCCTTCAGATCATCCGCGGTGGCGGGTGCGAATTCAGCACCCAGTTTGTTTACCCGGGTCTCCTCCGGCGCACTGACCGATGCGGTCGTTGCACTTGTGAGGCCCCGAAGGGTCATGTCGATCACCTGGTCCTTGCCATCGCGTTCCACGGTGACCGCGACCTTGTCACCAGGGCTGAATTTGCCGATCTGCTCCTGCAGCTCCGGTACATCATCCACATTGATGTCGCCGACCTTCACAATGATGTCGCCGCTCTTCACGCCCGCATCCTTGGCAGCACCGCCGTCCATCAGGTCTTTCACGTAAACGCCTTGCAGCCTATCCAATTTCAAGGTCTTGGCCATCCCAGGGTCGATGTTGCTGATGGTGACTCCGAGGTAGGCGCGACGCACGCTGCCGAACTGCATCAGGTCGCTAGTGACCTTGCGCACGATGTTCACCGGAATGGCGAAGGAGTAGCCCGTATAGGCGCCGGTAGTGCTGGCGATGGCGCTGTTGATACCAATGAGCTCACCCGCTGGATCCACCAAGGCGCCTCCGCTACTACCGGGGTTCACGGCCGCGTCGGTCTGTATGAAGCTCTCGATCGGGAAGATGTCTTTGCTCGGGTCGTATTGCAGGATGTTGATGTTGCGCGCCTTGGCACTCACGATCCCCGCTGTCACCGTACTGGTAAGGTTCATCGGGTTGCCAACGGCGAGCACCCATTGACCCACTTTCACATCGTCGCTGTTCCCGTAGGGAAGCGTAGGCAAGCCGGTGGCGTCGATCTTGATCAACGCAAGGTCCGTGCTGGGGTCGCGGCCGATGACGGTGGCGTCGAAATGCCGCTTGTCGTTCAGGTCCACTTGGATCTTGTCCGCGTTCTCCACCACGTGATTATTCGTCACGATATAACCGTCATCGCTGATGATCACACCGCTGCCCACGCCGCGCACCTCTTGTGGCGCCTGCCGCTGGTATCCCCAGAAGTAGCCTGCCATGGGGTCCTGTTTGACGGTGGCTTCCGTGGTCACGTGGACCACCGCGTCGACGCTTTTTTGTGCGGCATCCACAAAATCCACCGCACCCATGGCCGTGGTCACGGGGGAATAGCTCGTGAACCGGGCAGGAGTTGTGGCAGAGGTCGCAGAAGTGGCGAGGACGGTCGTGTTTCCGGCGATGCGGTCGTGAATACCGAGTGCCAGCAGTCCGCCGGCGAGGGCCATGCCGAAGTAGCCCAGTGCACGTTTCGTGGTTTCTTTGGTGTTCATTTTAATGTTGCGTGCCTGTTCGCACGACAAAGCAACGCAAGTGCGAATGCCTTGTTCGGTCCGGCGCTGTTAACAACTGTTGATCGCATTTTCTCCGCATTCCTGCGCGGGCCGTGGCCTGCGAGCAACGTGCCACGCCGATATTTGCTGCCGATATGGCGATCATCCCTTTCTCCAAGTGGCACGGCACCGGAAACGATTTCATCGTCATCGATGATCGTGAAGTCTTGTTCCCAGTAGATGACCTGCACTTGGTGCGTCAGCTTTGCGATCGCCATTTCGGCATCGGCAGTGACGGGTTGATCCTGTTGCGCAAGCCGACCACGGCAGGCTCCGCGTACCACATGGAATTCTTCAATCCTGATGGGAGCCGCAGCTTTTGCGGGAATGGCAGCCGATGCGCGTATGCCTTCTGGTGTGAATTGATGAATGACAAGAGTGAAGTGCGCTTTACCGCGATCGACGGTGAGCACTCCGCGCGATGGACGGATGGCGAGGTGGAGATCTCCATGCGCGATGTGCAAGGCCTTGAAAAGATGGACACAGTCGCCGATCTATTGAATACCGGTTCACCGCATCTGGTGCTGTGGGTGGACGATCCGGCTTCGATCGACATCATTCCCGCTGCGCACGCTCATCGCTACGGCGCGCGTTTCGAAGTAGAAGGAGTGAACGTGAACTTCGTCCGTTGGCACGATGGTCGCGTGGAGATGCGCACCTATGAGCGCGGCGTGGAAGCGGAGACCTTGAGCTGCGGCACCGGTGTAACCGCCGCCGCCATCAGCTCGATGGCGCGTGGAAAAGGAGAGGGGAAGGTTGAGGTCCGCACGGAAGGAGGAACGCTGAATGTGACGGCACGAAAGGAAGGAATGACCTTCACGGATATCCGCCTGCGAGGCCCGGTACGAAAGGTGTTTGAAGGCAGCGTGGAACATTGATCGATGAAGAAGATCCTGCTTGTATTGATCCTTCTGTTGTTGGCCATCGGTGGCTTCTATGCATGGCGCATGTGGAAGGAGGTCTTCGGCCCCGGTGCGCATTTCGCAGAACCCCAGAAGGTGCTGCTGATCCCGAGAGGCGCCGATTTTGCACAAGTGCTGGACAGCCTGCGAGCAGAGGGTTTGGTGAAGGATGAAACGGCTTTGAACTGGCTTGCCAAGCAAAAGCAGTATGTGGACAAGGTGCGCCCCGGCCGTTATATCGTGCCGAACGGAATGAGTCTGAACGCGCTCATCAACAAGCTGCGAAGTGGAGAGCAGGACCCAGTGCGCGTCACCTTCACCAACATCAAGAACATCCCGGAGTTGGCCGGGCAGGTCTCGAAGTACATCGAGGCCGATTCCACGGAAGTGATCAACGCGATCCTCTCCCCCAAGACCTCGCAGCGCCTCGGCTTCACGCCCCAGACCATCATCTCGCTCTTCCTTCCGAACACCTATGAGATGTGGTGGACGGTGACGCCGAACGAACTGATCGACCGTTTCGCCAAAGAGTACAAGCGTTTCTGGACCCCGGACCGGCAAGCTGCTGCAAAAACATTGGGCCTTACACAAAGCGAGGTGAGCACCCTTGCGAGCATTGTTCAGGCCGAGACCGGCAAAGCCGCCGACTCGCCCACCATCGCCAGCGTCTACCTCAATCGCCTGCGCATCGGCATGCCTTTGCAAGCTGATCCCACATTGAAGTATGCGCTGGGCATCGATACCCTAAGTCGCCTGCTGACAGGGGACATGCGCATCGATTCGCCCTACAATACCTATACGCACACCGGCCTTCCTCCGGGACCGATCAACCTTCCCGAGTCGCGCTTCATCGATGCCGTGCTTCATCCCGCGAAGACCCAATACCTCTACTTCTGCGCCCGCGAGGACCTCAGCGGCTACAGCAATTTCGCCCTGACCTACCAGCAGCACATGGTCAACGCGAAACGCTACCAGAGGGCGCTTAATGAGCGCGGGATCTATCGGTAAGAGAGTGAGCAGCGGGCAGAGGCAGTATGCAGCTCGATCTGTATCCCGCAATTGAAAGGCGACAGACATCAGCGGTTGCCCTATGCATTTCTCTGTGTCTCGGTGTCTCTGTGGTGAAACCAGACGGTTCCATCGGCTCGGAGGTTCAACCCCTATTTTCGCGCCCCATCTATCTACACATGACCAAGATCAAATTCGGTACCGACGGTTGGAGGGCCATCATCGCGCAGGAATTCACAGTGGACAACGTGGCGCGGGTGAGCGTCGGCGTGGCGCTGTGGCTGAAGAAGAACTTCCCGAAAGATCCCAGCATCGTTGTGGGTCATGACTGCCGTTTCGCCGGTGAACTCTTTGCGGCGACAGCGGTGAAGGTGCTCGTGAGCCATGGTATCAAGGTGCATCTGGCGAAAGGCTACGTGAGCACTCCGATGGTATCACTCGGGACGCTCCGCCAAAAGGCCAGCATGGGCGTCATCATCACCGCCAGCCACAACCCGCCGAGCTACAACGGCTACAAGTTGAAGGGTAAGCACGGCGGACCATTGATCCCCGAGGAAGTACAGGAAGTGGAGGATCTCATCCCTGCTGAGAACGGCATCGATCTCGCATCGATCGATCTGGAGAAAGCGAAGAAGGACGGACTGCTCAAGGACATCGACCTCGAGGGCATGTACGTGGAGCACGTGGAGAAGAACTTCGATCTCGAGTCCATCCGCAAGAGCGGATTGAAACTGGGCTATGACGCGATGTACGGCTCCGGACAGAACGTGATCCCGCGTATCCTTCCGGAGGTCACGCTGCTGCATTGCGACTACAACCCTTCATTCAAGGGGCAGGCGCCGGAACCGATCCACAAGAACCTGATCCCGTTCTCCGAGTTGATCAAGTCCAAAAAGCTCGATTGTGGACTTGCCACCGACGGTGACGCGGACCGCATCGGGCTTTACAATGCCAAGGGCGAGTTCGTGGATTCGCACCACATCATCCTTTTACTGATCCACTACTTGGTGAAGTACAAGAAGTTCACCGGCAAGGTGGTGGTGGCGACGAGCACCACACCCAAGGTGGAACGGATGTGCCAGCACTATGGACTGGAATATCAAGTGACCAAGATCGGCTTCAAGTGGATCTGCGGCATCATGATCACCGACGACGTGCTGCTCGGCGGCGAAGAGAGCGGTGGCATCGCGATCAAGGGCCACATCCCCGAGCGCGATGGCATTTGGATGGGCCTCACCATCTGGGAATTCATGGCCAAGAGCGGCAAGAGCCTCGACGATCTCATTCAAGAAGTGTACACCATCACCGGCCCCTTCGCCTACGAGCGCGATGACCTGCACATCACGGAAGCCATCAAGCAAAAGGTGCTTAAGGCCTGCGAGTCCGATGCCTATACGAGTTTCGGATCCTACGCCGTGCGGAAACGCGATACCCTGGATGGCTTCAAGTATTTCTTCGACAACGAGCAATGGCTGATGATCCGCGCCAGCGGCACAGAGCCGGTGCTACGACTCTATGCCGGTGGTGCCACGATGGACGACGCCCGGAAGATCCTCGCCGCCTGCCGCGAGACGATCGGAGCATAGGACCTTCGGGCGCGGAATGCTTCAAGCGCCATGACCGGAAGTAGAAGGAGCCGCACTGAGGATCCGACCCGGATACTATCTGCGGTGCCGGCAGGCACATCTGCGAAGCATCGCTTCCGATGCATATCGGACCCAGGCATTATCTGCGCCCATCTGCGTAATCTGCGGATAGAAGCATTCGCATTCATCTTACTCTGCGGATCCGTACTCCCCGCAAAAGCGCAGTCCCCTGCGGAAGCAGATAGCATCAACCCCGGACGCGCGTGGCTCGTTGCCGGCGGCACAGCGGTCTTCGCCACGGGCTCGCTCATCGCGCTGAATGAGGCATGGTATAAAGGATACGAGCGCACCGACTTCCACTTCTTCAACGACGGTGATGAATGGCTGCAGATGGACAAGCTGGGCCATGCGTTCAGTTCCTACCAATTGGGCCGCGCAGGTCATGCCGCCTTCCGCTGGGCCGGATTCAATGAAGGGGTGTCTACATGGATAGGGGGATCAGTGGGGCTGCTCTACCTGAGCGGCATCGAATACCTCGACGGACATTCCTCCGCGTATGGCTTCAGCGGCTGGGATATGGCGGCGAACACCGCGGGAACAGCGCTCTTCATCGGCCAACAGTTGGGCTTGCACGATCAGCGGATGCTGTTGAAATGGTCCGGTCATCTCACGGACTACGCACCGCAGCGCCCGGACGTATTAGGGTCCACGGTGCCGGAACGCTTGCTGAAGGATTACAACGGCACTACCATCTGGCTGAGTGCGAACCCGCATGCCTTCGGCTGGAACGCCATGCCGGTCTGGTTGAATTTCTCTGCGGGCATGGGCGCGGAAGGCATGATCAACGCGACCGATAACCCCGGTTCCTATCGCCAGTTCTACCTCGCGCCGGACATCGCCTTCTCACGCATCCCGACGAAAAGCAAGCTTCTGAAGACCGTGTTCTTCATGCTGGACGCGATCAAGCTCCCTGCGCCGACCGTGGAATTCCGCAGCAATGGCGGTGTGCGTGGACACTGGCTGTATTTCTGATCACTGAACCGGTGGTCGTCTCAGTTGTTCTTTCCCGGAATAAGGATCACGAAGAACTCAACACCATGGAAACGAAGTTCAAGGTGGGCGACCATGTGAAATGGAACTCGGAAGCGGGTCATGTTTCAGGTCACATAGTGAAGGTGCACCACGCCGATTTCGATTACAAGGGACATACGCATCACGCCAGCAAGGACGATCCGCAGTATGAGATCAAGAGCGACAAGACCGATCACATCGCCGCGCACAAGGGTTCCGCGCTGACCAAGATGTGAGTGAAGCTGGTACTCGCCTGGCTGGTGGTCTCGCGGCTGGTGCTCGCGTGTCGCGAGTACCACCGCTAACGCAAGCTATTCTGATCCGATCACCACGGCAAAGACTTCACAGCTGAATTCCTTGTCTGCGTGTTTCAGCATCGGGCAGGATCTCGCAATTGTCCCAGATGCCGGTGCGCAGTGTCTCGGCATAGGGCATTGGCAGTCCGGCCGCTTCCATTCGATCAGAAGCTTCTTCATTGTCGTAGGTGAACGGATGTAAGCTGGCCAATTTCCCGCCTCCTTTCTTGTCTTCCATCAGCATGTACCACACGCGCTCTGTGCCATCATTCGCGGGCATGCCGATAACGCCGCTGTTCAACCAGGACTTGCCATCAGCATGTTGAATGAATGGCAGACCACAGTGCCCGGCAAGGATGATCTCTGCATCGGTATCCGTGAAGTTCTGCGCTTTCACCGGCCATGGGGTAGATGCGAAAATGAATTCGGAGACATGATGGAACGAGCCGTGTACGACCATCACTTGCCTTCCGCCATAGCGGAAACGCAGATGTTCCGGGAGTTCGCGTAGCCACTGCTGCGAAGCTGATCCGACCTGCTGTTGCACGTAGGGATACCACTGGCGGGAGAAGGTGTCGCAGCGTCCGTCCGCGTTGAAGTCGCAACCACAGTCGTCAGCACCGGAACGCAGTTGCAATTCCACATTCCCGGCAATGCTGTGAATGCCCCATTCGCGTATGGCCTGAATGCATTCCTCTGGCTGCGCGCAGTAACCGGCTATGTCACCCGTGCAGATGATGTTGTGTGCGGGGATCTTCCTCTCCTTGGCGATACGTTGGAGTGCCTGCAACGCTTGTAGATTGCCATACACGCCACCGAACACGAGCAGTTCGCCGGAGCGTTCGCCGAGGTCGATGGTGGATGGCGCGTTGTCGGTCATGCGGCGAGTTGGTCCGGTCGGTGATGCGTGCTTTTCCTGCGGATAGCGATCGGCAAAATGTACAGCACGAAACAGCCAATCATGCCCCAAGCATTGGCCCAGAGCAGGTCGGCGTATTTGCCATCGGTGAGCACCAATGCCTTCGGGATGAGGTCGAAAATGGAAAGCAGGCCCACGCACACGCCGAACCACACGGAAAGTTGAAAGGAAGCTCTCGGCGCTTTCACATTCCACAGCAGGAAGACGGGTGCGAGGCCCATCACCATGGTGCCGCTGATGGTGGTGGCGGAAAGGATCGCGGGTCCGGCGAACACGGGCAACGTACCTGCCACCGCGAGCAGCACCATCATCCAACGGCCGCGCCTCACCTTCACTTCGGAACGGCCTTGAGGCAATGCATGCGCGTCAAGGTCGGTCGGACCCTTTCTTCCCGCAAGGTCGATCACTGTGAGTTTGGAGAAGGAGGCCAAGGCGCTGTCCAAGGTGCTGGCGGCACTCGTCACCATGATGAGGTTCATGGCGAGCATGGCGCCGATGCCGAGCAATTGGCCCACCGCCACCGCCGCAGGCCCGTGCAGACCATGTTGCGTGGCGAAGATGCCGGTGAAGCTGAAGAGCACGATGCACGTGAAGCCCACCACAGCCGCCAGCAAGTAGCTCCGCAAGGTGGTCTTCGGATCGCTGAGGAAGCCGCGATCGGTGAGGACCGGATCGTGGAATGGATAGCTGAACACTTGCAACAACGCGAGCAACGCGAAATTCCCGCCGGTGGCCCAACTCCACGTACCGGAGCCGAGGTAGGCTTTGACGGAGACCTCCGGGCGAGGAAGTATGAAGCCCAAGATCAAGGCCAACAGCAACCCGAAAAAGGCCATCTGGATGGCGTCCGTGAGCATCGAACTGCGTAGGCCGCCCTTCAGCGAATACGCCAAGGTCAGCGCGGTGAAGGCGAGGATCGCCGCGTAATATCCGGTCGTTCCGACCGCGCCGAAGTAGTTGCCGATCACCATGCTGTTGCTCCATACTTCGTTGAACAATCGGATGCCGATCAGCAGCGAGAACACAGTAACGGCCGTTCGGCCGAATCGACTCTGAAGGAAGTGGTGGATGCTGGTGAAGCCACCCTTCACGCGCAGCTGCACGAGCACCACGCCTGCCGTGATGAAGGACAGGTAGTAGATGCCGTAGCCGATGCCGCCCACCAAGCCGAACTCCGCACCGAGGTCCGCAGCATTGGTGATGGACTTCGCGAAGATCCACGAGATCGTCAAGCTGCTTGTGAGCAGGAAAACGCCCGGCGCCTTGCCCTTGCCGGACTTCGCTGTGAAGAATTCCGAAACACTGCGCGAGAACGGCGCCACGAAGAAAAAGCCGATGCCGAAGAGCAGCACGAGCGCCCATTGGTAGATCAACGGATCGTTCATGAACCGGCTTTACGGATGACTCTTGTCCTGTCGATCATCAACAGCATCTTCACGTGGTCATGGGAATTTGCGATATCACTGCACATCCCACCATGTCCGGAG